>JAVBQR010000013.1:0-28023 GCA_031548865.1 Planctomycetota bacterium
GGAATCCAGAGGGATTGACACGGAAGGCAGTAGAACCACCAAGTCGTCACGATAAAGAAGTAATACCGCCGTCACCGTAAATCCCTCTGGATTCCGGCGAAACCGCCCGTTAGGGGTGCAGCATACGCTTGCGACGCCGGAATGACGCGCTGGGAAGGTTGCGGCAGAACAGGGTTCGGAGTCAGGTGTTGCCTCAACATGCAACTGAAGTACTAAGTGGAACCACCCAGCGACGGTTTATCGGCCTGGATTCCGGCGAGTTACGTCTCACCCCGGTTGAACGCTTGCGGCACCGGAATGACGTGTGGGGGAGTCCGGCGTAACAGCGTTCGGTGCCTTGTCCTTATTTCAACGTCATTCTTGCTGTCACGGAATCTCCCCCGTACCCGGGAAACGAAAAAATCGAGCGACAGGTCCGCTCGATTTTTTCGTGGAATTGGGTTGCAGAGAATTCACCGCATTAAACTAGAAATAGCAAGCTCACGGTTTATAATCCACGTCCGGGTTCTCCGCCACCTTCTGCAAACGGGTGTAGAAAGCCTTGATCGACTTCACCATTTCCTCGACTTCCGGGCTTTTCGACTCCTCCGCCACCTGGTCCAGGACTTTCATGCCTAAATCGATGCGGCCGACCGCCTTGTAGGCCTCGGCCAGGTTCAAACCCGCCTGCGGTTTCGCCTCCGAATCCATCGCATAAGCTTTCCGCGCAGCAGTGATGGCGAGTTGCGGATTGCGGGCCGAGGGGTGGCCCTGGTCGATGGCAATCATCGACAGGATGACCAAACCTTCGGCATCGTCCTGCACGCCCTTGTACCACTTGTCGAGGAGATCCTTGATTTCGAAGGGGTCGGCCTCGCCGAGTTCGGTAAGGATGCGGTAGTGAATTTGGTAATACTGGCTGTTGTCGGGTTCAAGCACTTCCAGCTTGTCGAGGGTGTCGAGAACCTTGGAGAAATTCTGGCTGGCAAACGCCTCCTGGAGTTCATCGCGGAGGGCCTTTACCTTCATGGCCTTTTCCCCCGAGAGCTGGCCGGAAATGACCTGGTTGATCCGCTTTTCCAGGTTATCCAGGGGGTTGCCGATCCATACCAAAGTGCCGGATTTGTCGAACAGGAAGGCGTGGGGAATGCTGGTGCGGTTGTCAGCCGCCATGTAGCTGATGACGGAACCGCCGTCCTTGTCGACAAAGGAGGAGTATTCCATGGGGTGCTTTTCCAGGAACTGGCGGACGTCGGCTTCCTCATCGTTGGTGAAGGACACGATTTTCAAGCCTTTATCGGCGTACTTTTTCTGGAGTTCGTTCAGGAGCGGGATGGTGCGGACGCAAGGCGGACAGGTCACACCCCAAACTTCGACGATGTAAAAAGTTTTGTCGTCCACTTTGGTGGGATCGACGGGAGAACCGGTGATCCAGTTGCCGACGTTGAGGGCCGGGGCGGGGTCGCCGAGGTCGAGCGCCGGCGCGGTTACGGCCAGGGTAAGAAAGAGGAGCGCTGCAAGCAGGAATTTTTTCACATGTTCTCCTATCGGTAAACGATTATGACTGGGAAGTTGCGGACGCGGTAATTATCGAAGGTCGTTTTTCGCCTGTCAAATAAAATTGGGGGCGCCAATGCAAGCAAGCTACACAGCGCAAGCTCTGCGGGAACCTGCCCGCAAAACTTGCGCCGTTTGGAATAACTTGTCACCGGTTCATGGAAAAATGATTATTAGTAACATGTCTACTTTGCTAAGCTTCCCCTCCGAGTTCGCGGATCATCGCCGGCAATACTTCCAGGGCGTCCCCGACAATCCCGTAAGTCGCAACTGAAAAAATCGGCGCGTCCTTATCCTTGTTGATGGCGATAATCCGGTCGGCCGAAGACATCCCGACCAAATGCTGCACCGCCCCCTGAATCCCGCAGGCGATGTAAAGCTTCGGCTGCACGGTTTTCCCGGTCTGGCCGACCTGGTGGCTGTAAGGCATCCAGCCGGCATCGACGGCCGCGCGGGAAGACCCGACCGCCCCGCCGAGGAGTTTCGCCAGTTTTTCCACCAGCACGAAATTCTCCGGCTTCTGGAGGCCGCGGCCGCCGGAGACGATGATGTCGGCGTCTACCAGATTGACGGTGGAAGTGATTTCCGGCAGCCAATCCAGGCGCTTCGTCCGGGACAGCAGGAGCTTACCGTCGGCGGTGATTTTTTCGACCTTGCCGCCCCGGCCGCCGTCCTTCTCCGCCGCCTTCATGACCTTGTGGCGGACGGTGGACATTTGCGGGCGGTGTTTGGCGCAGAGGATGCTGGCCATGATGTTTCCGCCGAAGGCGGGACGGGTCTGGAGGAGAAGCCGCTCGGGCGTGATGTCGAGGCCGGTGCAGTCCGCCGTCAGGCCGGTGTGGACCTCGACCGCCACGCGGGCCAGGAAGGAGCGGCCGATGGCGGTGGCGCCGGCCAGGAAAATCTCCGGCTTCTTTTTGGCGATGAGATCGGCGACCACCCGGGCATAGGGTTCGCTGGCGTAGTGCTTCAGCTCCGGCTCGTCCACCTGTATGACGTGGTCGACCGGATATTGGAGGATCTCCTGGGCCGCCTCGTCCATATTGTGGCCGAGGACCAGGACGGTCAGGGGGACGCCGAGGCTGTCGGCGAGTTCCCTGCCCTTGCCGATGAGCTCGTGGACGACGCCCTGGATTACCCCGTCGATCTGTTCGCCGAAGACCCAGACGCCTTGGTAGTCGGCAATGTTGACGGCGGCCTTTTTCTCCGCCTTGGTCATGGTGATGGCGCCGAATTTACAGCTGGGGAGGCAGGCGCCGCAGAAGGTGCAGGCGTCGTTCACCACCGCCAGTTTCCCCTGCATGGCGAGGGCGTTGAAGGGGCAGGCTTTGATGCAGGCCTGACAGCCCACGCATTTTTCCGGATTGATGATGAGAGCGTTTTCGGACATGTTCGATCCTCGTAACTGAAGTTTTGTCGTCTAGCGATTCAACCGCCAATCGCCAGACGACAAAAATCGTTTTTGTATGAATACCGGGGCGTTCTGATTTTTCGAAATTGGCATTCGGCGGTTTGAATGGCAATTTTGAAAACTTCAGTGATCAGCAGATTTGCATTTCCTTGATTTTCCCGACCAGGATTTTCGCGGCTTCCGCGGCCGATTCGGCCTGGATGATTTCCCCGCCCCCGCGCCGCGGCGGCGAGAAAGTGCGGTTCACCGCGGTGGGAGAGCCTTTCAGGCCGACCTTCTCCGGATCCGCTTCGATGTCCGCTTCCGACCAGGTGGTGACCGTGGCCTTCTTCGCCCGCATCTTCCCCTTGAGGGACGGCAGGCGCGGCTCGTTGATTTCCTTGACGACGGTGAGGACGGCCGGGAGCTGGACTTCCAGGACTTCCTTCCCCGTTTCCATCAGGCACTCGACTACGGCGCGGCCTTTGGCGATTTCGCGGATTTTCGAGACATAGCAGGCCTGCGGCCAATCGAGATGGCAGGAAATACCGGGGCCGACCTGGGCGGTGTCGCCGTCGATGGCCTGCTTGCCGCAAAGGACCACGTCGGGCTGGAGTTTTTTCATGGCCAGGGCGAGGGTGAGACTGGTGGCCCAAGTGTCGCCGCCGGCGAAGGCGCGGCCGCAGACAAGAACGACGTCGTCCGCCCCGAGGGCAATGGAATCGCGCAAGGCCGATTCAGCCTGCGGCGGACCCATGGTGACGACGGTGACTTTGCCGGCGCCGAGGCGTTCCCGGATACGCACCCCTTCCTCGATCGCGTAGGCGTCGAAGGGATTGATGATGGAAGCGACGCCCTGGCGGACCAGGGTGTTGGTGACCGGGTCGATGCGCACTTCGGTAGTTTCCGGCACTTGTTTGATGCAGACGACGATGTTCACGGTTTTGGCTCCTCGGATGGAATATTTCACCACAGAGACACAGAGAACCGTAAACATCCCTAGAAAAGCACGAGAAGTAATTGCGGCTTGTGTATCGATGGCAAATTTGAAAACGGTTCAACCTTTTTTTATCGATTTGTTCCTCATGAAGCACGATTGGGACGGCCTGTAGGCCGCCCCAATCGTAAATTATGCGAAAGCAAATTATAGTGGGAAAAACCGCGCGGTAAAGCGCGAATCTTCCTGCCGCCGCAATTAACCCTTCGCCGCTTCCTTGATCAGCGCCAAGGCGATTTCATCGCGCTGAATCTGGTTCGTGCCCTCGTAAATCTGGGTGATTTTGGCGTCCCGGGCGTACTTTTCAATCGGGTATTCCTTGGTATAGCCGACGCCGCCAAAAACCTGAATCGCGTCAATCGTCACCTTCATGGCGGTGTCGGAAGCGAAACACTTCGACATCGCCGACGCCCCGGTCGGACGCTTGGCGCCGGAGTCAATCCAGCGGGCTGTCGCGTACACGAGGGCGCGGGCGGCTTCGATTTGCATGGCCATGTCCGCCAGCATCCACTGGAGGCCCTGGTTGGCGATAATCGGCCGGCCGAATTGCTTGCGCTGCCGGGCGTAATCGACCGCCAAATCAAGGGCGCCCTGGGCAATCCCCAAAGCCTGGGAACCGACCCCGGGCCGGGAATTGTCGAAAGTTTTCATCGCGGTCATGAAGCCGGTGCCTTCGCGGCCGAGACGGTGCGCGGCTGGCACCCGGCAGTCCTGGAAGATCAGCTCCCGCGTGCAGGAGGCGCGGATGCCCATCTTGTCCTCTTTCTTTCCGAAGGTGAAGCCGGGCATGCCTTTTTCCAGGACAAAGCAGGAACAGCCGCGCGCCCCTTTTTTCCGGTCGGTCATGGCGAACACGGAGTAGATGTCGGCTTCGCCGCCGTTCGAAATAAACAGCTTCGAACCGTTCAGGATGTAGTCGTCGCCGTCCTTCACCGCGGTGGTGCGCATGGAGGCGGCGTCGGAGCCGGCGTCGGATTCGGTGATGCCGAAAGCGGCCAGGGTGCCGGCGGCGATGCGGGTCAGCCAGCGCTTCTTCTGCTCGTCGTCGCCGGAAATCATGATGGGGAGGGTCCCGAGCGCGGTCGCGGCGAAGGACAGGGAAATACCGCCGCACCAGCGGGACAGCTCTTCGGTCACCAGGCACATGTTCATGATGCCGGTCTCGCCGGCGCAGCCGCCGTATTCGTCGGGGATGTAGACGCCGGTCAAATCGGCGTCGGCGATGGCTTTGAAAACGTCAGTGGGAAAAGTCTGTTCCTCATCGTATTTGGCGCGGACGGGGACGATTTTCTTTTCGCCGATTTCCCGGGCGGTGTCCACCATCATCTGTTGCTCTTCGGTGAAAAAATAATCTATCATGGCCATGAATGGCTCCTGCGGTTAAAGGTAAGCCCTACCCGTCGTAACGCCCCATGCACAAGGTCGCGTTATGCCCGCCGAAGCCGAGGTTGTTCGAAAGAATGTAGCGGATATCCTTCTTCTTCGGGTGGTTCGGGGTGACGTCGATGTCGCATTCGGGATCGGGGGTGTGGAAATTGATGGTCGGGGGCACTATGCCCTGCTTGATGGCCATGGCGGAGAAAATGGCCTCGACCGCCCCGGCCGCGCCCAATAAATGCCCGGTGTGGCCTTTGGTGGAACTGACCGCCAGCTTTGGCAGGTGCGAGCCGAAGACTTTGCGGATGGCCTGGGCTTCGGTGCGATCGTTCAGAGGGGTCGAAGTGCCGTGGGCGTTAATGTAGTCGATATCCTCCGGCTTCAGGCCGGAATTTTCGATGGCGATGGAGAGGGATCGCACCGCGCCGTCACCGCTCGGGTCGGGGGCGGTGATGTGATAGGCGTCGTCCGAGAAACCGTAGCCGAGGACCTCGGCGATGATTTTCGCGCCGCGTTTTTTGGCGTGTTCGGCTTCCTCCAATACCAAGGTCGCCGCGCCTTCACCCAGGACGAAGCCGTCCCGGTCCTTGTCGAACGGGCGGGAGGCGGTTTTCGGATCGTCGTTACGGGTCGACAAGGCGCCCATATTGATGAACGCGCCAAGGCCCAGAATAGATATGCCCGCTTCGGAGCCGCCGGTCAACATCACGTCGGCTTCCCCCCACTGAATGTGCCGGAGCGCGAGGCCGATGGCGTGGGTGGAACTGGCGCAGGCGGTGACGGTGGAGTAGTTCGGGCCCTTCAAATTCAGGTCGATGGCGAGCTGACCCGGCGCGTCGTTAATCATCAGGAGCGGGATGGTAAAGGGACTGATCCTCTTGGTGCCCTTCTGCTTGAAGCGTTCGTACTGCTCCTCGATGGAACGGATGCCGCCGATACCCGAAGCGTAGACGACGCCGGCGCGTTCGGGGACAAATGACCCAGCTTCGAGTCCGGCCATTTTCGCCGCCATTTTCGAGGCGCCCATCGCCATGTGGACGAAGCGGTCGGTGTGTTTCGTTTCCTTGGCGTCCATCCATTGAGTCGGGTCGTAGTTCTTGACTTCATGGGCGAAATGAACGGCGAAAAGCGAGTGGTCAAGAAGGGTGATTTCGCCGACTCCGGATACGCCGTCCAGGATGTTTTTCCAGGCGGTTTCCAGATCGTTGCCGACGGGGGTGACACAGCCCATTCCGGTAATGACGACTCGGCGCTTGCGGGCGTCGGGCATCGTAGGGGGTCCTTTCTCGAGTTTTGCTTGATGGGCATTCGCTCAAGTGAATGCCCATCCGGCAAAATGAATCGGTGATTTGGCGAACCTCGGATTATTTATTGATTTTGCCGGCGACAAAATCCACCGCGGCGTTGATGGTGCGGATGCTCTGTTCGTCTTCGGGGATTTCCAGATCGAATTCGTCTTCGAATTCCATAATCAATTCGGCGATGTCAAGGGAGTCGGCGCCGAGATCTTCGACAAAAGCCGAGTCGTCCTTAACCTGGTCGCGGCTGACTTGCAGTTGATCGCAGGTGATGTCAATGATCTTTTCCTTGATTTCGTCGCGGCTCATGCTCATGTCTAACCCTTTTCTCGTTGTGTTTTTTTTAACTGGCGGATGCGCCATGGCGCACTATTCCGCCGCCATATAATGTAACGGGCCCTCGTTTCCAGCGGGGGCCGCCTGTGGCGCGGTTCTCGAAAGAAAAACGCGAAACGACCCCATACACTTTCAATTCAGGTCTATCAAATGGAATTACCGGGAAAACACAAGCATTTTTTTTCGGAGAACGACGAAAGTGGAGTACCAGGTGCAGTTCATCCCCTAAAAATGCAGGGCGCGGAGGCCTTCCCGCGCTTCCCGGCCCGCGCCGTAGGCCTCAGCCACCAGGTCGTCCAGGCGTTGCCACCACTCCTCCCTGCTTTGCCGGTCAATCCAGCTTTCCGGGTTGGGTCCGAAGTGGGTGAGCATGGAACTGGCCCGGATGAACTCCGGGGCGGTTTCCGGGTTCGGTTTGGGAACGGGGAGGTCGCGAAGCGTTTCCGCGCGCAGGTGCCCGTCCGGGCAGGAAGCCAGCCGATTGCAGTAAAAATCCAGCAAACGGCTGTTCAACAGACAAGCGATATATCCGGCGTTGATCCCGTCTCGGGGTATCAGCGCGTATACGTCCGAACCTGCCGGCAACTTGCCGCGATCCACGGCGGCCAGAAGCGGCGGGCCATAACGGGAGAGCAGTACTTTTTCCGGAACGGCATACTCGGCCGGCGCGGGCATGCGGAACATATGGAAGCGGCTCCACAGGAGGTACTCCACCGGCTTACCCACCTGGAAACGGCCGATGCTGGCGGCGGTGGCGACGCCGCGCCATTGCTTGTCCGGCGGGGCATGGCGCCGGCACCAGGGCCGGCGGGGGGTGGCGCCGGCGTGGAGGTCGGCAAGGTCGCGGAGGCGATGGAGACGGGGGTTATCAAGAAACAGGTTAGCCAATGCCGGGGGAATGTCCTCGGACAGGGGGTGGCTTGGCCGGGCGTTACCAGGTTCAAGGCAGCGGGCGATTTTCTTTTCCGCGAGCGGCAGGGGCGACTCCTTCTTCAGGAAGTCGCTGGCGCCTGACTCGAGAAGCGCCTCGACAGCGGCGCATTTCCCGGAGCGGGACACGGCGAGGATGGGAAAGTCCCTGCCCCAAACTTTCCGGACCAGGGGCGAAAATTCCCGCATGGGCGGCGCGGACGGGGTGTCGACGTCGGCGATGATCAACTCCGGGCGATCCCGTCCGAAAGATCGGGGGGAAAAGCTTTCCCAGGCCTGGGCGACCGGGTAATGGCCCATTGTCTTGAGGAGGCGGACAAGTTCCAGCCCGTATTTTCTTTCGTGGCCGAGGAGGAGGATTTTATCGGACATGCAAGGAAGCTCCCGGACGCGTCCATGGTGATTGGTTTAGGGTTCGCCAATCCTCTTTTATCGGCCGCTTGGGGAAGTCGCCTGCAACTTTTCCGAAATCGCTCCGTCAAACATTGGCTGCAGTGAGACGCCTCTCCGAACGCTGTTACGCCACATTCCGCCCCATTGTGTGATATTAGGCTTTGCGTGATGCCTGACTGTTGTTTATATTCGAGATTAACGCCCAGATGCTGCATGATCTGAGCAAAGCCTATCTGGAAAAACGCGATCAAAAAATCGCCGGAAAAATCAAGATCCTGGAACCGGCCGGGGCATGACAGCGAAGCTCTAATACTACAGTTGCAGGTCTACATAAGCGGGTTTGTCATCCCCCTTACCTCAACTTACAGCTGGAGTTTTACAAAAGTCCGGCTCTAATCCTTCACTCCCGCGTCAGCCTGAGCGAGTTCACCACCGCCAGGAGCGCCACCCCCACATCGGCAAACACCGCCGACCACATCCCGCTTATGCCCAGAACGCCCAAAACCATCACCACCGTCTTGACCGTCAAGGCCAGGACAATGTTCTCGCCCGCCACCCTCCGGGTCCGGGCCGCGATTCCGAAGAGCGAGGTCAAATGCGCCGGCGAATCGTCCAGAATCACCGCGTCCGCCGCCTCCACCGCCGCCGCCGAGCCAAGTGCGCCCATCGCCACACCCACCCCCGACACCGCCAGGACCGGAGCGTCGTTCACCCCGTCGCCGACAAACACCGCGTCGCCGTTCGGGGAGATTTCGCGATAGGCGGAGACCTTCTGGTCGGGCAGCAAATCCGCCCGGAAGCCGTCAATCCCCGATTTCTCGGCGACCGCCGCCGCCGTTTCCTTGCGGTCCCCGGTCAGCATGAACAGCTTGGCCCCGAATTTTTGCTTGAGTTCGTGGAGCGCCTTGACACTGTCCCTTTTCAATTGATCCGCAAAGGTGAGACAGCCCTGGTATTTGCCGTTCAAAGCCACGTAAACCGCCACGTCGCTAAGCGGCGTTTCCCGGAACTCCACCTGATGGTCGCGGAGCAGCTTGGCGTTCCCCACCAGGATTTCGTCGTCCTGCACCGTCGCGACAATCCCCTTCCCCGCCACGTCGGCGATATGCAGATTATCCTGGAACTTTCCCGCCTCGCCGGCGGCGGCCAAAATCGCCTTGGCCAGGGGATGGTTCGAGCGGGTCTCGGCCAGGGCGGCCAGGCGCAACAGTTCCTTCGCGTCGACCCCGGGGGCGGGCTCGCTATGCGACAGGGAAAGTTTTCCCTCGGTGAGGGTGCCGGTTTTGTCGAAAATGACTGTCTTAACTTTCGCCAGGGCGTCGAAGACCTGCCCGCCTTTAACCAGCATCCCGTGGCGCGAAGCCATGCCGATGCCGGCGAAGAAAGCCAGGGGGACCGATAACAGGAGCGCGCACGGACACGATACCACCAGCAGGACCAGAGCCCGGTAAATCCACACGTTCCAGGGCTGATGGAAGAAGAGCGGCGGTATCAGCAGCACCAGGGCGGCGGCGCCGACCACCGCCGGGGTGTAATAGCGGGCGAAGGTGGTGATGAAGCGCTCGGTTTTCGACTTCATGCTGACCGCATGCTCGACCATGGAAAGGATTTTCCCGGTCATCGAGTCGGCGGCGATGGCGGTGGTTTTCACGACTAGGTCGCCGTCCAGGCAAATCGCGCCGGAGTAGGCTTTGCCGCCGGCGGCGACTTTGACCGGCGCGGACTCGCCGGTGAGGGAGGACATGTCCAGGTTGGCGCTTCCGGAGAGAATGTCGCCGTCCAGCGGCACCTTGTCACCCGGTTTCACCAGGACGGTTGAACCGACCGGAACCTCTTCCGGCCGCATCTGGCAGACCTGGTCGCCGTTTTTAACCGTGGCGGTCTGGGGTTTCGAGGCGATGAGGGAGCGGATGGAGCGGCGGGACTTCCCGCTGGCCAAATCCTGCACCGCTTCGCCGATGGAGTAGAAAAGCATCACCCCGACGGCCTCGGCCAAATCGCCGATGCCGATTGCCACCAGGGTGGCGAGGCTCATCAGGGTGAACTCATTGAAGAAGTCGCCTTTCACGATGGAGCGTCCGGCTTCTCTCAGCACCGGCAGACCGCAGAGAAGATAGGCTGCCAACATGAGGGCGTATACCGGGACAGCGCCAAAGTGGCTGTTAAGCCAGTGTTTCCCGAGAAGCCCGGCCAGGAAAAACAGGCCGGGGATTATGACCCGCCAGATCCAGGAGAAGCCTGCCCCGTCCTCGGCGCAGTCGGAATCTTGGGTTACCTTGATGGCGGTGTGGCAGGCGCAGGACGTTTCCTCTTGGCCGTGGCGGGCACAGCAGGAAGCGGGGTGGGGGTGGCGGGAGTCGTGCATGCCGTCACGCGGGGTGTGAGTGACGCTTTGCGGGTCGAGAGCGGAGTTTAGGGGGGAAATGGTGTCGGGCATGACTGACTCCAAGGTATAGGGTTGACAAAAAGGTTGCCTGATAGCGACGGAAGGGGCTGGCATTCTCAGCAAAATTTTCCGATGGCGTGAATCCCCGGCACATGCCGGTAAAGTTTGTGGTCGTGGCTGGCCGCCACCGCTTCCGGCGCGGCTTCGATGCCTTTGGCGATAATCTCCTGCAAGAGCTGCCGGTCGGTTATTATTTGCTTCGTCTCCGCCAAGGCCCCTGTCAACCAGGCTAGAGCGGGCTTGGCGAGATGGTAATGCGGCGATTCCTCACCCACCAGCCGATAATAGACGAACTTCCCGTCCTTGACGCTTTCGATAAGACGGGCTTGCTTGAGAATCGACAAATGCTTCGAGGTTGTCGAGGGAGAAAGGTCGAGGAGCTCCGTCAATGTGCAGACGCACAGCTCCTTCCCCCTGAGAGCCATAAGTATGCGGAGCCGGTTTTCATCCGCCAGGGCTTTAATTATGGTGATGGTGTCGAACATGAGCGAGACCTCCCGGTGGACTTTATGCCGAAAACTTCAGCGGAGCTCAATTTTTCATTTCGTCATATAACGAATTATACCAAACATAATCCCTAACGCAACTTTATTTTGCGGAATTTTATTGCTGAAATGTATTCGGATTTCGCCGATTCAGGAATTTACACCCTGGTATTCAGGAAATGGCTAATGCCATTTTCCAGGAAAAGTTGTACATTATATGGAGCGAAAAATTTTGCTTTGGATCGGGCGCCCTCGGGCGTCCGCATGTTTGCGGGAACTGTATTATCGAAGAAAAAGGAGAATTCGCATGAAGAAAGGGCTGCTTGCCATCGGCGTCGTCGCCATGGCTCTGGTCATAGCCGTCCCCACGCTAGCGCACGCCATCCAGGCCGAAGTGCGCATGGCGCCGGTGGGACGCGCCATGCCGCCCCCGCCCCTCGCCAGACACCAGGGCTGGCTCACCGTTTCGAACCGCGATTGGCAGGACTACACCCTCACCTTCGGCAAGGAGCGCCTCTTCCTCACCAAAGGCGCCTATGGCCAGAACTACTCCGGCGGCATCGTCATTCCCTCCGGCGGCAGCATCACCATCGCGGTGGAGAAAGACAATTATCGCCTTTACGGCAACAGTGACGACCGCCTCAAAGTCCGCGTCCGCGAAGGCCGCACCACCACCGTGTCACTGGAACCCTTCGGTTATGTCGGTAATACCGGCCTGATGGCGGTAGTAAACGATGGGGACAAGGTCAGGAACGAAGTTATTTTCGACAATTACGCCCCGCCGGTGGTCGTTGCCCCACCCACGCCGGTGGTCATCGCCCCCCAACCGGTACCGGTCATTCGTCGGCCCCCGCCCCCGCCCCCGCCGGTGATTATCAACCGCCCGCCGGTGGTCGTCGTACCTCCGCCGCCGGTTCCGGTCGTTCGCCGTCGTCCCCCACCCCCCCCACCCCCGCGTTATAACGATGGCTGGGGCTTCACCTTCGGCTTCAACAAAAACTAATCTCCGACCCGCCCCGAAAGCCCCGTCTTGATTGGCGGGCTTTCGGGGTTGTTCCACTCGTGTGCGCCTTTTTGTACAGCAACCATTTATCGCAGCGAAAGGACGACAACAATGAAAAAGGCCGCGTTCATCCTGGCGTCTCTCCTGCTGGCGGGCTTGGGTTATGCCGCCGCCATGGATACCGTCCCCAACCGAATTTCCTTCGCCACTCCCGGCGAATGGGTCAGTTACCGCCTCCCGAACGGTTATATCCAGAAATTCACCGTCACCAAACGCTTCGGCGAAGGTCCCGACGCGATGGTCGAAATAACCGTGGACAACATTTACGACGGCGAAATCATAAACACCAAGAAAATCACCCACAAAGCCGGCGATCCCTTCATCGTGCCGGAACCGCCGAACAAACCCGGCACTGTCGTCGCCCTGCGGGACGAAACGGTGCACCTGAACGGCAAGCTGATTCCGGTGAGCGTGGTGGAAATCCTCCGCTACGGCGAGACGCCGGATGACTCGGGCAGCACCGAATGGTGGTCCAGCGCGGAAATCCCGGTTTTCGGCATCATCAAGAAAGTCGAGGACGGCGAAACGCAGTGGGAACTCCATAAACACGGCGAAGCCCCCGCCGCCCAAAAGGAACAGGACAACGCCAAGCCGGCCGCTCCCAAGAAGGCGGGTTGAACCCGGGACAATGGCCAGGTATATAAAGCGGGACGGGAATGCCTGGCATTCCCGTCCCGTTTTTTCTATCTCACCGATGCGGCATTCACTGCTCCAGAATCTCCTCTTCGGCATCCTTGTCACCTTCGGAACCCGCCGAGTTTTGAAATTGCCGCAGGATTTTGACTCCCTCGGGAAGGTCGATATATTTGCCGACCAGGCTGTCGTAAAGATCGCGGTTGCGAATAAAAAGCTGCCGGGCTCCGCTGTTGGCGTCCGAGAGGTAAAGCTCATACACCCGGCGCCAGTTCGCCACTTCCGAGAGGTCGTTGTAGATAAGCCCCTTTTCCCGCTTCGCCTTGGCGAAATTGCGCCATTCCCAACGGATTTTTGTAAATACGCCCACCAGGGTGTCTGACTTCATGGAATCGCGGCCGGCGAGTTCCCTGGAAGTTTCCCAGCGGTAATCAGCCAACACGTTTCCGAAAAGTTTCTGCCGCGCCCCCGCGCGGGCCAATATGGTCGGCACCATGATGTGGCCGCCGTCCATGCCCTCCCGCGCCATGGCGCAAACGCATTGCGAACCGAGGCAAGGCACAATCACCACCACCGGCGTAAGGCGGAGCTCGACGCGGTTTTCCTTCTTTTTGGCGCCGATGATGGTGTTGAGGAACACCCCGGGATCCAACTCCTCGATGGCGGTCAGGTTCGAGCGCACCACTCCCCGCTCGTTCACCACGTCGCCATTGACGAGGAAGGATTCGCGGATGACCATGGGCAGGAAACGTTCCTTGCCGCCCCGCATGGTGAAGCTCAAATCGTTGAAGGCCCGGCATTCGCGGCGAATCAGCACGTCGCCGGCCGGCATCTTCAATTCGCCCTTGCGAAAACGCCCCTCCGCCTCCTCCACCGATTCCAGGATGGAAAACACCACTTCCTTTTCAATGCGTTTGTATTGCCGCTTCAGGTTGTCGCGGCGGATCATGACCGCCTGATGCTCGGTCTGCAAATCGAAGATATTGTTTTTCGAGGCCAGCGGCTTGGTCCTGAGTAGGGTCATCTCGTCCTCAAGCGCCTGGGCCTGAAGTTCCAGCTGCCGCATTTTCGCCTCGATATTGGAGAGCATCTCTTCCATCAGGACATTGTAGCCGCGGGAATTTATGATGCGCCGGTATGCCCGCTCCGTCTTCCATTCCATGGAATTCTTTTCCAGATACACCAGCGACTCGTCCGGCGAAGGCGTACATTCCATACGCCCGACCCCGGCGAGGTACTCGTCGGCGTAAACCACGTTGAGATCGGTCGAACCCCATTCAAAGCCGGAAACCACGTTGTCCTGGCAGTCGCGAAGGATGAAGTCGCGGATTTCGTCGTTCATCCACCACGGCTTGAAGCCGATGACGCCGTACCGGAGAAAAGCGCGCACCGCCACCGGCATGTCGGCGCCCTGACAGAAAACCAGCGCGGCGTTGGCATAAACCGATCGGAATTCCTTGATCAGGAATTTCTCCATGAACACCATTTCCCGCTGGATGGACTCCAAACGGGCCGTGCCCGACTTTTGCGCTTCTTTTATCTTCCCGCTTTCCTCCTGAATGGTCTTGCGATTGCGGAATTTGTTGGCCAAGCGCCCGATTCCCCCGAGCTTCGACAAGAGGCCGTCCTTCATTCCGTCCGCCTCGCCTTCCTCGTCCAGCCGGCGCAAGCGGTTGAGCGCCTCACGATTATCCGCAAGCAGCCTTTCCGACAAGGTCTCCAGCGCGAGCAAATAAATGCCCCCGCCCAAAAGCTTGCCGAAACTGATTTGCGCTTTGGTGAACTCCACCGCCAGCGGTTCATCGGCCGCCTTCGCGTAGGCTTCGCGGAATATGACCGGAAGGTCTCGCGCGTTCGATTCGCGGATGGCCAGCCACTGCGCCACCGCCAAATCATCCGCCTGCCTCAATTCCGGCGAATACTCCTCCGGCAACGCCTGACCCGGTTCCCGGCCCTCGGGAATTCCGCCTTCCCGCACTTCCTGCAGGCTCCGCAGTTCCTGCATCATGCGGTCGATTTCGTCGGAAATGGGCAGATTGTCCAGTTCGGCGGTCTGCCGGTCCAATTCGTTGAGCGCCGCCTGGGGCAATCTGCTTCGGTTCATCCTCAGGAGGTTTCGTTCCTCCTCGAAGTCGGCCAGGAGTTGGTACAGGACAAGGCGTTTCTCGATGACGGCGAGAAGCGCCGGAGACACCTCCACCAATTCCACCCCGGCCAGAATTTCCTTCTGGCCCTTGGCCAACACTTTGCCGCGGGTGACAGGTCCCGTTTCCCTTTTGAATGGTGTCCGGGATATCACCGCCTTGTCCTGAATCAGGAAGCTGCCGTTCTCGCCCGCGCTTTTTGACGGCAGGTCGGTATCGCCCGAACGCCTGATTTCAAGATCGGTCTCATTTGCCTGCTTACTGAAGGTATCGGTTTCGCTCTTTGCCTTCAAATACATGGCGGTATCGCCACCGACGGCGCGTTTCTCCTCCGCATTCACTTCGGTCCCGCCGCCGTTTTCCGCTTCGCCGGCGTATTCCCCGGCAACGCCGTGGCTCGCCTCATCTTGGCCAGGGAAGTCGCGGAGAGGTGCGCCCTGCCCGTTCCCGGCGGCGATGACGGCGGTCTCCGGGCGGTAATTCCCGCTTTCGCCCGAGTCCCCTTTGGTGTCCGCTTCGACTTCCCGGACTGGTTGCGCCGGTTTGAACCAATCGCGCTTGGGATGGTCGGCGATCAAATTTTCCAGGGCGGTTTGCGCGTCATCCAGCAGAATCAGCTTCGGGGCGATTTCCGGCTCGTTCAGGGGAATAATCGCTTCGGCGACTTCAGGATTGATAAGCGGTTCCTCATCCTCCTCCAGAGAGGAAGCAGACCGGGCGGCGGCAACGAATCCCGGTTCGATAGTCGCTTCGTCGCTAAATTCATCGTTCGCCGGCATCACCGCCAGCGGAGAAATACCCGCGCCGGCCTGGTCCGGAACCCGATAGGAAGCGGCGCCGTAAGCGGACGGCGGCACCTGGGATTGACTGAGTGTTTTACCGGCGGAAAGCGACAGAGCGCCGGTTTTGCCCACTGTCATGGAATCATTGGGGGAAAGTTCGGGGGGGGACGGCTGGGCTGAACCGGCCGGGGCAGGCTTGATCCCGGCGGGTTCGTTAACAGCGTCCGGTCTCGGCATTATCCGGGTGACGTCTTCCCGAATGTCCTTGCCATATACCAGCGGGGCGGCGACATCGAGTTGGTCGTTTGCTATGGGAGCGGGGCGAACGCGGCGAATAGTGTTGGCGGTATGACTGAACTTCTCTTCATTACGCAGAAAAAAGGCGGTATCGGTGCCTGCCGCGTAAACCTGGGTGCCGTCGTCGTTGGCCGTCGTTTCCCTGAATGGGCCGGGCAGAATGTCGCCAATCATGGCTTCGAGTCCGGCTTGACCTTCCATGGCTCTTGGGAGGCGGAGGTCGGAGCCGGGGAAGGTGCGCGGTTCGGATTTGTGGGCCGGGGGTTCTTCCGCCATGGCGGGATGATCGGCGAGACGCCGGGTGGTGCCACGCCGCACAGACATGGGCGGTGATTGCAAGCGGATGATGAAGGAGGAAATGCGCAGGGTGTCGTTGTCGGTTAAGTGGCGTGGTTCATTAATGGGATTGTTGTTAAGCATGGTGCCGTTAAACGAGCCCAAATCCTTGACGCCGCATATCCCGTTTTTATAGAGAATAACCGCGTGCCGCCTGCTGACCGCGGGCGAGGGAAGCTGGATGTCGCATTCCTTGGCTCTGCCAATAAATAAAGGCTTACCCTCTTCGAGAGGGTAAACATGGCTTCCATCCCTATGTTTAACCACAAGAATGGGTTTGTTTCCCGTGCGGTTTGCATGAGGTTGAGGTTTGGAGTTATCGGTAGTTATGCTATCCCCTTTTGAGGACTTTCCTAGAAAATCGGGTAAAACCATAACGCGATTATTACCTGATTGTCCACCTTTTGAGGGTCCTGATTTGAAAAAATTCCAAATAGCGCCATTATTATATCATGCGCCATACCGTTATGCTACCCATAAATAATTATCGACATGTTTCTTTATGTTCCGCAAGTTGGCATATTATTGCTGATAATATCAAACACCAGAGGTGCGCGAAACAAAAATGCTTCGCTTTCCGACGGAAAGCGAAGCATTTTAGGTAGAATTATTCCCTGGCGCTCACGCAAATACCCTGTTTAAGGAATTAGAATAGTGGGAAATAGATATTTCCACATCGCAACTTTTACGGGAACCACATTCGCAAAAGTAGCGTGAATATATGGTTATACCGTTTTCCGTACACTTGGCAGAGGTGCGGCCATAGACCAAGGACACCGCAACTATTATTCATGTAGCTTTGCGGAGCGGTTCCCGCAAAACTTGTTGTTGGATTACCCCTACTACGCGACTGTTGTGGGAGGCGCACCCACAACAGTCGTGTGATCAAAAGGGTGCATGGCGAAAGGAGCGTCGCGCCGTTTTTCACCAGTACCTTCCGGATATCTGGCAACCCTTGCTTCATGCGGCATTTGCAGATGTGGTTCCCGCAGATGTCGCGTTGTAGAGTTACTCTTACCTATATCCAACCGACACTACCGGGGGGCAGGCGCCGGTATAACAAGCGGCGGGAGCGGGCGCATAGACAGGAACCTGCGCGGGAGCAGGCGCGTAAACCGGAGCCGGGGGCGGACATACCGGGGCTGGCGCGGGGATGCAAACCGGTTGCGGCGGGGGGCAGACCGGAGCGAGACAGTATTCGTTCTTTTCACAGCCACATCCGGCAATGATGGCGGGAGCGGCAACCAAGGCAGCCACAAGCAAAAACTTTTTCATGATTTCCCCTTGCAAAAATGATTTTCCTAATCCCCGAAGAATGTTGAAGCGAGTGATAGTAAAGCTATCGACGTAATTGACCCCTTGTCTAAAGAAAAAAACCTCCTTCCGCACCATTTTATCGGAAAAAGTAACGTTGAAATATCGAAAGAGCGAGCGAGTTGGGATATATGTGCAGCAGCATAGGCGTCAAGAATGCGAGTTTTTATAAATATACAGGAAAACCGCCGCACTATTTTCTTTTAAAAGCCCACTAAGAGAAAAATAAGAAAATATTCGAAAATAAAAGTTGCAATTACAAAAAAATAAGGTAAATTCAAAAAAACAAATTACTTCTTGACTGGTGGTTCTCATGCTGAACCGCCTCCCCCATGCCTCCGCTTTGTGTCAACCCCTGCCGATCCGACTGTTACGATTCACTCGTTGCTTGCCCAATCCGGAGATTTTTCATGACCGCCACCGAATCAGACGTCATTCTCTCCATGGACAAAGCCGAGAAACACTTTCACGGCGTCCATGCCCTGAAGGGCGTCTCCATTCAACTCCGCCGGGGGACGGTCCACGCCATTTGCGGCGAAAACGGGGCGGGTAAGTCAACCCTGATGAAAATCCTCATGGGCGTTTACGCCGCCGACGCCGGGGAGATGCGGCTTAGGGGGAAGCAGGTCAAGTTCCAATCCCCGCGCCAAGCTTTGGACGCCGGAATCGCGATTATCGAACAGGAGCTCACCCCGATTCCCGACATGACCGTGGCGGAAAACATCTTCCTCGGCCGCGAACCGGTGTCGTCGGGGCTGTTCGTCAATTACAAAGCTTTGAACAAGCGGGCGGTGGAAGTCCTGTCCCGCATCAAAATCGACATCGACCCTTCCCGAAAAATGAAAACCCTCTCGGTTGCCGAGGTGCAGCTGGTGGAAATCGCCAAAGCGCTGTCCTACAACTCGGACGTCCTGATCATGGACGAGCCGACCTCGGCCATCGGCGAGAAGGAGACCGACAACCTTTTCGAAATCATCGACAACCTGAAGAGACAGGGTAAAGGGATTTTCTATATCTCCCACCGCATGAAGGAAATTTTCCGCATTGCCGACGAAATCACCATCCTGCGGGACGGCGAATACATCTGCACCAAGCCGGCCTCGGAACTGGACCAGGACTCTCTCGTACACTTGATGATCAGCCGGAAGCTGGAAGGCCAATATGTAAAGGAAAACACGCCCACCGCCACCCCGCTCCTCACGGTCAGGAACCTGACCCGGAAAAAATTCCACCAGCCGATTTCCCTCCAGCTCCACCGCCAGGAAATCCTCGGCCTCTATGGATTGGTCGGGGCGGGACGGAGCGAGTTCCTCGAATCCCTATTCGGGGTGGTGCGTCCCGACGGCGGGGAAATCCTCCTGAACGGCAGCCCGGTGAAAAACCGCACCCCCTACGACTCCATCCAGAACGGCATCGCCTTCGTGACCGAAGACCGCAAATCCTCCGGACTGGCCCTGATCCTTTCGGTGCGTGAAAACACCAGTTTGACCTCGGTCAGGAAATTTTACAAAAGCCCCTTCATCAATCGCTCCCGCGAGAGCCAGGACGTGCAGAAAGCCATCGACTTCTTCAAAATCAAGACCCCCTCCGACCGGCAACTGGTGCAAAACCTCTCCGGCGGCAACCAACAGAAAGTGATTCTCGGCCGCTGGGTGCTGTCGCAACCCACCATCCTCCTCATGGACGAACCGACCCGCGGCATCGACGTCGGGGCCAAGCGGGAAATTTACAAATTCATGTCCGATTTCGCCAATGCCGGCAACGGCATCATCCTCGTGTCCTCCGAGTTGCCCGAAGTCATCGGCATGTCGGACCGCATCATCGTATTCAAGAACAAGGCTTTCTCCGGCGAGATTCTCCGGAAAGACGCGAGCGAGGAAAAATTGATGCAAATGGCGACATGAAGTTTGCAGCGCGGTTATACCGATGACGATGTGAAATTGGGAAACACACGTTCACATTTTCATTCCACTTGCAGCCCACAGCACTCCCGCGACCAACTATTCGCAAAGGAAACACGATGAACAGCCCCACCGCGCCGGATAAAAAATCCTCAGCCAACTTCATTTCCGTCCTTTGGGACCTACGCATAATCATCGCCTTCATCGTCCTGTGCGCCGTCCTCTCCTTTGCGACCGAATACTTCCTAAAAGAAAAGAACCTGATCAATGTCCTGCGCCAAGTCTCCGTGAACGGACTCCTTTCCATCGGCATGACCTTCGTCATCCTCACCGGCGGCATCGACCTCTCGGTCGGGTCGCTGCTGGCTTTCGGCGGGGTCGTCGCCGCCTCCTTCGTCTCCACCGCCTATAAGGAGGTTCCCAACCTCCATCCCTTCCTCGCCGTCTGCGCGGGGCTCCTCGCCGGCACCCTTTTGGGGTCGATTAATGGCCTGGTCATCTCCAAGGTCAAAGTAACCCCCTTCATCATGACTCTCGGGATGCTCTCCATCGGCCGCGGGCTCACTTACATTTACACCAACGGCATGCCGGTCACCAACCTCGACAAAGACTTTCTCGCCATCGGCCAGGGTGCCCAAACCCTTCCCCTCGGTTCCTACTCTTTCCAGGTCCCAAATCCGGTCATCATCTTCCTGGTCGTTCTGGTGCTGGCCTGGATAGTCCTCTACCGCATGAAATTCGGCCGCTACATCTATGCCGTCGGCGGGAACGCCCGTTCCGCCCGCATCTCCGGCATCAACGTTTCCTTCGTCATCTTCATGGTCTATGTGATCAGCGGCTTCCTCTCGGCCCTCGGCGGCATCCTCCTCACCGCCCGCACCTCGGCCGGCCTGCCCCAAGCCGGCGTCGCCTACGAACTCGACGCCATCGCCGCGGTGGTCATCGGCGGGACTTCCATGACCGGCGGCCGCGGCGCCCTCATCGGCACCCTCATGGGCGTGCTGATTATCGGGGTCATCAACAACGGCCTCGACCTCCTATCCGTATCCAGCTACTACCAGCAGGTCGTCAAGGGGATGATCATTGTCGGCGCCGTCATGCTCGACTACTTCCAGACCGATACCGAACGTTGAAATTGACTTTTCGAAAGGAACCACATCAAGCGTCCGCATGTTTGCCACGTGTGTCATGTGAGCGGTATTTTCCACTTTTTCAGGAGAACAACATGAAAAAAGCGTTACTGTTCGCGGTGCTGGCCTGCTGTCTCTTCGCCATCAGCCTGAACGCCGGCGAAAAAACCTATCGCATCGGCGGCGCCACTTACGGCCTCAACGGCGAATACATGAAGCTCTGGGCCACCGCCCTCGAGCGGCATCCCGCCGTCACCTCAGGCCTGGTCAAGCTCACCGTTTTCGACGGCCGCTACGACGCCTCCGTGCAGCAGAGCCAGTTCGAAACCATGTCCTCCCAGGGCTACGACGCCATCCTCTTCGTTCCCATCGACATCGAAGCCGGCGCCGCCGCCGTCGCCACCGCCCATGCCGCCGGCATCCCGGTCATCGGCTCCAACACCCGCGTCAACACCGATCTCCTCGCCGCCTACATCGGCTCCAACGACGTCAAATCCGGCTACATGGAAGCCAAGGCGGTTCTGGAAAAAATGGGCGGCAAGGGAAATGTAGTCATCATCGAAGGCCCCATCGGCCAATCCGCCCAGATTGAACGCCGCGAAGGCAACCTCAAGGCTCTCGCCGAATACCCCGAGGTCAAGGTCCTGGAAATGAAGACCGCCAACTGGTCCCGCGCCGAAGCCCTCTCGCTCATGGAAAACTGGCTCACCGCCCACCCCGGGAAAATCGACGGCGTCATCGGCCAAAACGATGAAATGGCCCTGGGCGCCATCCAGGCCATCAAAGCCGCCGGCCTCAAGCCCACCGACTTCGCCATCGCCGGCATCGACGGCGTATCCGACGCCATCCAGGCGGTCAAGAACGGCGAACTCGGCCTCTCCATCCTCCAGGACGCCGTCGCCCAGGCCCAGGGCGCCATGGACGTGGCCCTCCGCCACATCATCGGCCCCGATTACCAGCCCATGTCCAGCTGCTGGAAGGAATATCCCGACATGAAGTGGGAAGGCGGCACCAAGACCCTTTACGACGTGCCGTGGACCCCCATCACCAAGGATAACGTCGACGAACAGTGGTCGCGCCGTCAGGAACTGACCAACCGCTAGTCTCTCTCTCCCGAAAACCCCGCTTGCCGGCGCCTATCCGCAGGCGGGGTTGGGGTACCGAAAAACGGTCTCGAGAACCGTTGGAAAATGTACTATCGTCCAAATCGCACCTTGCCCATCCCCGCACAGGAGACACCGCATGGACTTCAAACCGTTCGACGAAAACTTCACCCTTTCCGGTAAAATCGCCATCGTCACCGGCGCCGCCGCCGGCATCGGCGAAGCCATCGCCCTCATGTTCGCCCGCAAAGGCGCCGACATCGTCCTGGTGGACATGAACAGGGCCGCCTGCGAAAAAGTCGCCCAGGCCATTCAGTCCTACGGCCGGAAGACTTCCATCCAAATCGGCGACCTCACCCAGAACGACGCCATCCGCAGCATCGTCGCCAATGCCGTCAAGGACATGTCCCGCCTGGATATTCTGGTCAATTGCGCCGGCGTCGCCATTCTCGAGGATGCGGAAAAAATCACCCCTGAGCAATGGGACAAAACCATCGCCATCAACCTCCGCGGCTCCTTCTTCATGGCCCAGGAGGTCGGCAAGGTCATGCTTAAGCAAAAAGCCGGCAAAATCATCAATATGGCCTCGCAAGCAGCCCTGGTCGCCCTCGACCGTCACGTCGCCTACAATGCCTCCAAAGCCGCCATCGTCGCCATGACCCAGGTCCTGGCTTGCGAATGGGCCGAATTCGGCATCCAGGTAAATGCCATCTCCCCGACAGTAATCCTCACCGAACTGGGCAAAAAGGCTTGGGCCGGCAAAGTCGGCGAAGCGATGAAAAAGAAAATTCCCGCCGGCCGTTTCGGTCTGCCCGAAGAAGTAGCCGCCGCCGCCGTCTACCTCGCCAGCGACGCCGCCAGTTTAATCACCGGTTCGAATCTGGTCATCGACGGCGGTTATACCGTGCAATGATTTTTGTTTTACTGGAGCGTATATTTCGTATATCTACGTTTAGGACATTATTTTTGCCGGTTGCGAAAGGAAGCGGAAACAAGTATAAATACAAAAGGAAATTGGTCGATAATCGGGGTGGCCGGGGGTGATTGGGGAGTAATGACCGGAAAGGCGTATTTTATGTTGCCGGAACAGCGGAGACGGAAAATCTTGGAGTTAATCCAGGAGGAAGGATCAGCAAAAGTGGCGACCTTGAAAGAGCTGTTCTCCGTCACCGAGCCCACCATCCGCCAAGATCTGGACAAACTCGAGGAAGAAGGTTATGTCGTGCGCCAACACGGCGGCGCCTACCTCAAGACCATCCCCAATCAAGTCAAGACCATGTCTCTCCAGCACAGCCAGAACATGGAGAAAAAGATACGCCTCGCCGCCAAAGCCCGGGAATTTGTCGAGGACGGCGACTCCATCATCCTGGACGCCGGCTCCACCATCACGGAAATCGCCAATCGCCTGGACAATTTCAACCACCTTAACGTTATTACCTCCGGATTGAACATTGCTCTGATTCTGGGTTCGCGTTTCAATATCCATGTCATGCTCATCGGCGGCGAGTTCAAGCCGCCCACCCTGTCGGTAACCGGGGAACAGGCTGCGAAATTCTTCGACAACACGATAATCGCCAGGAAGCTCTTTCTCGCCGCCACCGGCGTTTCCGACGACGGCATCCTTACCTATCCCGGCCTTTCCGACATTCCGGTGAAAAAGGCCATGATTGGCGCCGCCCAGGAGATTTATCTCGTCGTCGACTCGAGCAAGTTCGGCAAGGTAGCCTTCGCCGCCCTTGGAAACATCAACCTGGTTCATCATCTCATCACCGACTCCGGGATTGGCGAAAAATACGTCAAGCTCTTCAAGTCGCGCGGTGTCGACGTGATTATCGTCGACTGAGCCGCCACGCCGCCCCTTAGCATCTTACCCCCAGATTCCCGTCACATACCCCAGCAGGAAAGACCACGCCTATGGAAAGAAATAAAATCGTCATGGGCTGCGACGACGCCGCCCTGGAATTCAAGAATACCCTGGCCGATTTCCTCAGGAAAAAAGGTTACGAAATCGAGGACGTCGGCATCACCAGCCGGGACGACCCCACGGTCTACCCGCACATCGCGGAAAAGGCGGCGGAGTTAATCCTGGCCGAGCCCGGGAAGCGCGGCATCCTGATTTGCGGCACCGGCATCGGCATGGCCATGTCCGCCAACAAAGTGCCCGGCATCCGCGCCGCCCAGGTTCACGACTCCTTCTCGGCCGAGCGCGCCGCCCTCTCGAACGACGCCAACGTCATCACCATGGGTGCCCGGGTCATCGGCATCGAGCTCGGTAAAAAACTGGCCATGGAATGGCTCCCCCTCCAGTTCCAGGCCGGCCCCTCCTCCTGCAAGGTCGAGGCCATCATGGAAATTGAAAAGAAACATTGCGGCAAGGGGAAAAGCGCCAGCGCCCGCGCCGGTGCAGCGGCCGGCAAGGCAACCGGCGGGAAAGCAACCGGCGGGAAGGCAAAATAATCCTAGTTAATCATCCGTGGAAACACCATTCGATTGGAACTTTTTCCCCCGCTCGCGAAATTTCCGCACCGGGGGAAAACTAGCCCCATGAAGAGGACCGCGCCATGCAACGCTTTTTCAACGACCCCTCCAAAGTAGTTGACGAAATGCTCAAGGGTTTCCTGAAAAGTCACCCCCAAATCGTCGTCGGCACCGACAACCCCCGGGTGATTAAGTATGTCGGAGCGCCGCAAAAAGGCCGTGTCGGCATCGTCACCGGCGGCGGCTCCGGCCACAAGCCCGCCTTCATCGGCTACTGCGGCAAGAACATGGTCGACGCCGTCGCCGTCGGGGAAATCTTCTCCTCCCCCACCGCCAAAGCATTCCATGACGCCATCAAGGCCGCGAACGGCGGCGCCGGGGTCGCCTGCCTCTACGGCAACTACGCCGGCGACAACATGAACGTCAAAATGGCCATCGAAATGGCCGAGGACGACGACATCGTCGTCAAGAAGGTGGTCGCCAACGACGACGTCCCCTCGGCGCCGAAGGACCAACCCCAGAAGCGCCGCGGCGTAGCCGGGGAAATCTTCATGTGGAAAGCCGGCGGCGCCAAAGCGGCCCTCGGCGGCAACCTTGACGAAGTGATCGCCGCCGCCCAGAAGGCGATTGACAACACCCGTTCCATCGGCGTCGGCCTCACCCCCTGCATCATTCCGGAAGTCGGCAAGGCCGGCTTCAAGATTGAACCCGGAAAGATGGAACTCGGTATCGGCCACCACGGCGAACCCGGAATCAAGGTGACCGATCTGAAATCGGCCGACGAAACAGCCGAGATGATGGTCGACGTCATCCTCCCCGACCTCCCCTTCAAGTCCGGCGACGAAACGGCGGTGATCATCTCCGGCCTCGGCGCCACGCCGGTGATGGAACTTTACATCCTCTTCAACCGCGTTTTCGACCTCTTCGCCGACAAGGGCATCAAGGTCCACAAGGCTTATGTCGGGAACTACTTCACTTCGCTCGAAATGATGGGCGCGACCCTGTCGGTGCTGCGTCTGGACGGGGATTTGAAGCGTTACATCGATCTCGAATGCGACTGCATGGGCCTGACCCAATTGCCGCGCTGAACCGCTAAGCGCCTGACCTTGACGGGAGAAAAAGCTATGTCCGGTTTTTCCACGAACGACGGCAACGCCCTGGTGATGGCTTTGGTCAAGACCATCCAGGAAAACAAGGAATACCTAGGCGAAATCGACGGCGCCATCGGCGACGGGGATCATGGCATCAACATGAACAAGGGCTTCACCTTCTATGCCGAACGCCACGGCGGCGAGCCCGCCGACGTCCCCACCGCCTTCAAGAACCTTTCCCAGATCCTCATGGGGGAAATCGGGGGCTCGATGGGCCCGATTTACGGCAAGTTTTTCCGAGGCCTTTTCCGCGCCGCCAAGGGCCACGAAGTTATCGACGCCAAGGTATTCTACCAAATGTTGAAGGATGGCATGGAAGGGGTGCGGGAAATCGGCGGCGCCGGGGTTGGCGACAAGACGCTCATGGACACCCTGATTCCGGCGGTGGAAGCCTATGACCGGGCGCTGGCGGCCGGGAAAGATTTCAAGGGCTGTCTTGAGGACATGAAGGCGGCGGGAAAGACCGGCTGGGAATCGACCAAGGACATGCAGGCGAAGATTGGCCGGGCCAGCCGTTTGGGCGAACGTTCGATAGGCGTATTGGACGCGGGAGCGACCTCCTGCTGGCTGATTTTGCAGAGCCTGGCCAATGCGATTGAGAAACGCCTGGCTTGAAGCCGGCCGGAACTTTTCCGCGTTGCCAGTAGATGAAACTCAACCCCTGCGCCAACTCGGCGCAGGGGTTTTTCAATACTGAAAAGAAAATTTTATTGCTTGGAACCCACAATTTTTCCTGACATATTGCAACGCTTCGGAAATGTCCGCGTCCAACCGGGTCGCATCGGCTCCTTCGGATAAATCCCGCCAGACCCAGATTTCCCTGCCTACCGTGCCGTCCATGCGAACAAACGGCACCATCACCACGCAGCCGGAATAATCAATGTCCCGCAGAACCTGCCCGACGTCGTCCCACGGCATATATCCCCTGCCCGGCACTTTGCGGTTGTACTCGCCTATATGCGAATGCCCGAGCAGATTCCCGGTCGCCCGAATGGCGTAACCGAGAAAATCCTCTTCGATATCGACTGACTCGTAATCAAGTAAAAAGGAATGCAAACATCTGGCCACTTCACTCCAAACCGGGGCGACAGGATAAAGACTTTGTGAACGCCCGCCCCGATTTGGTTATGTGTATGGTTGCCTCGATGCCGGGCCGGGATAATGGCCGCATCGGGGAATTTCCGAGGATCTTTGGAACTGGACTTTTGCAAAATCACCATTCAAACCGCCGAATGGCGATTTTGTAAAATCAATAACCCTTGAATTTCGGGCAAAAACGATTTTTGCAAAGTGGCGATTGGCGGTTAAATCGCCACTTTGCAAAAGTTCAGTTGGAACTGTAAAAATATGTAGGATTTACCTGCTTCGTCCGAAGTGTGTAATTTTTGCCGAAGTTTTACCGGCGGATCTATGTCGAAAACGAGAATCAGCGACGCTAACTTAATATTTTTGAAAGAACTGGGACGGCCTGGCGATCCGCTTGAAAAGTGGTAGAAGATTTGCTTGAATAAAAATTGTCTCCAAAACAAACTCCGTCATTTCCAACCTTGACCGGGAAGGTTCTGTTTTCCGACGCCTCGGCAGGGGCTGAATTCATGCTGTTTTTGTCGTCTCATGTGTATGAGGCAGCGGTAATTTAAGGTGTGAGGCAATTTAAGGAGATACGATTATGAAGAGAATGTTGCTGGCGATTTGTGCGGTCGCGATGTTGGCGACCACCGCTATGGCAGGCCAGAAGATCATCGGATTTTCTAATCGCGAAATGGATTCCTCGTTCTTCAGATCCCTTTCGGACGGCATCAAGGAATTGGGTGAAAAGTCGGGCTTTAAAGTTATTCTTTCCGACGCGGGCGGCGATTTCAACAAGCAGGTTTCGGATGTGGAAGATCTAATCTCCCAGGGTATCGATTATCTTGTCCTCAATCCCCAGGATCCGAAGGCAGGCCTGCGCATCGTTCAGAACGCCAATAAGCACAACATTCCCGTCATCCTTGTCGACAGCGGTATCGAGCACGCCAACATCGTCACCGCTGTCGCTGCGTCAAATGATGGCGGCAATTTCATGATCGGCGAGTACGCCATCGGCCAATTCAACAAGCAGTTCGGCAACGCCCCCATCAAGCTCGCCATCCTCAGCATGTACCAGGGCAGTTACACCCTCATGGTCCGCCGCACCAATTTCGTCCGCGGCCTGATGGAAAAGTCCCTCCAGAACAACGGCTCGCTCAAACTTGAAATTGTCCAGCAGGTCTACGCCGGCGGCACCGACGAAGGCGGGCTCAAGGCGATGGAAGATATTCTCACGGCGCACCCGGACGTCAACATGGTCTACACCGAATCGGCGGTACAGGTTCGCGGCGCCATTAAGGGTTTGTAATAAAATAACTACTACAACTTACTATTCTTTGCGTCGTGGCTTTATTTCATAATTCCATTCCCCATGGAACTTATCCGGATAGAGCCGAATCGTATCCATTTCCTCATTACTTACTTTGCGCTTTAG
>JAVBQR010000118.1:0-20023 GCA_031548865.1 Planctomycetota bacterium
GCCGGCCGGCGCGTGCGCCGAACCGTGCACGAAAAATTCCCGGCCGGGTTTCGGCATGCCTTCGTCGAGGTTCAGCCCCATGTCCAACACCGGACCCGCCGCCGCCCACAGTTCGGCTTCGGGGAGGTACTGCGCCGCGCCTTCTCCCCCCTCGAACTTGAACGCCGACATTACCGTCACCGCCATGCGGTTCTCGCCGCGCTGCTGGTAGATTTTCGAGAGGAGGGACAGTCTTTCGTCGCGAATCGCTTCCATTGGTTTACGCCTCGTTTCTCTGAATCAGCCAATTTTGATTGTTTTGCCATCAACCACGAAAGAACCTCCGGAAACAAATTCAATGCTGTTCTCTTTAAAAGTCGCGTGGCATTCCTTGACCATGATTTTGCACTTGGTGCCAGATTCCACGAGGACTCTCTTCCGTTCCAGAACCACCTTCTCACTTTCGCCCGTACCGTTGACCAGTTCCAGTTTGTTCTCTGTGGCGATGTTATCCGCCGACACCGCATTCCTGGCTTGCACCTCAGCGTTAACTGCGGCTTTTAGATTGCGATTGGCGATGGCTAACTCATGGGTAATGGTATTGGCCAATACTGCCTGGGCTTGGTTGTAGATGACGGGGTTAGTCGGGTTGGCTCGCTTGAGGTAGCATTGCTGCTCGAGTTGCTTGTTGACGCGTTCATACTCGGCCCGGGCTTTGAGGAGATTCCGCCGTGCCACGGTAAGGGAATGATAATTGCGCTTGATCCGGGCGCCCTGATTCGCCGCTGCGTTCAGCCTTATGCCGGGTTTGTCCTTGGCCAAGCCATCCTCGTCGACCAAGCCGAGAACAATGCTGCCGCCGGCCGAATCGGCACCGAGGACAATGTGCTTTCCATGGGCAAAAACGGTCTCGTTGGCGGAAAGGCCAAGGCATTTCGTGAAAGTCATGCTGCCGGTCCCGGCTCCCTCCAGGTGGCAGTCGCCGCTTGCCGATAGAGAAAGCCGGGCGTCGACGTTGCCCTGAATCGCTTCGCCAATTTGTCGACCGACATTCATGGTCAGATTTTCTTTGGCAGTCAGATGGACGTCGGCAACGCCTCCCAACGCGATGACGTTTGCCTCCATGCCGATTCGCGACTTGTCCGGCTTGGCTGGCTGGGTGGGATCGGGAATTCTGCCGACGGCGGCGGGCCGATTGGGACCGGAGATGTTAAGGGTGGCGTACCGATCGGGGGCGGCGGGATTTTCCCGCTTGGTGGCTTCGGGGTGGACATGAAGATGGATGCCCTCGTCAGAAAGATGGCTGGTTTGTCCGTCCGACTCGACGACCAGGGTCAGGCCGTTGTCTTGACGGTCGGCGATGGGAGGAGTGGGCTTGAACATGGCGAGCATTTTGTCCTTGAGCGTTCCCGAAGGGGAACGCAGTGCGGAAATCCGCAGACCCGAGGAGTCGTTTTGTTTCCTCAGCAAGAGCGCAATAAACTTGGCGTAAACGAGGGCGTTTGCCGCTTGGTCCGGGATGTTTCCCAACCAGAGGGAGGGGTCCCCAGCGCCGCTGCTGATGGGGAGGGGGCGCCAGCGCTTGACCGAATCGTTGCTGTTTTCGAAACCGATTTTCTGCTTGGCGTATTGGGCCCTGCGGAGCCGGTCGGTATTGCCAACCCCTAACAACTCGTAGAGCAAGTCCAGGGTCAGATTGAGCCCGGTCAATATTAAATTCGCCGTGGTTGAACGGCTGGTGTCATTATAGTAGCCGCGCGTACCCAGGCTGGCCGACTCCTCGGTGGCCGAGAGGAGGAGGCGTTCCTCCTGCTCACTCATGGAAACCAGGGTCAGGAGGGTGTAAATGAATTGCATTGGCGCGGTGCTCATCGAGAGGGTCAGCTTATTCGCCTTGCCGGCCAGGGGGTTGGGTTTATCCGCCAATTCCGCGATTTTCAGGCCCGAGTCCCAAACGCCGCCGGTAAGCTTGATGATGGAGGAGATCAGGTCGGGGCCGGCGGACATGGAGTTGTAGAAGCTGTTGGAGTTGGTGGAAATGCTCCCCACCCGCGAGCTGTAGAGGCGGGCGTTCGAGTTGTAGAAGGTGCTGGTGTGGGAGAGGGTGGTGGAGACGTAGTCGGAGATGGCGCTCAGGTATGGGCTGCCGCCCGGCGAGGAGAGGTTCCAGAGATCGATGTTGCGATCGATGGCGGAATTGAAGGAGGAACCGTTCTCCCGCTGGAAGACGAGGGCGTTGTAGGGATGGTTGGACAGGGAGTAGTTGTTCTTGGCGGCGCCGACGATCAGCGGGCGGTCGGGGTTGCCGTTGGCGAAGGAGACGGCGACCTCCGTCCCCGCGTTCAAGGGGGAGCTTTCCGTCGAATTGAGCCCGACCCCAAAAATCAGGGACCGCACCGGTCCAATGCTGCCGGGGTCTCCGGCAATTTTCGGCATCGGTTCGACCCCTTCCAGCCAGAGGTGGTAGCAGCCGCTGTCGTTCATGGCCACGGCATGTTTTTCCGAACCGCTCAGGGGAACGGTGAAGGCGGTGACGGTGCCGGCGATGCGGGGCCAACGCGTGGTCCGGGGGGGATGATAGGTGTTGACGTTGCAGTATTTGATGCTTTCGAAACGGACCAGGTAGCCGACTTCGGGAAGCTCTTCCCAGATTTCCCGGGCGTCGAGGCGGAGGTCGGCGGCGAGGTCGGTGGCGGCGGCGGCATGGCGGGTGGAGAGGATGAAATGGCTTTCCGTAGGCCATCTGGGATCCTGGTCCGACACACCCGTGCCGTCGGACTTGGACAGGAAAGCCCGGCCGGGGGCGAAGCCGGGGAGATTGGCGGATCCGATGAAAGAGCGGGACAGGCCCTTCAGGCAATCCATACGAGTCTGGACCAATCGCCTCCCTTCCGCGATACTGGCGAAGAATTCGTCCTCCAGGCATTGCGACGGGCTATTGCTGTTCTCGGGGAGGTCAGTATAACTTACCGTCAAATCTTCGTGCGAGGCGTCCGGGGCGTAATCATGGGCGACAACCCGCATGGGAACGGCTTTCAAACGCTCCCGCAGCGAGACCAGGCCCAAATGCGAAGACGAAGATTTTGCCATAGGGGTGTACTGGCTATTGCCCACGCCCAGGGGGATGAACTGCGCCAGTTCGTCGATGGCCATTTCCTCCTCGTGGTATGCCAGCCTGCCGCTCGCGTCGCGATATTGTGCCGAATCGGAGCAGAATTTGAAAAGAAAATGCCAGCCCTGGCGTTCCACCCAGCGCAGCAGAAAATCGTAGTTGCTCTCGCGGTATTGGACGATGAACGGCATTTTGGGGTCGAAATCCAGTTCATGGGACGCCCCACCGCCGCTGGCCATGAAGGAAAATTTTACCTTGGGATCCAGGTTTTCCATCAGCTTCCGGATGGCGTCCGAAGGCCGGATCATTTCCACCTTGTCGTCTTTTTTGGCCTTGTTTTCGTCGCTGTTTTCAGGGTTGTATTCATCGCCGGTTTTGCCGCCATTTTTACCGCCATTTTTACCGCCATTTTTGACGGCGGGTGTGTAAACCCTGGAGTTCACCCAGGCGGTCATGCTCTTGGCCTTGGGGCCAGCCTCAAGCGTGAAAAAGCGGTATGCCGCCCTTTCCCCTTGGTGGTCGAGGTGTTCGCCGGATTCCCCCAGGTAGGCGCAGTTGTGCACCTGCGCGTAGAACACCCGGTGCGTGGCGTCGGAGTATTTCATGCCGCTCACGGTTCGGTTCGCCTGGTTGTCGTATTCCGTCTCGTTGTCCGACAGTTTCCATTTCGCTTCGAGGGCCAGGGTTTGGTTTAAAAAATCCTCGATTTTCACTTCGGCGGTCGAGGGAATGGCCAGCAGCACTTCCAGGCGGTAGAGGCGGTTGATCCCTTCTTCGCAGACAAAACCGATGGCTTGGGACAAATTAATTTTCGCTTCCTTGTCGGCGGGGAACTCCAAACTCAATTTGAGAGAGGGCATGTCGTCTCCTTTGCGAAACGTGTTTTCTTCCCCTCGCTGGACACCCCCCAACCTGGACTAAAACAAAGTGAAGGTTGGCGGTTCAACCGTCACTTGGCGAAACTTCGGTTCCCAGCTGGACTTTTGCAAAATCACCATTCAAACCGCCGAATGGCGATTTTGAAAAATCAAAAACCCTTGAAATTCGGGCAAAAACGATTTTTGCAAGGTGGCGATTGGCGGTTAAATCGCCACTTTGCAAAAGTTCAGTTTCCAGCTTAAGCAATAGCAACATTCGTCCCCGAGATGGTGCACTTGCCGTTGGATTTGATTTCCACAATCGAATGGCTGACATGGATCGCGTTCTTGTCGGCTTTGACGATAATGTCCTTGGCCGACTCGACCATGACCTTTTTCGCCTCCAGGGTCACTTTCTCCGTTTCATTGCTGCCGTTGACCAGTTCCAGGTTCGTACCCGACCCGATAGCTTCCTGGGTGAAGGTGGTCTTGGCGGTGTTCGCCTTGGTGAGGGCGGTTTGCACCTTGGTCTTGGCGGTGGGCAGGGAAACGATAAGCGGGGTAAGCGTCGCCTGGGCGGCGTTATACTTGATGACGTCGGTCGGATTGGCGCGTTTGATGGCCTGCTGGCGCTCAATCTTATCGGTCAGCGCTTCGAGTTCGCTCATGGCGGTCAACAATTCCTTGCGCGCCGTCACCAGGTCGTTGAAATTTTTCAGGATTTGCGCGGCTTTGTTCTTGGCCGAATTAATGCGGATGCTGGGCGAGTTCGCGGCTATGCCGTTCGCGTCGGCGACACCGACGATCAGGCCGCCGCCGGTTTTGTCGGCGGCGATTACCACGTTTTTCCCATGTTGGAAATAGGTGGATTTCGCCGACGCCCCGGCGCCGCCGGCAAAATGCGTGCTGCCGATACCTGTGCCTTCGACGTGCAGGTCGCCGGTGCCGAACATGCCCAGCCGTGAACCCGGGGTTTGGCCGGCCAGGTTGGCGGCCAGGTTCAGGTTCTTTTTGACCAGCAGATTCAGGTCGGCGACGGTTTCGAGCGCGATGTCGTTCGCGGACATGCCGATGCGGGAGGTCGTGGGTTTGATCGGCTGGGTGGGGTCGGGAACGCCGCCGGTGGCGACGGGCCGATTGGGTCCGGATAGGTTCAGCAGGGCGACTTGATTCGCGGCGGGGGCGGTGTTTTCCTTCAAGGTCGCCTTGGGATGGACCTGAAGGGCGATGCCCTCGTCGGAAAGATGGCTGGTTTGCCCGTCCGACTCGACGACCAGGGTCATGCCGTTGTCCTGGCGGCCGACTATCGGCGGGGTAGGGAGGAACATGGCGATGAGCTTCGACTTGATCGTCTGCATAATGCCGGCTCCCGAGGCGCGGATGGTGGAGATCCGCAGGCCCGATGAGTCGTCGCTCTGGCCGCAGATGGCGCCGATGATTTTGGTATAGACGAGGACGTTGGCGACCAAATCGGGGATGGTTTTTAATAGATCCGGATCGATGGGGAGGGGCCGCCAGCGCTTGACCGAATCCGGGTTGTCGACGCCCTTGTAGTCGTTTTCCTGCTTGTCGTATTGGGCTTTCCTGGTCTTGGCGGAGTCGAGGACCCCGAGCGTTTCGTTGATCATGTCCAGGGCGAGTTTGGTGATGACCAGGCCGAGGTTGGACTTGGTTTTTTTGCTGGTTTTGGGGAAAAATCCCCGCGTCCCCAGGGCGGCCGTTTCCTGGTTGCTGCTTAGGAGGAGACGCTCCCTTTGTTCACTCATGGAAAGCAGGGCCAGGACGCTGAAGACGAACTGCATCGGCCCGTTGCTGATGGAGGCGGTCAGTTTGTTCGCCGCGCCCTGTGAGGGCAGGGAAACGTTGCCGAGGCTCAGGCTTTTTGTAGTCACATTTGCGGCGGTACCGAGGACCTTGAAAACTGAGGTGAGCAGGTCGCTGCCGGCGGACATGGAGTTGTAGAAAGTGTTGGAGTTGGTGGCGAAGCCGCCCAGGCGGGAGCTGTAGAGGCGGGCGTTCGAGTTGTAAAAGGTGGTGTTGTGGGTGAGGAAGGTCGAGGAGTAGTCGGAGATGGCGTCGAAAAAGGGGTTGCCGCCCGGGGAGGAAAGGTTCCAGAGATCGATGTTGCGGTCGAGGGCGGAACTGAACTTGGACCCGTTTTCCCGCTGGAAGACGACGGCATTGTAGGGATGTTTGGACAGGGAGTAGTTGTTCTTGGCGGCGCCGACGATCAGCGGGCGGTCGGGGTTGCCGTTCGAGAAGGAGACGGCAACTTCCGTCCCCGCGTTCAAGGGTGAGCTTTCGGTCGAATTGACCCCGACGCCAAAGACCAGGGACCGCACCGGTCCGACGCTGCCGGCTTGTCCGGCCGTTTTCGGCATCGGCTGGACCCCTTCCAGCCAGAGGTGGTAGCAGCCGCTGTCGTTCATGGCCACGGCATAGTTTTCGGAACTGCCCAGGGGAACGGTGAAGGCGGTGACGGTGCCGGCGATACGGGGCCAGCGCGTGGTCCGGGGGGGGTGATAGGTGTCGACGTTGGCGAATTTGATGCTTTCGAAGCGGACCAGGTAGCCGACTTCGGGGAGTTCCTCCCAGATATCCCGGGCGTCGAGGCGGAGGTCGGCGGCGAGGTCGGTGGCGGCGGCGGCATGGCGGGTGGAGAGGATGAAATGGCTCTCCGTGAGCCATTTGCTGTCCTGGCTGGTCATTCCCGTGCCTTCCGACCTGGGCAGGAAAGCCCGGCCGGGGGCGAAGCCGGGCAGATTGGCGGAGCCGGTGAAAAAGCGGGACAGGCTTTTCAGGCTCTCCATGCGGGTCTGGGCCAGTTTTTTCCCTTCCGCGGCGCTGGCGAAGAATTCGTCCTCCAAAAAGAGCGGCTGGCTATTGCCGCTTTCGGCCGGATCCGGATACTTCGCGGTCAGCTCCTCCCGGGAAGCGTCCGGGGCGTAATCGTGGGCAACAACCTGCGAGGGAACGGCCTTGAGGCGTTCCCGCAGCGAGACCAAACCCAAGTGCGAAGGCGAAACCTTGGCCATATGGGTGTACTGGCTGCGGTTCACCCCCAAGGGGATGAACGGCGCCTTTTCGTTGATGGCCATTTCCTCCTCGTGGTATTCCAGCCTGTCGCTCCCGTCACGATACTTGCCGGAGTCGGAGAAGAATTTGAACAGGAAATGCCAGCCCTGGCGTTCCACCCAGCGCAGCAGAAAATCGAAGTTGCTCTCGCGGTATTGGACGATGAAGGGCAGGGGGTGGTCAAACCCCGGCTGATACGACGCCCCATCGCCGTTTTTCATGAAGGTATACTTCACTTTCGGATTCTGGTTGTCCATGAGTTTCTGGACGGCGCCCGAAGGCTTGACACTGGTCGCGTCGCCGCCGTATTCGCTGCCGGGTATGTAGACGCGGGAATTTGCCGAGGCGGTCATGCCCTTGGCCTTTGGACCCGCCTCCAGCATGAAAAAACGGTGGACCGTCCTTTCCCCCTTGGCGTCGACGTGTTCGCCGGATTCCCCGAGGTAGACACAGTCGTGCACCTGGGCGTAAAACACCCGGTGCGCGGCATCCGAGTATTTCATGCCGCTCGGGGTCCGGTTCGCCTGGTTGTCGTATTCCGTCTCGTTGTTCGATACTTCCCATTTAGCTTCGAGAGCCAGGGTTTGGCCGAGAAAATTGTCGATTTTGACATTGCTGGTCGAGGGGATGGCCAACAGCACGTTCAGGCGGTACAGGCGGTTGACCCCTTCTTCGCAGACGAAGCCGATGGCTAGGGAGGAATTTATTTTGGCGTTGTGGTCAGCGGGGAATTCCAACTTCAATTTGAGGGACGGCATATCGGCATCCTTTGAGAGACGTGTTTTCTACCGGAGGCGCCAGGAAATTCGGGGACGGGTAACGCGATTGCCTCGCACCGCCAAAGCAATGGCCCAACCTGCCCCAGATTTTCAAAGCGTCTCCGATATCTTCCCTTCATGGCACAAAGTCCTCCGCCTTGGCCAGATCCAGGTCGGTGGGGTATGCGCCGGCGGCCAGGGCGGCTTTCAGATCCGGGCGGGGTAGGTTCGCAAGATGCAGATTCGCCTCGGCCCAGGCGCATCCGGACAGGTCGGCGTTATGGAAATTGGCGCGGGACAAATCCGCCCGCCGCAGCACCGCGCCCGCGAAGTTCGCGCCTGACATTTCCGCCAGGCGGAAATGCGCCCCTTCCAGCACCGCCCCGGCGAAGATCGCCCCGCTCCCGCGGGAGCCGGTGAAGTTCGCCTCCTTTAATACCGCGCGGCGGAAATCGGCCCCGATCAGCTCCGCACCGATGAATGAGGCGTGTACCCCGAAACAGCCGGCGAAGGAGGCGCCGGAAAGGCGGGCCCGATCGAAACAGGCCACCGCCAGGGAACAGTCGACAAAGCGCGCCCCGGCCAAATTGCCGCCGTCGAATTCCGCCCAACTGAAATCAATCCCGGACAGGAACGCTCCGGCCAGGTTTACCTTCCGCCACGCCGCCTGCTTGGCAGAGCAACCCGCTAGCACGCCGCCCTGGAGGCGGGTGTATTCGTCCATGCTGGTCCGGGACAAGTCGGCGCCGCTGAAATCCGCCCCCGACAAATCCGCCCCCGACAAATCCGCCATATGAAAGTTCGCGCCGGCCAGGCGCTGTTTTTGCAGCCTGCCGCCGGTCAAATCCGCGCCGCTGAAATCGCCGGCGCGCAATAGCGCCCCGTACAGGTCCGCCCCGGCCATGGCCGCGCCGGCGAAGACCGCCCCTTCGAGGTTGCAGCCGGACAAATCCGCGCCGGTCAAATCCGCATTGCGGAAATCCGTCCCCCGGAACGACCGCCCGGACAGGACCGCGCCTTCCAGCCGCGCCCCCGCCAGCGCCATGCGGTCCCCGTTCACCTCCGGCGGCAGGGCGCCGGCTTGCAGGGCGAGGGCGAATTCCTCCGGCGACAGGAGGTCTTTAAGGTTTTTCTCCAAGCCTCACCCCCCTACGTCGACCTTGTTCTGGCTCGGCGACAGCGCCGTTCCCACCGTGTTCTGGGGAACCCCGTTGTGCTTGGTCGCGTCCCCCATCCGCACCGACGGATTCCCTTCAATCTTCACCTTCAGGCTGCCCTTCAAGAAACCGCATTCGCCCCGGTTCTTCCCGGAAATCACTCCGCCGGACGTCCCGGGTTCGTCGCCGCTCGACTGCTTCACCACCGTCTTCACGGTCGCCGCCTTCGAGCCGGCAATCTTCACCTTCGCGGACAAGGTCCCCGAATCCGCCGACGACATCATCGCGATATTCGGATAGGGGATGGGCACCGGTCCGGTCGGACTCGGGGTATTGCAAATGTCGGTGGGGCCGGTGCTCATCAGGTTGCCTTTTTGATTGGTCAAGGCGAGCGGCATTACGAAGCCCTCCCGTTTCCAAAGGCGAATTGGGCCTTCTTGAGGTTCGCGCCGCGGAAGATGGTGCCGGCGTCGGCTTTCGCACCCAGGAATTGGGCGGCGTAACAATTCGCTTCCGAGAAATCCGCCCCGCCGATCGCGCAACCGGACCAGGTCGCCTCGAACAAATCCGCCCGGACCAGTTTGGCTTTCCGGAAAACACCGCCGCTGAAATCGGCCCGGCGGGCGCGAACGCGGGACAGATCGGCGCCGCCGCAGTCCGACTGCGCCAGGCGCATCCGGGTCAAGACGCCGTGGACAAATAGCCCTCCCGGGCAGTCGACGTCCTGCCAGGAGGAGTCGCTCAAATCCGCTTCCGAGAAATCGGCGCCGGCGAAATTGGCCCGTTCGCCGGCGCGGGAATTTACCAAAAGCGCTTGCCGCCACAGGCTGCGGGCGGCGCTCGCCCCGTAGAGGCTGAGGCGCGGGAGGTTCGCGCCGGAGAAGTCCGCCCGGTCCAGCCAGGCACCGGAGAGGTCGGCGTATTCGCCTGCCGCCTCCCGCCAAATGCCGTTCTCGAGAACCGCTTTCCGGAGATCGGTCCCATCGACGCGGACGCCGGCGCAGTCGGCGTGGTCCAGCCTGGCTTCGGCCAGGACGGTGCGGTTCAGGACGGCGCCGGCGAGTTTGGCTTTTATGAAAACGGCCCCGGTGAAGTCCGCGTCCGCGAGGTCGGCGCCGGCGAGATCGGCTTCGTCGAAGCGCGCCAGCGCGGCACGAGCCAGGGAGAATTTGGCGTTTTTGAGGCTGGCTTGGAGGAATACCGTTTCTTGCAGTAAGGCGCCGCGAAAGTTCGCCCCGTCGAGGATGGCGCCGTCGAAACGGGCCGAGTCGAGAAGAGCGCCGGCGAAGTCGGCGTTTTGCAAATCCCGGCCGGAAAAATCGCCGTGGCGGAGATCCCAGCCGGCGAGGGATTGGCCTTGGCGGATGGCTTGCAGGATAGTGTCAGAATCCGGTTCCGGCATGCTGAATCCTTTCAAAACCGCGCGCGAATGCGGTTATTATACAAAAAGCCGCGAGTCTTGTCGACTCGCGGCTTACGCTTTTTTGAACATCACGCCCCTCGCGGCGCGAGGAGTTTCCACTTAACCTAACACAGCCCCGCCTGGCGCATCATGTCGATGTGGCACGTCTCCAGCGGGCGGCACGCGCCCAGCGCCTTGGTGATGTACGTCATCTTCGCCGCGAGTTCGGTAACCTCTATCAAGTCAAACGCCTTGAGCATGGTCGGCCCCAGGGTTATCACGCCGTGATTCTTCATCAGGCACACATTGGCCTTGGGCATCGCGTCCGCCACCAGCCCCGCCAAATCCTTTGTCCCCGGTGCCGCGAACGGCGCCTGGACAATTTCACCCACCAGCAAATAAGCTTCATTCGTCAAACTGGTGAGGATCTCCATGTTCATGCAGGCGAAAGCGGTCGCGAAAGCCGGATGCGCGTGCACCACCGCCCCCACTTCCGGACGGCGCTTGAACAATTCGGTGTGCAAATCCAGTTCGATGGTCGGCTTGTACTTCGGCGTCAGATTCTTTCCGTCCAAGGTCACCAACAACACCTCGTCCGGCTGCAATTCGCCCTTGTCCAGCGCGGACGGGGTGATTAGGACGGTATTGTCCGGACCGCGCAGACTGATGTTCCCGCCCGAACAGGTGGTGAGATTTTTGTTGTACAAACGCCGCATGAAATAAGCCACTTCCTCCCGCTGCGGCGCCAGTTCCTCGTAAATTCCCATGATGGTTTTTCCCTTTGTCGGTTTAACCTTGCCTGCTTAACTAACCTAAAAATTGTTTACGCAAAAACACCAGGGATTCCGCGATCTCCCGGTCCAGGGCTTCCCCGGTGACCCCGGGTCGCAAATCCCGCCACACCTTGATTTCCGATCCCACCGTTCCGCCTGGCTTCACGAACGGCTCCATCACTATTCCGCCCTTATAGCCGATATCCCGCAGCGCTTTCCCCATTTCCGCCCAGGGCATGTGGCCCTGGCCCGGCACCTTGCGGTTGCACTCGCCGACGTGGAAATGGCCGAGCAATTTGCCGGCGTGGCGGATGGCGTCCCCCATGAAATCCTCTTCGATATTCATGTGGAAACAGTCCAGCATCACCTTGACGTTCTTCTTGTCAACATCCTTTACGAAATTCACCCCCTCTTCGGACGTGTTCAAGAGGAAATGCTCGAAACGGTTCACCACTTCCATCATCAATTCCACCCCGTGCTTGGCCGCGAAATCGGCCAGTTCCCGCGTCGACTCCAGCGCCCGCGCCCTCACCCCCGGCTTGTCCACAGGCTTGGTGTAATCGCACGGCCAATATGAATAAATTATCCCGCCAATCGACGGCACCCCCAATTTCTCCATCGCCACAATGCCCTTGCGCAGACGCTCCTTGCCGCGTTCCCGCACCGCCGGATCGGCCGACGAAACGTCGCAGCTCTGCGGCATGCCGATGCCGGCGGTCATGGTGATTCCCGCCTTGGCGGCAGCGTCCTTGATGCCTTTTATCTCGGCGTCGGACATTTCCGAAATGTCGTGCGCCCCGACCTCAAGGAGGTCAAACCCCAATTTCGCCACCTTGTCGAGGTAATAGTGGTAATCCGCCTTCCACTCCTGCTCCCAGTACGCGTAGTAGGTGCCGAATTTCATGTGATCTCCTTTGCATGGATTTTCTACCGGTGGCGCGATTGAATTATATCACAGAAAGCTGCATGACCGGACGTTTTATCCCCGGTTCGGAAAAAATACCTTTTCCTCCCACAGGCCGCTCAATGCCGCGCGGCCCTCCTCCAAGGAAGAAAACCAGCCCAGCGCCACCGCCTGCGCCAGCGCATTCCCCAGAGTCGTCGCATTCGCCGGGCCGGTGCGCACCGGCAGGCCGGAACGGTCGGCAATCCATTGATTGAGCAGATCGTTACGGGCACCGCCGCCGATCACCAGGATTTCCTCCACCGGACGGCCAAGGATTCCGCCGAGAACTCCGGCCAACCGCGCCGCCTTCTCGGCCAGGCCCACATAAACCAGCGCCGCCAAAAGGCCGCGCGGGCGTGATGCCGCCGGCAAACCCGCCACTTCCGCCAGCGTGCGCGCCATATCCGGGGTGTTCGCGAGGCGCGGGTCGTCGATGGCGAAGGAGAGGTCGGGACGGTACGCCCCGGCGGCGACTTGGTTGTAATCCTCCCATGACCAGCCTCGGCCGTCCTCCCGTTCCCAACTTTTCTTCAAGGCTTGGGCCGGCAGGCTGCCCATGTTTATGACGTTCAGGACCACCCCTTCGAGACCGCCGACGTTCGAGAATTTGCCGGTGTACGTTTCGTCCGTAATGACCGGCTCCGGCAGGGACGCGCCCATGCACCACCAGGTGCCGGCGGAAATGGTCAGGACAGTCCGGCCGGGAGGGACGCTCGCCGCCGCGTAGGCGCAGGCGGTGTCGTGGTTCGAAGGAAGTAGTATCCGGAACGGCGCCAGGCCCAGGCTATCCGACAGCCCTTTCGGAGTAACCCCTAGGGTCTCGCCCGGGCGGCGCAAAGGCGGCATTTTGTCCCGGGGCAAATTCAGGCGGGTGAAAAAATCCTCGCAATAGCCGGCATCGGGGACGCTCCCCAGGTTGCCGGTGGTAAGCCAGGTGAACTCCACCGCCATCACCCCGGACAGCCAATAATTGTACAAGGATACCAGCGGCAGAAACATCTCCGCCGCCGCGACCATTTCCGGCATCTTCCGGCTCGCCCAGTAAACCTGGTTGAGGACCAGGAAATTGTTCGGGTACACTCCCGTTCGACGGTAGCGTTCGCGCCCCGGGCTAGCCGCCTCGATTTCCGCGCGGATCTCGTCGAAGCGTTCGCAGTGGCTGCAGCAGGCGGGGAATAGAAGGTCGCCGTCCCGCGATACCCACAGGCCGTCCGAACCCCAGCTGTCGACGCCGAAGGAAACCAGGTTTTTCGCTTCGCCGGCGGCGGCGCGCCGCAAGCCTTCGAGCATCCCTTCGTAAATGACCTGTGGATTCCAAAAAGTGCGGCGGCGCGCCACTCCGTGACGGTCCGCCAGGTAAAATTCGTGCAGTGGATGGATGAAATCGTGCTGGGAAACCAGGGTAAAACGATCCCGGCCGGGATGGGCGCACCGGGTCAGGGTCGAGACCCTGCCGCCGGACGCGCCGACGTCGGCGATGCCGATACTTTCCGAAGCCGTTTCCGACATGGCTCAATCCGCCTTTCCCGCTCCGCCGCTGATCCGGCGGGACGCGTTCCTTAGGGCCCAAGGCATATACCAGCGCTTGTTGCAGTATTTGATCGCCAGGGTGAAAATCAGGACCGCGCCCCACATCGCCAGGTTGATGTGCTGGCTCACCCCGTAGAGGTTCAGTCCGGTGGAAATGACCTGCAAAACGAACAGGGACACCACCAGCCCCCCGACCCGGCCGAAACCGCCGTTCGGGTCGGCGCCGCCCATGATGATGGCGAGCACGGTCAACAGCAGGTACGAGTCGCCGTAGCCCATCCGCGCCGAATTGAAGCGGGCGTTCATCACCACTCCCGCCACCACGCACATCAGGCTGGAGAAGACGTAAATGCCCATCAGCACCCGGTGCGTGCCGACGCCGGAGAAATAGGTGGCGTTGATGTTCGAACCAGACATGTAGACGTATTTCCCGAAGCTGGTTTTCTCCAGCACCAAAGCCGTCCCCAAGGCGGCGACGGCGAAGACAATCATCGGCATGGGAACGCCGTAGACCGAGCCGTTGCCCAAAAACTGAATCATGGGCGGCATGCCGCTGATAGGCGCGCCGCGGGTGAGCGAGATGCCGATCCCCTTGATGAGGGTCATGACCGCCAGGGTGGTCAAGGTGGGGTGAACGCCCACATAGGCGACCATGGCGCCGATGCCGGTTCCGATTATGGCGGCGATGAGGCAGGCGCCGGCGAAGCCAAGGAGAATCCACCCGAGTTGGGTGGCGGCCGGGGCGTCCATGGGAATCTGCGTCGTCCAGAGCCAGGCCATAAACAGGCTGGCGAGGTTGGCGGTGACGATGATGGAGAGGTTGAAGCCGGCGGAAATGAAGGGGAGGAACATGGCCAGGGTGAGGAGGCCCATTTCCGGCATTTGGAAAGCCATCGATTCAAAGGTGCCGGCGGTGAAAAAGCGCCCGGGCATCAGGAAGCTGAAGAGAATAATCCCGGCCACCAGCAGGGCGGGAAGGCCGAGGGAGGGGAGTTTGAGCCAGAGGTTCGGACCGGGGGGTGAAAGCGGTTCGGCTTTTACTGACATCGGGACAACTCCTATGCGAGTGGACTTTTCGAAAAAATCGAGCAGACCGCCGCTCGATTTCTTCAAAAAATAAACCCTTGGGTTCGAAAGGGATTTGTTTTCATCAGGTCTAAGGCCACAGTTGAGTCAGCAATAATAAATAGCTTATTCTGGCTACTTGAACTTTGTTATAGCCAATGTTTTACGCACTGGATCCCGGCACGCCATTGTTTTCTGCCCGGTTCAAGGTACAAGACGCCGGGATGACGGGGGGGGGGAGGTATTCGGCGTAACAGGGCTAGGAGACGCGTTTCGCAAAGGTTATTGGCGCAAACATTCACGCAAACCCCACATCCGTTTCCTTGCGCTTCCCGTAATGCGTCGCGACCAGGGCGATGACGATAACCGGCCCCACAATGACGTCGGAAAAATACGACGACACCCCGAACAAATTCAGCCCGTTCTTCAAGAGGCCGATCAGGAACACCCCGAGAATCGTGCCGAGGACGCTCCCCTTGCCGCCGGTGAAGGAGCCGCCGCCGAGGACCGCCGCCGCCAGGACGTCAAGCTCGCGCCCGACCAGGGCGTTGGGGACCACTTCCTCGACCCGGAACACCTGGGTGATGCCCCCGACCGCCGCCATGACCCCGAGGTAACCGTAGGCGAACAGGTGCAGGAGGCCTATCCGCACCCCGAGGCGGCGGGCGGCGTCGGGGTTGCCGCCCATGGCGTAGAGCTGCCGGCCGACCGTGGTTTTCCGCAGAAGGAAAGCGGTGACCAGGGCCATCGCCAGCATGATGAACGGCGCGAGGCCCATGGTGTAACGCTGTCCCGCGACACTGAAGGTGGCGACGGAACCGCAGTAGCGGAGGATCCAGTCGGGGAGGGTGTACATGCTGCGGCCGCCGGAGGCGTACATCAGGCAGCCGAAGAGAATGCTTTGCATGCTGATGGTGACGATGATGGAGACGATGTTCAGGTAATAAATGAGCATGCCGTTCAGGACGCCGATGGCGAGGCCGATGAGGCAGGCGGTGAAGGCGCCCAGCGGCAGGCTCGCCTCGAAGCCGAGTTTGAAGGAGAGGAGGACGGTCAGGTACTGCACGACCGAGGCGGTGGCGAGGAAGGAAATGTCAATCCCGCCGGTCACGAGCACCACCAGGAGGCCCATGGCGAAGATGCCGGTGACGGAATAGCTTTCCACCAGATCGAGGAGATTACCCATGGTGAAAAACACCTGGGTGGTCAGGGAAAAGAACAGGGCGATCGCCAGCATCACCAAGGCGAGATAGAGGACGACCCGACTGCCGTGGTCTTTTTTACCGGATTTTTCAGCCATTTTCCACCGCCTCCGCGATTTCGTGCTCCGAGGAATTTTCCGGATCGTACTCCCCGGCGACCGTCCCCTGTCGGAAATGCAGGATGCGGTCGCAATTGAAATATACCTCCGGCACTTCGTCGGAAATTATGATGACGGCGATGCGTTCGGCCGCCAGTTTGTGAATGAGTTTGTAGAGGCTTTCCTTCGCCCCGACGTCGACCCCCACCGTCGGCGAATCGAGAATGAGAATGCGGGGATTGGTGAGAATCCATTTCGCCAGCGCCACTTTCTGCTGGTTGCCGCCGGACAGGGTCGCGATGGGATTGGCCGGATCGTCCACCTTGACCCCCAGCCGCTTGACCCACTCGGACACGGTGGCGGAGCGCTTCCGGGAACTGATCAGCCCCAGGGCCCCTTTCAGGCGGTCCATGATGGTGACGACCATGTTGTCGGCAACCGACTGCGGCTGGATGAGGCCGATGGACAGGCGGTCCTCGGAAAGGTAGCTGATGCCGGCCTTGATGGCGTCGCGGTGGCTTCTGAGCCGGACGTCCTTGCCGTCGATGGCGATGGAACCGGAATCGGGCCGGGTCATGCCGAACAGGCTCAAGGCCAGTTCGGTGCGGCCGGACCCGAGGAGGCCGCACAGGCCGAGGATTTCCCCCTCCTTCAAACCGAAGGAGACATCGTGGTATTGTCCGGAACGGCTGAGGTTTTTCACCTCCAAAATGGTGCGGTTGGTCGAGGTGTTTTCCGGTTTCCTGGTAAAGGCGATTTTCCGGCCGGTGATGAGTTCGGAAAGGAGGTCCTCGTTCATCTCCTTGGCGGGATAGGTGCCGATTTTCACTCCGTCCCGCATCACCGTCACCCGGTCCGACACTTCCATCACTTCGTCCAGGCGATGGTTGACGAAAATGACGCAGATGCCTTTCGACTTCAGGTAGCGGACGGTGCCGAGGAGGTGGTTCACCTCGACCCGGGTCAGGGAGGCGGTCGGTTCGTCCATGATGACCAGCTTGGCGTCGGCCACCAGGGCGCGGCAGATGGCAACCTGCTGGCGTTGGGCGATGGACAGTGAGGCGACCAGGCCGTCCGGGTTCAGATCGAAGGCGAGTTCGCGGACGATCTCCTCCGCCTTCCGCCTGAGACGCCCGGCGCTGTAAAGGCGGGGGCCGCCGAGGTTGTACTCGAAGGCGATATTTTCGTAGACGGTAAGGTTGGGGAAGAGGGCGAGGTCCTGGTAAATCACCTGGACCCCGTAGCCGCGCGATTCCTGTGGGGAGAGCTCGGCATGCTCCCGGCCACCGATACGGATGCTGGCGCCACGGTCGGGGCGGTAGGTGCCGGAGATGATTTTCGCCAGGGTGCTTTTGCCGCAGCCGTTGGCTCCGCACAGGCAGTGGACTTCGCCCTTTTCCAGTTCGAGATCGACTTCCTTCAGGGCGTAGTTGCCGCCGAAGCGTTTCGAAACGCTTTTCAGGATGACGATTGATTCCTTGCTGGAACCTTTGCCGTCGACTTTCTCGGGGGGAGCGGCTACGGCGCTTTCGCTCATGGGATTACTCCGGAAGCGGTAGTGATGACTGAAGTTTTGCAAAGTGACGATTGATCCGCCAATCGTCACTTTGCAAAAGTCCGGCGCTGTCTTGAACAAATCGCAAAGGGGGGGTGTTCCGAACCTTGCTACACCGCCGTCGTTCAATCACGCGACTGTTGTGGATGCGGTTCCCACAACAGTCGCGTCGTAGGGTTACAGACCCATTTTCACCAAACGATCGATGTTTTCCAGATCCAGGGATTCCAGCGACTGGCCGAGAATGACCTTGGTGTTCTGGTCGACCGAGACTTTGCCCATGCCATCGATAGTCATGCCGTCGGTGATGGGTTTCCCGTCCATGACCATGCGGCCGAGGCGGACAAACACTTCGCCAGCGATCATCGGGTTCCAAATGAAGCCGCCCTTGATGGCGCCCTGCTTCAGGAGACGCTCGCCCTGGCCGGGGGAGTAGCCGCCGAAGACCACGACCGTGTCGGTTTTGCCCTTCTGGGCGACGGCGCGGCCGGCGCCGATGGGGCCTTGCGAACCGAAGGTGAGGATGCCCTTGAGATCGGGGTACTTGGCCAACAATTCATTGGTGGTGCGCAGAGTGTCGTCCATGGATTCGGCGACGCCGAAACGGTCGGCGACCAGTTCCATTTCGGGATAATTTTTCTTCTGCATGGCGATGGCGGCGTCGGCCCAGGCGTTGTGGAGGGGGACGGTGAGGGAACCGACGTAGACGGCGTACTTACCTTTGCCGCCGATGAGACGCGCGAAATTGTCGATGTGCTGCTTGGCGTAATATTCGACCGAAACCAGTTCGAAATCCCAGTCCTTGTTCACCTGTTCGGGACCTTCGTGGACGATGACCTTGATGCCCTGATCGCGGGCGCGCTTGAGGACCGGTTCCAGGACCTGCATGTCATTGGGGACGATGCCGATTACATCGACCTTCTGGGCGATGAGATCTTCGAGGGCGCGGACCTGCATGGCGGGGTCGGCGGTGGTGGGGCCGACCATCCAGGCGTCGACATTTTGCTTGGGTGCTTCCTGCTTGATGCCGGCTTCCAGGGCGTTAAACCAGGGAATGCCGCCGATTTTCACCACGATGCCCATCTTGAAGCGTTCACCGGCCAGGGACTGTCCAGCGCACAGGACCAGGACCGCGAGTAACGCCAACATGGCTCTACGCATACCGTTCTCCTTTTTTAAAACTTACGTTTTCGCTACCGCTTCGTCGAGTCGAGGCGCGGAGGACCAGCTCCACCGGCACCTTGATGTTTTTGTTCGCGAGAGGGCGCTTTTCCATAAGCGCCTGCAACAGGCGCGCCCCCTCCCTCCCCAGGGCGGACGCGTTCTGCCGCACCGTGGTCAGGGCGGGGCGGCAGTATTCGCAGAAGGAAATGTCGTCGTAACCAACTACATTGACGTCTTCGGGGACGCGAAGCCCCGCATCCTCAATCCCGTAAACCGCGCCGATGGCGCCGATGTCGGACGAGACGAAAAGGCCGTCAAAGCGGCGCCCTTTCTCAATTTCCCGCCTGACGTTTTGCCGCGCCGCCGACATGGTCAGGGGTGAATGGATGACGTCCTTCGCCGTCCAGGCGATGCCCCGCTCGGCCAAAGCCTCGGCAAAGCCGGCCATGCGATCGTTCACGGTGGCGAGGCGTTTCAGGTCGTCGGCGTGGCAGAGCATGACCGGCTGCCGCGAACCCGCGTCGACGAGCGCCTGCGCGGCCAGGCGACCTCCCTGGCGATTGTCGGAACTCACTCCGGCGAGGCCGCTGTCGCCGTATGGAATGCGGTCCAAAAAAACCACCGGCACTTCGACCTCGGCGGGATGCAGGGGAAAGCGGGAAATGTAAAGCAGGCCGTCGATGCCCTTCCCCCTGAGGCTGGCAAGGATGGAAGCGTTCCGCCGCGAGTTTTCGCCGGCGTTACAGATGAACAGGGAATAGGCCTGGTCGAAAAAATGCCGCTCCACCGCATTGGCGATCAGGGCGAAAAATTCGTTGGCGATATCCGGCACCACCAGGCCGATGGCGCGGGCGGTGCGGGTCCGGAGCGCCTTGGCGGCGATATTGGGGGCGTAGCCCGTTTCCTTCACCAAAGCCATGACCATATCGCGCGTTTTACTGGAGAAACGACCGTTGTTATTGAGGACTCGGGAAATGGTCGCGGTGGAAAGATTGGCCATTTTCGCGAGCTGTTTGATGGAAACGGGCGTCTTTTTTTCAAACACGTCATCCCCCTGGTCCTACAGCGCCACCAATGCGGGAATTGCTTGTGTAACAGTGGCATGAGTACAGGCTCATACCTTGCGGCATTTGCGGGAACCGCATCCGCAAATGCCGCATGAAGTTAGGTTTATCGGTAATCCGAGAGGCGGTGGCAAAAAACGGCACAACATACCGTTTACCATACAACCTTTTGATCACACGACTGTTGTTGGGGCGCCTCCCACAACAGAATCGTAGTAGGATTAGTCAATAAATATTGTGTGGTGAGCGGGCATTGGAACTGGGTAATCGTATAAACATAGACAAA
>JAVBQR010000147.1:0-49563 GCA_031548865.1 Planctomycetota bacterium
TCAGAAGGAACTTGGGCGCGGCGGAGGCGGCGGTTTCCCGGAAAAAATTGGTCGTCTATTCGCTATTGGTCGGTTTCGGCATCGGCATGTACGACGGTTTTATCGGTCCGGGGACGGGGACGTTCCTAATCATCGCCTTCACGGTGGTGTTGGGGTTCCCGCTCTTGACCGCTTGCGGCAACACCAAGGCGGTGAATTTCGCCTCGAACCTGGCGGCTTTGGGACTGTTCATGTGGGCGGGGACGGTGAATTACCGCATCGCCATTCCCGGCGCGCTTTGTTCGCTGGCGGGGAATTATATCGGCACGCAATTGGCGATGAAGAAGGGGATTAAGATCGTCAGGCCGATGATGATTTTCGTGGTGTGTTTGCTGCTACTGAAGATTTTGTGGGATTTGATTCATGGGTGAATCCGTCACACCGACGCCGCCCCTTTCGCCCGCTCCCTAATCACCTCGGCCACGATACTCACCGCTATCTCCACCGGCGAATCCCCCCCCAACGGCAAACCGATCGGACTGTGCACCCGCTGCAAATCTGCGTCGGAAAAACCCCGCCGCCGCATATCGCCATAAACCGACTCCCGCTTCCGCCTGCTCCCGATCATCCCGATGTACCCCGCCCTGGTCCTGAGCGCCTGCTCCAACACCTCCCCGTCATAGGAATGCCCCCGGGTCAAAATGGCGACATAACACCCCTCCGTCACCGGATAACCCAACAGTTTTTCCTCAAGACAGCCGGCAAACTCCGGCGTCACCACAACGCGCTCGGCGGGAAGCCAGGGGAAACGGCTGGGGTAGGCAAACTCCGGCCGATCGTCCAGTACCGTCACTTCGAACTCCGCCATGTCCGCGATCTGGGCGGTGGCGAGTGACACGTGTCCGCCTCCGGCAAGAATCAAACGCTTCCTGGCATAAACCGGTTCGAGAAAATATTGCCGCCCGGCATAGGGTAGAAAACAGGCGCCATCGGGGGCGATATTCCGGACCGCCTCGGCCAAGGCGTCGGCCGCCTCGACCGTGGCGTCCAGAAGCAGGGGCGGAGGCGGAGCGCCGGCGTCGCACAGGGGCGACAGGAGGAAGGCGCTTTTCCCCAAGCGGATTCGGTCGACCAGCCCCTTGAACACCGCCGCCTCCCCCGGTCCGAAGCGTTGGATAAAAATGTCGACCCAACCGCCGCAGATCAGATCGGCGCCGGCGTCGGCGCTGCCGGCCATGTCGATTTTGAGGCGGCGCTGTTTGCCGTCGGCGAGGGGTTTGGCCGCTTCGGCGAGGGCGCGGGCTTCGGCGAGTCCTCCGCCCAAGGTTCCGTGGAGGAGTCCGTTTTGACCGACCAGCATTTTCGCGCCGGCGTTACGCGGCACGGAGCCGTCGGCTTCGGCGATGGTGGCGACGGCGACGGTCTCGCCGTTGTGCAGGCGTTCGGACAGGTTTAGCCAGAGGTTGGCAGGCATGTATTGCTAGGCTCCGTGGACTTTTCAAAAAAAACGAGCAAACTGCCGCTCGATTTCTTCGAAAAATTTACTCCTGTGTTTGAAAGGGTTTGATTTTCATCAGGTCAAATGCCAAGGTTGGGTTGGCGATATTATTTCCCGAATTCGCACGCCGGATAGCGGCACTCCCGACAATTGGCGCAGAACCCCCCGTGGCCCAAATCGGCTATGTCCTCGGCCGTCACTTCGAGGCCGGCCAACAAACGCGGCATCAGCAAATCGAAAATGCTGGCCCGATGGTACATCACGCAACCCGGCAGCCCCAACACCGGAAGGCGGCGCCCTTCCCACGGCAGATAGGAGAGGAGAAACATCGCCCCGGGAAATACCGGCGCCCCGTAACTCACCACTTCCGCCCCGGCCGCGCGGATCGAAGTCGGGGTCAGGTCGTCCGGATCCACCGACATCCCGCCGGTGACCATCACCATGTCCGCCCCCGCGCCGGCAAAACCGTGAATCGCGGCCTTGGTCATGGCGACGTCGTCGGAAGTTGGTTTCTCCCCAATAATTTCCGAACCCCAGGCGGCGAATTTTTGCCTAAGCACCGGGGCGAAACCGTCCTTGATGCGCCCATGGTATATTTCCGATCCGGTGATCACCACCCCGACCTTGACCGGCTGGAAAGGGAGCACCTCGATCACCCGGCCCTGTTCCCGGCACAAGCGTTCCGCCTCCGCGACAATCCGCTCCTCGACCAGCAGGGGAACCACCCTGACCCCCGCCACCGCCTCGCCCGCCGCAACTTCGCGATGGGTGTGCAGCGTCGCGAAGGTAATGTCCCCGAGACCGTTGATCCGCCGCAAAAGCGGGGCGTTCACGGTCAGGAGACCCTGCCGTTCGGCGAGAAAATTAATCCGCCCCTCCTTCACTTCCGAAAAGCGCAAATTCCGCCCCGCCGCCGCCGCCGTCAGGCGTTTCGCCGCGTCCTCCTCGTGGACAAACCCCGGCTCCGGCTGGTAAACGAACAGGTGCTCCTTGCCGAGAAGCAGCAGCTTGTCGACGTCTTCCGGCCGGATCACCTGCCCTTTTTTGAATACCCGCCCTTTCTCGACCCCGGGTACGATGCCGGTAATGTCGTGGCACAGCACGCTGCCGACCGCATCCTGAACGGAAATGGTAGTCATGCGCGGGTGCGCTTTCGGGTTTACGGACATAAATAGCCTTCATTATTGGGATTATCGGGCCGGATTACGGGGACACGATCGAATGCCGCTGAAATAAGGATAACCCATTACTATTCAACGAGAAAAAACGCGAGGAATTCGGGGACATGACCCTATTATTCGGCGGTTTGAATAATAGGGTCATGTCCCCGAACTTCTGCACTCGGGACAGTACCACATTCCGGATTGTCTGTCAATCAACGCCCCCTGCCCCTTGCACCGTCCCGCCGGGCCTATATACTTGATAGGTTACCCCTTTCCGCCAGGGGTCTGCCAAGCATAGGAGTGGTAAAACAAATGTCAACCCACCTCGACGCCGCCGGTAACGCCATCATGGTCGACATCGCGGCGAAACCACCGACCCGCCGCGTCGCCGTGGCGGAGGGCTACCTCACCGCCTCGAAAGAGGCGGTAAGCGCCATTCGCGACAATGCATTGAAGAAGGGCGACGCTCTGGCGGTCAGCCGGGTGGCGGGAATCATGGCGGCTAAAAACACCTCCCGGGTCATTCCCCTCTGCCACGACATACCCCTCACTTCCTGTACAATCGATTTCGAATTGGGGGAGCAGGAAATCCGCGCCGCCTGCGCCGTCGCCTGTTCGGCCGGAACCGGCGCGGAGATGGAAGCCCTGTCGGGGGTGACCACCGCCCTCTTGACCTTGTACGACATGGCCAAGGCGGTGGACCGGACCATGACCTTGGAACGCATCAGGCTGCTGCATAAAAGCGGCGGTAAATCAGGGGATTACCATGCTGCCGACCCAGCCGAGCGTTAACCCGCCGCAAACCGACGCCGCGACAACCGCCGCGCTGCTCTGCGACCGCCACGGCCGGGTTATCGAATACGTCCGCGTTTCCATCACCGAACGTTGCGATTACCGATGCGTCTTCTGCCGGCCGGCGGCGGATTATCACGAGGCAAATGCCGCGGCGGTATCTACCCGGACCACGGCCAGCTCCCTGACCACCGGCGAAACGCTCCGCCTCTGCCACCTGCTGGCCGGCATGGGGGTGGCGAATTTCAAAATCACCGGCGGCGAACCGTTCCTGAACCCGGATGCCGTCCGCATCATCGCCAGCCTGAAGGGTAATCCGGAAGTGGGAAGCGTCACCGTCACCACCAACGGAAACCAGCTGGCGCTCCATGCCAAAAACCTGCGCCAGGCCGGCGTCGACTGCGTCAACGTCAGCCTGAACGGCATGACTCCCGCCGGCTACGCCGCCCTCACCCGCTGCCCCGGCGCGAGGGTCGAGGACGTGCTGGCGGGCATCGCCGCCTTGCAGGCCTACGGCGTGAGAATCAAAATCAACATGGTCCCGCTCTACGACCTGAACGAGCGGGACATCGTCCCGCTCCTGGAGTTTGCCCTGCCACGGGGGATTCCGGTGCGCTTTATCGAACTCATGCCGATTGGCGAAGGGATCCGTTACCGGGGCCTTTCCCGCCGCGAGGTCGAGGAAAGGGTCGAAGCCCGCTTCGGCCCCCTTGTCCCCCTCTCCGAAAAGCGGGGAAACGGCCCCGCCGCCTACGCCCGGGTGGCAGGTTACGAAGCGGCTATCGGCTACATAGCGGCGTTAAGCCAGAATTTCTGCGCCGGCTGCAACCGCATCCGGCTTACCAGCTCCGGGTTCCTGAAAACTTGCCTGCACCATCATGACGGCGGGAATTTGGCCGGAGCCCTGCGCGAGGGGAAAGACGACCGCGAATTGTCCGAGCGCATTCGGGCAATCGTCCTGGACAAACCGGAGCGCCACCGTCTGCGGGCCTGTCCGGCGAACAGCGCCGGCGGCGGCGAACCGATGCTAGGGGACGCCGCGACCCGGAGCCCGGTCCAGGCCATGCACAAGATTGGAGGATGACCATGGGAATAATTACCGCCATTTGCCTCAGTTCCAGCAAAGGCACCGCGAAGACACCGGTGGACGTGGGGATTCTGGAAACGGGACGCGGCTTTTCCGGCGACGCCCATGCCGGGGACGGCGACCGCCAGGTCAGCATTTTGCCGGCGGAACGCATCGAGGAATTCCGCGCGGCCGGCGCCGGGGATTTGGTGAAACCGGGAGCCTTCGGCGAAAACCTGGTGGTGTCCGGGATTGACTTCTCCACCCTGCAGGTCGGTTCCCGCCTCAAGATTGGGCATCACGTGTTGCTGGAAATCACCCAGTTCGGGAAGGAATGCCACGAAAAATGCCAGATCGGCCAGAAAATGGGCGAGTGCGTCATGCCCAAATACGGAATATTCGCCAGGGTCCTGTTCGGGGGAACGCTGCGCCCCGGCGACGAAGTGATGCCGGAACGGGTGCACCGGGTCGGCGTTTTGACGATTAGCGACAGCTGCAGCCAGGGGAAGCGCGAGGACGTCAGCGGGAAAACCCTGGAAGAGATTCTCACCCGCTGCAAGATAACGACCCTGGTGGTCCGGGCCATCGTGCCGGACGACGCCACGGCGATCGAGGCGGCCTTAATCCAGATGGCAGACATCGCCAAGGTGCGGATGATTATCACCACCGGCGGCACCGGGTTTTCGCACCGGGACGTCACGCCGGAGGTGACCCTGAAGGTGATTGACCGGGTGGTGCCGGGCCTTCCGGAAGCCATGCGCCAGCGGGGGGTGACCGCCGACGCCAAAGCCATGCTCAGCCGGTCGGTGGCGGGGATTCGCGGCGCGTGCCTGATTATCAATTTTCCCGGCAGCCCCAAGGCGGTCACGGAATCCTGGGACGCGATTGCCCTGGCCTTGGAACACGGCTTGGACGTTTTGGCCGGCGAGGCGAGCGATTTCAGCGGCTCGAAACACGTCGGGTAGGGATGGCCTGGAATTACAAATTGTCGGGGGGATGAAGACTTCTTCATCCCCCCGACAATTTATATAAAGCAGCGGCGCCAATTGCCTCCACTCACCACTTCACGGCAGCCACAGCCCGCCGTCTTCGTCGATATGGAACTGCGGCACCCAGGAAATCTCCCAGGGGTTTCCGTCCGGATCCGCGACATAGCAGGAAACCGCCCCCGAGGGCATTTCCGAGGGAACCCGGAGGGAGCTCCCGCCCGCGTCGAGGAAGCGCTGATAAACCGACCAAACGTCGGCGCGGTCCTGGACATGCAGGGCCAGGGTAATCCCGCCCGGGGCGGGCTGGGCGTTTTGCATGTTTTGCTCGCGCAGCAGATCGTGCATGGGATAGAGGGCCAGGACCTGCCCCTGGAGCTGGAAAAAGGCGGTCTGGTCGTATTTGCCGGAAGCGGTGCGCGTCCATCCCAACGCCTCGTAGAAGCGGATGGCGGAAGGCAAATCGCGGACCCCGACCGTAATCAGCGATACCGCCTGGACCGGTTTGCGGGCCTTGGGATTCCGTTCGACAGCGGGCGGAATGGGAATGCCTTCCGGGGGAATAGCCGCCCGGCGCGCCAGGTTCAGGTTTTGGGCCGCAGGCATCGGCCCGACCGCCGTCGCGATTTGCGCCGGCTGGACCTCCCGTACGGTGAGAGACGCGGGCTGCTCTGCCGGGACCGGTTGCTGATACGGCTGAACCGGCATCGGCTGGGGAACTTGCTGGATCCGGACCGGCTGCGGGATAAGCGTCGGCTGCGGAAGCCGGGGCGCCTGCACCGCCTGGGGAAGGGCCTGAATCGGCACCGGTATCGGCACCGTAACCACCCCGGCCCCGGTGGCGGGCGCGGTCAGCGGCGCAGCCACGCCGGCGGGCAGGTTCACTTCCCTCACCTCGATGCCGTGCGCCTGAGCCTGCTCCGGCGATTCCCAGGCGCCCCGGACCATGCCCCGCACCCCGCCGTCAATCACTTCCGCCGCCCGGGCGCCGACGGCTTCGCCGCTGCCGGAAGGGATGATGTCGGCGTCGGGGATAATAATCGGGGAGTTGCGCATTTGCGTCTGCGCCGGGGTTTGCAAGGGAATTTGCGGTCCGTTCCGAAGTACCGGGGCGGAAGGGGGCACGGCGATTCGGGGCCGGCTTTGGGCAGACGGCAGATCGCCCAGGGCGTCCCCGAATTCGAGGGTAAAATCGGCAGTGCCTTCGGACCCCTGGGCCGCTTCGTCGTGCGGGTCGGCTTTGCCGGCAAACGGATCGATGGCGGGCGGCACGGTCGCAAACTGGGTGAGGATGTCCTTATCGAGATTCCGGTCGTAACGCTGGCTGAGGATCATCCTCTCGTATTCTTCGGGAGTGAGGTCGGCACCGGAAATGGCGGCGGCCTCCGCCTCGGGATCGAGGCTTTCCAGAAGGGAAGCTTGCCCGGCCGGCGCGGCGGGAACGGCGATCCGCGGTCCGGCCTGGAGAACGGCGCCGGGTCCGGCGACGATGGTGGGGGGGACGCCCAGAGGCGCTTGTCCCTCGTCCATTTCCGCGGCGGCGATCTCTTCCGCGGCGGTGCTCGCCGTCGGCAGGGGGGCGAGCGAGGGCCGGGCGATCGGCAGCGGAGCCTCGAATTTTCCGGCAAGCGGCGGCAAGGGCGTAACGGGAACGGCAGTCACTTGCGGCGTCGGGGCGGGAATGACGGCGGTGGTCCGCCGGATGGGCTGGGGAGCGGGGGCAACCGCGACCGGGATTTCCACGACCATCGGCCCGGGTTCAACCGCCATCGGCGGGGTGGCAATGCTTCCCCGGGCCGGGACGGTGACGCCCGGCAGGGCGGGCAGGGTGGTCTGGTTGGCGGCTGGCCCGGCGGCGGCAGGGGCGATTGCGACTACAGGAGCCGGCGGCGCGGTTACATCGCCATCGGTGAGATAATTGTCGGTTTCCTCTTCGGATTCCTGGTTTTCCTCACCTTCCTCCGCCTCGTTCGGGTCGTCGGCGCCGGCGGCGCGGGCAACCGCGGCCAGGGCGGGATTAACCCCGCTGTCCGCCACTTTTGCCGATGCCTCTTTATCCCGGGCGGAAATTATCGCCCCTTGTAGGACGGCGGAAGCCGGCGCGCCCGCGACCAGCGGAGCGGTCGGGAGCTGGACCAGTGGAGCGGTGGGAAGGGCGGTAGCAGCCGGGGCCGGAACCGGGGTTTTCGGTGCGGTGACCGTGTCTTCCGGGGTGATCTTGACCGACAGCGGCGCCACCGGCAAGGTCGGCGTGACTACGGTCGCAGCTCTGGGGAGGACCGGTTCTTCTTCGATAATCTTCACGGCGGAGATCTTCGGCGGCTCGGCCTTAACCGTGCCACCGGCAGCCGGCGAAGCGGCGACGTTGTGGTTTAGCGCAAGCTGGTTGTGCGAATCCGGGCCGCTTGGGGCGGTTTGGTGAACCGGGTTGGGGCTTTGATTATCGAGAAGGAGGGAAGCGGTTCCCGAGTTGGGATCGTTCGGACCGTGGTTGTTGAGGCCGGGATTGTTCGGTCCCTGATTATGGTTCGGATCCGAACCCGGTCCGGCCCCGCCGGGGGCTCCGGCTGTTCCCCCTACATAGCTTTGGACAAAGGTGTCGAAGCGGAGGGTGGTGCGGATGGGGCTGGTGATTTGCACAAAGACGGCGTAGACCTGCCCGGCCGGCGGAGTGGGGCGAATGTTATGAAGTTGCAGGATGGCGCGTTCGCCGGGGCGGTAGGTGCGTTTGTTGGATTCCAGCTGAATGCAGGAGCAGGAGGTGAAGAGCCGGCCGATGGTGACGGGTTTGTCGGCCGGGCGCAGGATTTCGAAAGCCTGCGGTGGCGAGAGATCGCTGGATTGCTGCGGGACGGCGGCGTCAAAGGCCGGATTCAGGCGGAAGCCGTGGGCTTCCGGGACGGCGTTGACGTTACGCATGGTCGAGTAAATTTCGCCGGCGTTGAGCGCGGGCGAGGCCGCCAGCATGACAATGGGAAGTATTACCGCCGCCAAACGGCGGATGAGGCCACTAGGCATGAGCCAGTCCTTTCCAAAAAACTAAATTGCTGAAAAACATTATGGGCAAGTTCCAGTTATACAAATTTAGCAGGTGCATTTCCAATCAATATCCTTCGGAAAACGTGTCATGAAAAGCGGCCTGGCCTGTGGAGCGGGCGGGGGAACGCCGTTTTCCCCGGTAAATTCCTAGCACCTTGACGCGGCGGCCGGGCATGCTTAGAATGGGATTAGCTTGACGCGACGGAAAGTGCCCGGCCTTTGGCTTGGGCGGCGGTTTTTGCCGTACCTCTTAAGGTCGCTTTGGCGTATTATCCCTTGCTCTTGTTACAAATCAACTGTAACGAGACTTCGAGGCCGCGTCCGCTTCCCGCCCTGTCGCGGAGCTCTCGCCCATTATCCAACCCACCCTTTTAAAGGAGTCGATCATGGCAGAAGGACCCGAACTGGTTTTGCAGCCGCCGTCACCCGAGCTGGCGCAAAGAATCGCCGACACCATCCGCTTTCTCTCGGCCGATCAGGTCCAGAAAGCCAATTCCGGGCACCCGGGCCTGCCAATGGGTTCGGCGGAAATTGTCACCACCCTGATGACCAAACATCTGCGAATCGATCCCAAGGACGACAAATGGCTGAACCGCGACCGGTTCGTGCTTTCGGCCGGCCACGCCTCGGCCCTGCTTTATTCCATGCTGTATTTGCAGGGTTTTTTGAACATGGACGATTTGAAAGCTTTCCGGCAACTCGGTTCCCGCACCCCCGGCCATCCCGAACACGGCGAAACGCCCGGGGTCGAAGCCTCCACCGGCCCCTTGGGGGCGGGTTTCAGCATGGCGGTCGGCATGGCGGTCGCGGAACGCATGCAGGCCGAATTGTACAACACCCCCAAGTTCGACGTCATCGACCATTATACATACGTATTGACCGGCGACGGCTGTCAAATGGAAGGCACGGTTTATGAAGCTGCCAGTTTGGCCGGACACCTCGGCCTCGGCAAATTGATTGTCATTTACGATTCCAATAAAATCACCATCGAGGGCGGCACCAACCTGGCTTTCAGCGAAAACGTCGCCGAGCGTTACAAGGCGATGGAGTGGCATGTCCAGGAAATCGACGGCCAGAACCTCGAAGCGGTCGACCAGGCGCTTACCGCCGCCAAGGCGGAAAAAACCCGCCCCAGCCTAATCGTCGCCAAAACCACCATCGGCTTCGGCGCCCCCAATAAACAAGGCAAAAACGTCGCCCACGGCGAACCCCTCGGCAAGGATGAACTCGCCGCCGCCAAGAAAAACCGCCACTGGCCGGAAGAGGATTTCTTCGTCCCCGAAGACGTCGCGCACTACTTCGACGTCCGCCGGGGCGAGTGGCTGGCCATGCGGCAGGAGTGGAACGAAATGTTCGCCTCCTACCAGAAGAAACACCACCCGACCGCCCGCGAACTCCTGCGGGCGCTGGCGGGGGAATTGCCGAAACAGTGGAAAAACGCCTTGGAGGAATTCCCGGCGGGGAAGGCCGTCGCCACCCGGGCGGCCGGCGGCACGGTCATGAACCAGCTGGGCGCGGTGATTCCGGAATTGGTCGGCGGCGCGGCGGATCTCGCTCCGTCCACGAAAACCGACATCAAGACCGGGGCGAACCCGGAATTCATCGCCCGCGGGGCTTTCCTGGGCCGCAACATCCATTTCGGCGTTCGCGAACACGCCATGGGCTGGTTCACGAACGGCATGGCCCTGCACGGCGGTTTCATCCCCTATTCGGCGACCTTCATGGTTTTCCACGACTTCATGCGCCCGGCGGTGCGTTTGTCGGCGATGATGGGCCTGAAGAATATTTTCGTCTACACCCATGACAGCATCATGGTCGGCGAAGACGGCCCGACCCACGAGCCGGTGGAGCAGCTCGCCTCCCTCAGGGCGATTCCCTGCCTGAACGTCTGGCGCCCGGCCGACGCGAACGAAACCTCCTTCGCCTGGCAGGCGATGCTGGAACGGAAAACCGGGACTTCGGCCATCTGCCTGTCGCGGCAAAACCTGCCGACCCTGGATCGGACCAAATTCGCCCCCGCCCGCGAGACCTTGAAAGGCATGTACATCCTCGACACCGATGCGGAACGGAGCGCCGAGATTCTCATCATCGCCAGCGGCTCCGACGTCCACCTGGGTATCGCCGTGGCGGAAAAACTGAAAGAAGCGGGGAAAGCGGTGCGGATCGTCTCCGCGCCCTGCCTGGAAGTTTTCAAGAATCAGGCCGAAGGCTACCGCAAGAAAGTGCTGCCGAAGCGGCTCAAGAAGCGCCTCGTTATCGAAAGCGGAGTGATCCAGGGCTGGGAAGGGGTTATCGGCGACAGCGGCATTTTCATCGGCCTGGATTGTTTCGGCCTGTCGGGGAAAGCGGAAATGGTGGCCGAGAAGCTCGGCTTCACCGTTCCGGCCGTCATGGCGAAGATCGAGGCGGCGGGGTGGTGAGGGCGATATACGAACGCCGTTTCCAATATAATTTCAATTGCTTCTGAAGTTTTGCAAGGTGACGATTGAACCGCCAATCGTCACTTTGCAAAAATCGTTTTCGCCCGGATTTCCGGGGTTTTTGATTTTATTGAATCGCCTTTCGGCGGGTTGAATGGTGATTTTGCAAAAGTCCAGGTTTATCAAGCATTTCGGTTTATTCCGATTCCATTTTGGATTTCGGTGAAATCATGTCTTCGGATCATGTCACGCCGGAACCTTCCCCACACGTCAGCGGTAACGTCGAGGCAAGGGAACGGCGGCTCCGAACCCTGTTAGGCCGCAACCCTCTCCACACGTCATTCCGGCGTCGCAAACGGGTGCTGCACCCCCAACGGGCGGTTTCGCCGGAATCCAGCGGAATTGACACGGACGGCAGCTCGTTTTCCCAGATGTTCCGTAGCATTGGTTAAACCCTCTAGATTCCGGCGAAACCGCCCGTTTGCCCCCGGTTGGATGTACATGGCGCCGGAATGACGTGTGGGGTGCGGTTCGGCGTGACAGGGATAGGAGATTTGCGGTGCAACCTTAAGCAAGTGAATACCCACCTCCGGCCATTGGAAGCAGGCGTACTTGTTTTTGACCTACCTTTGTGTATCGTCATGACATAGGCAATAAGTTTTTCCCACGGCGTTTTACCTTTAAATTATATCGTCTAATAAGTTCTCCAGCATCTTCAGAAGCATCTCTGGCACGCTCTTCCGGAGTCATATATTTAGTATCATCTTGTATTTTCAAGCGGATGGCATGGATCTCGCGCAAGACTATTGGCTCGTCGGCAAGATCAGGATCGGATAAATAATCTTCAAGCTTTTTCATTCGATCACCTCCGCCGGAGAAAAAATACCAATGCGTTTGTAACCTTCCCTGAGATTGACGCTTTCGGCAATGGCAAGGGTCTTTCGTTTAACTATGTGCTTAAAATTTAAACTGACTATGAAGTCCAAGTCATTGACTGTGGCAATGGCAATGTGCAACGCATCGGTACGGTATTTTAACGGAACTATGCCGGCTTCAACATAGATGTCGGCCAACCGTTCAGCCTCTTGGCTAGCTTCCATTACAATCATTCCGTATTCTTCCAGCAAACGCGTCATCCAACCTCTCTTCGGTTCCGGAGCCAGCAACAATTCCCGCAATACGTAATCAGAGGTATATGGTTCCAACTTTTCCTGTCTGATTTCATTAAATAAAGCCAATGTTTCCGTTCGTTTTTCCGGGGCGTCATCGGCGAAACAAAAATTGAAAACCGTCGTCTCAAGGTAAACCTTCGGTATCCGCATATATCCCCCCCCTCTCTATGTACTATACGCCAGACACCCCCCTATGGCAACGGTGAGACAAAAAACCTATAGATCACCCAAACTTGGGGGAGGCCCTCCCCGCATCCCCAACCACTCCTCCAGCCCTTCCACCCCCGCGCACTTCCCCAAAACCGCCGCCGCCAGTTCTTTCGCCTCCCCCCCGAAAGCCGCCGCATAGTCGGAATACGCCACGTCGTCCGCAACGGTGGTAAAGGGAAAATAGCCCTGCCGCAGCAAACCCGCCAGCGCTTCGACCACCTCCCAGCCGCCCTCCGCCAACCGCTCCCAACTGTAGGCTATCTTTCGCCCTTCGTCCCTGGGCATGGGGAAGTAGAAGGTGAAACTGCGCACCGGCTCCGGGATCCCCGCCTCCTCCGTCACCTGCGCGAGCATGCGGGCATACAAAAACGGCTGCAAACAACGCCCGCCCCGGAACGGATCCTCCCGGGAAAATTTCTTGGCTGAGCCGGTCTTGTAATCGAGAATCTCCAACCCCCCGCCATCGTCCAAACGGTCGATCCGGTCCACCCGGCCCTTTAACGGCATAACAAACCCCGACGGCAAGGTCAATGCCACCGGCTCCGCCCGGTTCCACGGGAGCGCCTCCTCCCGCGCCCCGCCCAATGCCGCCTCCAGGCATAACGGCCGTCCCCGCCGCTCCCGTTCTTCCTCGTCGACCAGGAAAATCACGCACGCCTCGTACATCTCGTCCCGCTCGCGTTTGAACGCCAATTCGTCGCGGGGCGGCCGACGCCGGCGCCAGCGGGCCAATTCCCTTTCGAGAATCGTCAGTAAACGTATCCGGGCGTCGTCCGCCTCCTCCGCCTTGATCCTCCGCCCTTCCCGCGCCATTTCTCCGAGAAAATCCTGAAACACCCCGTGCAGCAAATCGCCCCGCTCGTTTGCCGCCAACCACTGCCCCGGCAGGGTTAAATAACGCTCCACCGGCGTAACCCCCAGCAGCTTGTGGAAGAAAAATTCCAGCGGGCAACGCGCCAATTCCTCCAGGTTCGACGGCGACAGCGCCGGCCGGGTTTTCATGAAATCCGCGCCAGCTTCCGGCACCCGGCCGTCCCAAGCGCCAAATACGCCGCTCCGGCGCGCCAACGCCGCCCTCTGTCCGGCGGCCAGACCCGGATACCATGGGTTCAGCGTCTCCGGAGTCAGAGTATTCCGCTCCTTTTTCAGCAGGTGGAACAGCCAGTCGTCCCGCCGGTTCAAACACCCCTCCGCCCGGTCCGGCCGCAGAACCGCCAGCGCCCCGCGCCGATCCTCCGGCAGCGCCGCGGTGAGATGACTGTATAAACCGGATGGGAAAAGCTCGCGTCCGCCCACACCGTCGCCGGCGGCGTGCGACAGCACCACCGTCCCGGCGAGACGCGCCAGGAGCCGGCGCATCGCCTTTTCCCGGCGTTGCCGGAACGCCCCGGCCGGTTCCAGTTTGTTGCGGGAAGATTCGGTCAAAGCCAACCGCTCGTCATCGAGGAGCACCGGATCCTGCCGGGTGTTCCCCGGGTAACGCGCGTCGTCGAGGCCGGCGATGAAGGTCCAGGCCCGGCCGCTGTGCCCGCCCGCATACCAGTCCGCCACATGCGCCCGGCCGGGAGCCGGACCCATGCCCATCAAGTTCATGCCGGCGAGTTTATCTTCGAGCCAAGCCGTGGCGTTGAAGCCGTCCCACTCGCACCAGGGCAACTGGGCGGACAACATGATCACCAGCGCCTTATGGGCATAACTGTCGAGCTTGGCATTTGCCGCGCGGCAATAGTCCAGCAGCTTCAAGGCGGCGGAAATCACCAGGCGGGGTTTACCCAACGCCACCCGGGTGCGATCGGAAACCTCGACCGGGACGATTTCCCAAACGCAGGCCGCCAGCCAGCGTAACGCCGCCGCCATCTCGTCGGCGCCGTCCTGCCGGGCCAGGGCGAGTTGATAATCCTCCGGTCCGGAGTTGATGGGGAAGGTGAGAAGCCGCTCGCCGAGCGTTCCGGCGCTTACCCCGGGCGCCGCTTTTTTCCACCCTTCGTCCAGCAGCCCCGACCAGAGGATCTGCGCCAGCCCCAAAGGCGGCATAGCGTTTTCCAGCCAATCCAGCCAGGCGGCCAACAGCCGCGCCGGACGGGAGAACAGCCCGGGGATTCCCGCGTTGGCGGTAAGCGGGAGCTCCTCGACCGGGCCGCCGAAGGTCTCCCGGGCGACGGAGAAGCAGGTTTGCAAATAATCCCCGCCGGGAGGCAGCAGGATCTCCACCTGGTCGAGCGGCAGGGCGTTTTCCTGGACGACGCGGAAGATGCGGCGGATTTCGTCGGCGGGACAATCGGCCTGGAAGGCCTGCAAAGCGGCGTCGGGGGGACCGCTGTTTTCGGGAAGGACCCGGAAGCGGTGTTTCGGCCAACGTTTCAGGAAACGTACCTCTAGGGCGGCGCCATTTTCCCAAACGCTTTCCGGAACCACCAGGAGCGGCGTTTCTTCCTTATCTTTCGATTCCGCATTATTTCGATCCAACGCTTCGCCAGCGGCCAAACAGACCTCGTGGTAACCCACCGTCCCGGCGGCCTGGTCGGCGTCGCGGCTCAGCTTCAGGAGGCGGCGGAGCTCGTCGGCTTTTTGTTTTGAGGAAAAACCGTCGGCGAAACGTTTCCCGGTTTTCATCTCGGCCATTTCCAATTCGTCGACCGCGCCGCGGAGCGTCTCGGCGAGACTCGCGGACGGGGCGAGAACGCTGAAATAACCCGCTTCGCCCCGGGCGTTACGTAGATTGCGCAAAACCCCGGCGAAGCGGTGCAGGCGTTCTTCGCGGGAATCCTGGCGCTGGCCGCGCTCGGCCAGGAGCGGGGCGGCGTAACTGTGGATCAGGCGGCGGAGGGTGACGACCCGCACCCCCGCGACCGCACCGAGGCGCAGGGCGACCGCGTCCAACCACTGGCGGCCGACGCGGTTCGAAGGGGCGACCAGGTATGCTTCGCCAAGCGGTCTGTCGGCGAGGGTTTGGGCGAGGCGTTCGAGAAAAGCGTTTTGTTTGGGCATGATTTCCTTTAAATATTGATAATGCAGTTATAAGGTGTATACTTACTTTGAAACACCGTTTTGCGGAGGCGGTTTCCGCAATACGGCGTTCCAGTACCGATCCTATCCTATCGCGAGGAGTGCTGCAAGGGGGCCTCTCCCCCTCAGGCTCGCCAGTAACAACGGCACTCATCTATCCCATACATTTTGTTGATGTCAAGGAGCTGTAGCATGGACTACAAGGTGGCGGATCTGTCGTTGGCGGACTGGGGACGGAAAGAGATTTTGATTTCGGAAACGGAAATGCCGGGGCTGATGGAACTGCGGCGCAGGTACGGGGACAAGAAGCCGCTCAAAGGGGCAAGGATTGCCGGCTCCCTGCACATGACCATCCAGACGGCGGTTTTGATCGAAACGCTCCAGGCCCTCGGGGCGGAAGTGCGTTGGGCGAGCTGTAACATTTTCTCGACCCAGGACCAGGCGGCGGCGGCGATTGCCAAGCAGGGCACGCCGGTATTTGCCTACAAGGGCGAAACCCTCGAGGAATATTGGGAATATTGCCATGAATTATTCAACTGGCCGGCGGGGAAAGAGGCGAACATGATCCTCGACGACGGCGGCGACGCGACCCTCTTGCTGATCAAAGGCGCGGCGGCAGAGAAGGATATTGGCGTTCTCGCCAACCCGGACAGCGAGGAAGCGACCATCCTCTTCGCCTCCATTAAACGCTATCTGGCCAAAGACCCGCATTGGTACTCGAAGCGTCTCAAGCACATCAAGGGCGTCACCGAAGAGACCACCACCGGCGTACACCGCCTCTACCAGATGGAAGCGAAAGGGCAACTCCCCTTCCCGGCCATCAATGTCAACGACTCGGTGACCAACTCGAAGTTCGACAACCTCTACGGCTGCCGCGAGAGCCTCTTGGACGGGATAAAACGCGCCACCGACGTGATGATCGCCGGGAAAGTGGCGGTGGTTCTGGGCTACGGCGACGTGGGGAAGGGCTGCGCGCAGAGCCTCCGCGGCATGGGCGCGGTGGTGTGCATCACCGAAATCGACCCGATCTGCGCCCTCCAGGCGGCGATGGAAGGCTACCGGGTGGTGCGGATGGACGACATGGCCTCCCAGGCAGACATCTTCGTCACCGCGACCGGCAACGTCAACGTCATCACCCACGAACACCTGAAAGCCATGAAGAACGAGGCGATTGTCGCCAATATCGGCCACTTCGACTCGGAAATCGACGTGGCCTCACTGAAGAAATACCAGTGGGAAAACATCAAGCCGCAGGTCGACCATATCATTTTCCCGGACGGGAAAAAGATCATCCTGCTGGCCCAGGGCCGCTTGGTAAACCTCGGCTGCGCCACCGGCCACGCCAGCTTCGTGATGTCGAACAGCTTCACCAACCAGGTGCTGGCGCAGATGGAACTGTTTGGCGACCACGCCGGCAAATACCAGCACAAAGTCTACGTCCTGCCGAAAATCCTCGACGAAATGGTGGCGCGCCTGCACCTGGACCGGGTCGGCGCCAAACTGACCCAACTCTCGAAAACCCAGGCCGACTATATCGGCGTGCCGGTCGAGGGGCCGTTCAAGGCGGAGAACTACCGGTATTAGTTCAACCATGGAATACCGGGGACATGATGTTTAATTGCCCGGCGGTTTGGGCAATTAAATTTCGTGTCCCCGGTGTTTCTCAGGAGGACCATCATGACGACGATGACGAAAGCACCGGCGAAAAAGGCCGCTAAAACAGTTACCAAACGTGCCGCTCAGAAACCGGATTACCCACCGCTGCCGTCAACCGCCGAAGTCTTAAAGCTGGCAGGGCGGGATTATGTGGTTGTTCCCCTTGACGATTATGATGCATGGCTGCAAGACGCCATGTTTGCGGTCATTCTTGAAGAGCGGCTAAAAAACGGTCCTGGTGAAACCATAAGCTTCGATGAATTCGAAAAACGTCTCGACGCCAAGAAAAAGAGGCGCTGATGCCCTACAAGATAGAAATCACCAGTGCCGCCCAAAAGGATTTTAACCGGCTACCCACCGAAGCCCAGGATCGGATCCGGCCGGCGATTCGCGCTCTTGCCGATAATCCGCGCCCCGACGGAGTGGAAAAGATGGTAGACCTAAAAGGCGTCTACCGCCTTCGCGTTGGCCAATATCGTGTTGGCTACGAGATTCGCGACCGCGAGCTTATCATCACTGTCATTGGTGTCGGCAAACGAGATGAAATTTACCATCTTATCAAAAAACGTGTGAAGTAGCCGATACCACCCTGTATATCCGGAAGCGTCCGCAAATGGACGCTTCTTTTTTTTCCCCTTCCTCCTTGACAATGAACATTAAGATACGTATAGTCATTGTATATACGAAAGGACTGCTATGCAACTTCAACTGGCGAAATGGGGCAATAGTTTGGCGGTGCGTCTGCCAAGAAATATTCTTGACGCGGCCAAACTCAAGGAAGGCGATATGCTGGAAATGCAAGTGCGGGAAGACGGCACACTGCTCATCAAGCCGGCGATCCCGAAATACAGCTTGAATGAACTGATTGCCGGGATGACCGAGGACAATCGCCAACCCGAAACTGACTGGGGTCCGCCGCGGGGGAATGAAGCATGGTAATGCGAATGACACTAAAATAAGGACAGATTAACGCATTTCAGATCAATTTCTACTTGACTTTCTCCCTCTGGTCGTGTATTGTACCATAGCATTGCCTACATTTTAATCCGTGCTTTTCATTTTAACAAACCAATCGTAGCGCCATTGATTTCAATTAACCCTAAATAACACCCTGCTTACTTCAGAACATGGACCGATTTTTCTCATCAACATGGAGAAGGGAGGTGTTAAATATGTCTTTTTATCAAAAGTGTATAGTCGTCGCTGCCATCTGCGTGCTTGGTGCGGGTCTAGCGGTAGCGACCCCTGACCAGGGTGATGTAGTAAAATCCCCTCCTTTTAAACTTTCTGTACGGATTTGACTGGTAAGGTGGATAGATTCAGGTCTATCCACCTTTTTTATTGGGAGACTATTTCAATGGCGGACCCACCCTGGAGTCATTATTTCTACAAAAGTATGAAATTACTTGTGTTTACCCTAGTTTGTGGGTTCGTTTCCGGGTTTATTTCCTCGTATTACTTCAAAAAATATCTCGATAACAACAAACCTGATTTATTTATCGCCGACGAGATTGCATTTTGTAAAGAGCCGCGGAAGGTGAATAATGGTTCAATTTCTCATGCACCCCCTGGTCTCTATTCCTTTAAGATTATGAATAACAGCTTTTCCAAGAAAATACTATTTGTTAAATCTACCGTGTATTTTGTCCAAGAGTTTTTTGAAGGTGATGAAGTTTTTCAAAAGCCCCATGTTATACGAACCAGTGAAATTGATTATTTGCCTACAAACGAATTTAAAAAAACTACAGAATCTTCCGGCACCCCAAAACTTCCGACAAACCAGTACCGAAGCGATAAATTGTGCATTGCCTATATTAACGTCGGCGGTAATGAGATAATAGACGGGAAACCTGTTGAAAGCACAAAACCTAGCCAAGCTCAATTACTGAAGAACTATATTGACAAAGTAAAAGCACGCGAAATATTTGGCTTTATACGCTTGGTCATCATATGTACTGATAGCGATACAGGGCTCACTCAGCCATTCATAAAAGAATATAAATTCAAAGAAGGGAAATTCAATATAGTTGAAGGCAATTTTATACTTGGTTTAAATGATCCAAATGCAAAAAACCACATAAATCTACATGTTGATCACCATATGGATTAGCAGCAATTCTATTCAGTCCCCGAAATTGTGAAGGTAAAGGAACGGCGGCTCCGAACCCTGTTACGCCCGACACCACCCCGCACGTCATTCCGGCGCCACAAGCGTTGAACCGGGGTGAGGCCTAACTCGCCGGAATCCAGGCCGATAAACCGCCGCTCCGTGGTTCCACGAAACGCCCCAATAATGTCGGAACTTACACACCCGAAAGAGAAGGGGTAAAAGCCGCGGTAGCGTTCGTCTATCGGCCTGGATTCCGGCGAGTTACGCCCCACCCCGGTTGAACGCTCCCGGCGCCGGAATGACGTGTGGGAGGAGTCCGGCGAACAGGGTTCGGAGCCACCGTTCCCTTGCCTCGACGTTACTGCTGAGGTGTGGGGGGGGGGTCGGCGTAACAGGGTTCGGAGCCGCCGTTCCCTGCCCCCGAAATTCCCCGCATAAAAAAGGGCGCCCCGCCGCAACGGGACGCCCTACTTTTGGGAATGCACTACATTTACATCTTGTTACGAGGTGGAGATTGCCTTAGAACGCGACGCCAAAGAGAGCCTTGCCGGCGATACCCTGGCGACGGCCGACATAACCTTCAATACCGATGTCAGCCGAGAACTTGTTGTCGAGACCGCCGAAGCGGACGCCCAAACGGCCGATACCGGTGGAACCGCTGGCCTTGGCTTCGCTTAGGTTGTAGACATTCTTGTAGCTGAACTTGCCGTCGGCATTGGCGGCAAATTCGTGTTCGTAGTAGGCGCCGACGTAGGGCTTGAACACGCCGCCGTTGTAGCTGTACTCGCCGCCCACGCGGATACGGTGCGAGTGGACCGAGTCCATGCTCATGCCGGTGAGGTTACGGATGGTGGTGCCATCGCTCTCATAGCCCCAAGCGAGGAAATCGTCGCTATTGGTGCGGTTGAAGTCGTAACGGGCCGACAGGTCAAGCACGTTGTTGCAGAAGACAAACGACTTGCCGATTTCAGCGCCGATGCCGAAGTAGGTGCCGCTGTAATCGTGACGGGCACCAAACCACTTGTTGGCGCTTCCGGTGTAGAAATCGCCGTACATGTCGTTCTTCAGTTTGCCGGCGTGGAAGCTGGCCTGAGCGTAGAAGCCCTGGAAGTCGCCACGGATCAACAAACCACCGCCGATGTAGCTGGTCTTGTTGTCGTCAAAGTGCTTGTAGCCATTGAACTCGGCATCGTACTTGCCCCAGCCCGCTTCGAAGAACGGCGCGATGAGGAAGTTTTCGTTTCTCCAGCCGGCGCCGACCAACAGGTCGAGATACTTCAGGTTGTTTTCAGCGTCGTTGTTCACATCCAACTTCTCATGCCCGCCCTTGATCCCGGCGAAGAGGAGGGGACGGCTGCCGAAGCCGGTGTCGCAGGGGTTGCAAGCATCGCCACGGGTGGCGTAGGCAACGTTGTACAGGTCGGGGATGTCGTGCATGAAATCGCTGGCGGTATTGATGAGCTGCATGCCGGCTAGCATCGACTGACCCCAAGCCTGGGTACGAGCAGCAACGCGGGCATTGGCCATGCTCAGCTGCCAATCAACCGAGGCAGTACCTGTACTGAGGTTGAACTGCGTGTCAGAAAGGTCATACATATCACTGTGAGCTTCCCAATCGGCGGTATTGCCAGTATTTTGAGCTCTGTCAAAGAACCGGTAGGTATCAGTAGTGGCGATATCGCCATTGATGTACACATCGCCATTTGTACCTGCAACTTCGAGGAAATTACCGCCTTGTGTGTTTACATAAATCGCGCCATCTACGTTGCCAGCTTGCGATAGCGAGGCTACAGTGGAACGGTCATCGGTGGTGAAATCGTAGTTTTCAAAACCACCAATGTTGTTGACGGTATAGGTGTTGCCATTGGTCGCATTACCAAGGTTGTTAGTGTTCAGTGTGTTGCCAGCCCAACCAGCGGCCAAAACTGCATTTGTGCCACCATCAATAGAACCACCATATATATTCGAACCTGCAGCGGTGAAAGCAATAGCACCTTCGATGTTAACTTTATTACCATCAGCAGATGCGGCCGCACCAGTGTTTGATATACCGCCGATGACGTTTCCGCGAACTTGAGCTTTGCTTACAGCAGCGTCAGCTTGACCAACAATTGTGATAGTGTTATCATCCGCGACACCATTGGAGAAACTAGCCGAGCCACCGAATACGTTTCCGACAATTAAAGAGTCATACGCTGCCACGATGTTACTGCTGGCACTGAGATTAGTTCCTGCAGCGGCATTTGTCTGTCCACCAATAAGATTACCAGTTACACCAGTGGCGGCAATCCCGGTGTATGAACCAGTAGTGGCGTCGAAGGACCCAATGACTACCTCGTTAAGATCAGCATTACCTGTAGCTGTGATGCCACCCCAAACGTTAGTCACGGTTGACCTTGTACCAGTAATTTCAACAGCGTTATCTATAGCACCTGTACCGGCACCCGCAGTTGCACGACCACCCCTAACTTCGCCACTTTGAGTGTTGACAAGAAAAACGTCATTCCCTATCGCCTTACCGGTACCAAGAACACTGCCACCAGTCACAAAAGAAGAGCTATTAATATTGTTGAGTTTTACCGTGTTCTCTTTTGCATCTCCCGCAACACCTGCAGTACCAGATTCACCACCAATTATGTAACTATTGAATTGCGGAGGTGCAACCGCTGTTGAGAAATTAATCTCTACATCATTCGATTCGGAATTACTCCTATGCGCTTGACCACCAACCACATGGCCGTTGAAAGCAGTTGCAGCAGTAAGACCAGTGATCTCTACCCGGTTGTCTTTGGTAATCCCGCTAGATGCTGGACCAACAGCAAGACCACCATACACACCAGTAGCACCAGTTAACGCACTAAAATTGCCGCCCGTAATTTTCACGGTATTATCGGTAGAATTTTTACCGTTTTGCGCCCCGCCTGGTAAACCAGCAATTCCACCAGAGATACCGCCAATAACATAGGCGTTGGCTGAATAAACACCACCTGCGAGCTCCACTGTATTGTCTGTTGAGTCGTTTACTAACGACGAACCGCCGACAACATGGCTACCTATTGTGCCACCATAAGTCGATTTCACTGTTACCGTGTTGAATGTTGCCTTGCCACCCACTCCTGCGACTTGGCCAGTCCAACCACCAGTAACAACATCAGCGATACCAGAGTTTGCCCCGGCAGTCCCATCGATAATAACATCGTTGTTATCGACAAGCCCATTTCGTGATACACCACCAAATACACCACCTAATGTATTGGCACCACTTAATGTCAAACCTGTATCAAACCAAAAATTCCCGGCGGCTGCAGCTCCGGCAGCAGAAGCGGCAATCGCGACATCCTTAACTGTTACCTGGTTACCAGTAACCGCCGTACTAGTAAGACCTAAACCACCAAAAACATTGCCGAAAATACCGGTATTTAGAGCACCAGCTGCATTTGCAGCATCAACAATTACAGTCTGACCTGTGGCAAAAGGCGTTGCTGTAATAGAACCGGTATTGACACCGCTCCTTGAACCAAAGGCTGCGCCATAAATCGTATCATTAACAACACCTTGCGCATAGTTCACACCCGTTGAAGCATTATTATGATTGGCGTCCGAACCAGTCCAGATGGTGGTGTTAGTAGTAGTATTAGTAACATCTATTGTTGCTGCCAATGCACTACCACCTAACCCCACCGCCACCACGCATATGATGGCTAGCAATTTCTTTAACATTCGTTCCTCCTCCATTTAGTCTTCGTTCTCTCTCAAAGAACTAATTCCAAAATTCGAATTTCGTTCCCTCTCGTTCGCTCGTCTGATTCCGCTCCCTCCCGATGGCTGGCTTTATCGAACCGTCTCCTTTTGGCAACCCCTACTAACCAATCCCCGGAAAAGCCCAACCCACGGCAAAGCTGGAAAATCTAACAAAATGGAAAATGTGAAAATTTTTCCACTTTTTTCAACTTTTGCCGAAAGTCGGACCCTCGTTTTGGTCGATAAAGCTTGTACAGGGGAATTGAGGAAAACAGGAATGGCGACCGCGCTTCTGGCTCGCACCCAGAAAAACAGCGTCTTCCCAAAGCCCGCAACTCCCGCGAATAGTACATCCCCAACATTTATAAAAAAGTATTTCTCTCTCTCACGAAACACCCTCTCTCAAAACACACACACACGCGGAACAGCGCCTCGAGCTTACTCTCTCTCTCGTCCTCCTCCGGACCACAAGCGAGAGGCGCTTCCCAACCGCAAATACTATACTGAATGCGGAACGGAATTGTGAAAATCCTTTTTCACCACAGAGGCACAGAGACCACAGAGGTTCACAGAGTCCTTGAGAAACTGGGATAAACAGAAATTCTTGCTATACAATAAAAAATCTTAAGCCACCCCCGACCTTTCTTTTCAGATACTCTGTGAACCTCTGTGTCCACTGTGCCTCTGTGGTGAATAACGATTTTCACCATTTCGCATCGCGTTCGGTATATTATTCTTTACTTGCCGAAGCGCATGGGGCAGCCGACAAGCTCGTTTTTTTGCAGTTCTCTGTGTCCTCTGTGTGCTCTGTGACCTCTGTGTTAGGCAGTTATGAAACCAAAGCAGGGTCAAAGCAGCTATGCAACCGAAACGCAAACGGCTTCCCCGGCCTTACCCGGTAGGAAGCTGAGAAGAGCACATATAGATGTCTGTCGCGTCGGAGTAAGGATTGGCGCAGGGGTAGTCAGTCCCCGGCCGGACGCGACCACAAGCGTGGTCATACATGTCTAGTTCGCCATTCAGTCCAAGTCAGTCGATTGGTGCCGCGAAATCCCCGCGGTTAGTCAGACCGCAGGGAAACTGCCGAGTAGTCAATTCGGCTAGCTGACATATATAACCCAACTCGCGCCCCGAAGTCAAGCCCTTTTTCACCGAATTATCCGAACTTAACACGAACAGTCCGTTTATCGGACGCATTTAACTTCATACTATACCACGACAACCGTCGTTTTAGAGCCCCGCCGCAATCCTTCGCCACTTATGAAAATTTAGCAAAAAGGCGCCCCGACCGGAGAAGTCGGGGCGCCTTTCACTGATGTACTGGTCTTACGTGTTACGGAGGAAGGAGCTCTTTTAGAACTTGATGCCGGCGGTGATGTTGACGTCGTGGGAGTGGAAATCCTTCATCGCGCTCCACTGGTAGTCAAGTCCGACCCACATCTTTTTGTAGTTGTACTGGATGCCGGCACCGGCCATGGCGTTCCAGTGACCGTAGTCGCGGCCGACCGACTTGTAGGAGCGGAAGTTGCCGGTATCGATGTTGCGGATGCCGTAGCTGTGGTACACGCCGTCCGCGGCGTCGCCGGAGGTCAGGTAAGCAATCCCGGCCTTGGCGCCGATGTCAATCGACTGGTCGCTGGTGATGCAAACGTTGTAGTTGGCGCGGACTTCCAGGGGAATGTACCAGGTGTCGTACTTGTAGTCGTCGAAGCCGAACATCTGCTTGCCGGCGAAGCTGCCGTCGTGACCCTTGGCGGTGGCGTTCAAGTAGCCGACGCCGATCGACGGGGTGAGCATGAAGTTGTCGCCGACCATGGCGTCGTAACCGACCTGACCCAGGAAGTTCCAGGTGTTGGTGTCGTAGCTTTCGTGGGTCGCCTGACGGCCGCGGCCCTGGTCAATCTTGTTGTCTGAATTGGTGTAGCCAAAGAGCAGGGTGCCGAACACGCCGGAGCAGGACTTGGCGGACAGGTAGACGTTGCCCGAGTAGTTGTGGATCCGGCTGTTATCCCAGTTCACTTCCTTGTCTTCGTAGTCGCCCTTGGTGTACATGAAGCTGGCGCCGAAGAGGGCGGTGTCGTTGAACTTGTGTTCGTAGCCAACCGCGAAGCCGTAGCTGTGGTACTTGTAACCGTCGAAGCCGTTGGAATCGCTGGCGTTATCCCACTGACCCACACCGGCGACCCAGAAGTCGTTGCGGTAATCGCCGCAGGTGTAGACCGGCATGCCGCATTCGTCGACCCGGGCCGCCGAACCGCCGCCGCGCTGGGTGGAGCGAATCTTGTAAATCCGGTCGAGGGACAGGTTTTCGTGCTGCATTGCCGTCCGCCAGTTGGCCATCAGAACATTGCCAATCGACGCGCCGTTGAAGTAATCGAGGAGCGATTTGTCGGTGTAGCCGGAGATGATGTTGCCATCCTGGGTATCGACCTTGTAGAAGCCAGAGCCATCGGCAATCGCACCCATGACACCCATATGGAGATTATACGCATCAGTCGCCAGCGGATTGTACATCGAGCTGGTGCTATTGCCCCAGCCGGGGACGGCTATGCCACGGTCAACCCAGCGCGCAAACGCCTTCTGATCCTTGGTGCCTTCGGGGGTCTTGCCAGCATTATAATAGGCAAGCCGGTCGGCGTCCAAAACTACGTGGCTCGGGGTGTCGGGATCGGTGACCAAACTCGGGTTGCGCCCGCCATTGGCATCGACTTGTTCAGTGTACCAGCCAAGGTCGGTAAGGAAATCGCCGCTCATCGCACCGGTGTTGTAGCCCATGTTATTGAGTTGGGCGATGTTAGACTCGCGGTTCGTAAAATCGTTGGCCAAGAAGTTGTCAATGGCGATGACCTGGTGGCCGTTGTCGTACCATTCGTCCTTGGCGACCTTGTTACCGTCTTTATCGATGTCGTTAGCTCCACCCTTGGACAGTATCCATTCCGGACGCTTGTTGATATTGTAGGTACCGAAGAGGCTGTAATAGGCGCCATCGGCATTGTTGCTGAGGTTGTTCGCGTAAGCGCCGGTGATGCTGGTGGTGGCGTGGACCAACTGGTTATTCCACAACAGGCTTCTGGGATCCACTTCCGGAACTTCGGCTTCCGGGTCGACTTCGACCGGAACAACATCGGTCAGGTCCGGTACCGGGAAAGCCGTGTTATAAGCAACCTGCAGCTGTTCGCTGAGACGGAGAACGCTGTTGGCGCCGTAGTTTACCGTGCCGGCGAACAGGGTGGAATCGCCATAGGCGTTCTGGAGACCGTTTACGACCACCTTGCCGTCGGCTTCGGTATAGGGATGACCGGCGCCGCCGGTGGCAATATTGGGGCTGTTACGAACGACGACGTCGTTCATCACGTTCATGGTGGCACAGTAGTCGATGGTCAGGCTGCGGTTCGGGTTCACAAGCGTGACGAAGGAGTCGCCCAGCAGTGAGTTGAAAGACGCGCCTTCGTGGATCCGCATGTTGCCGTCTGCGATAGTAGTGTTGGGCGTATTGTACTGCGCGTGGTAGTAGGCATCGACATTACCGGTCACGACATTCACAATCCCAGCGTTGTAAATGGTGTCGCCGCGGATGGTGAGGCCGTTCTTGCGAACCTTGCCGTTACCGACGTTGGTACCAACCTGGACAATGTCCGATTCAACCACCATGTCGTCAACCGTCATTTCGCCGCCGATGTTGAAATCGACGTTGGTGTAGCCGCCAAGGAGATCGCCCTTGTTGACGGTGCTGACGGTGAAGGTGTCACCTCTACCCGCATTGACACTCTTGAAGGAATTGCCATCCGCTTGGGTGAAGTTAAAGGTGTCGTAATTCGAAGTTGTCGTACCGCCGCGCCAAGTGGTGTCAAACACGACATCGCCGTTGACGTAGGTGTTGACTTCGGTGGCATTGATGTTACCCTTAACGGTGCTGTCAATATCACCCAAGAACTGAACTTCGCTGCGCTTGGTAATGCTCGGATCGTCATTGTTGTGCTCGGGAGCGTTGTGGATGGTCCAACCGTAGAACCGGTTATCCGCTCCTGCTACAGCATCAGAACCATCCAGCACACCACCCTTGAAAATCAGGTTGGCGGTTTCACCAGGAACATCGCCAATCTTTTCAGTGCCAAGCTTGACTTGGTCCGCAATGGGACCAGGAACAATGGTTATCGTCGACTTCAACTCAGCGTACTGATCGAATTCGGCATCGTTCTGGAAGTAGGAATTAACTGCTATGCGAGCAATGTTGTTTGCATCTTTTCCCACCACCAAAGTTTTACCGCTATCGGGATCTTCGGCGTTTTTCACAACTTCGAGCCAAGAATTATTATTGACACCAACCACCGAAGCAATCGAACCAGGAGCGCCTACCTCCTTGGTATTTTGAACCAACAACTTCCCGACTTTGTGGGTGGTTTCCATATTGATCGTAAGCACGGAATCAGTCACGTTTTCTGCGATCGTAGACGCATTGATGATATCGCCTAAGCCACTACCAACGATGCTATTCTTGACCACGTCAATTCTGTCAAAACCAACAATGTTAAGTACAGCTTTGCCACCCGCACCAACCGGGTCGCCGTAAAAATTGCTGCCAACGCGGCCGCCATCAAGAGTCAGGACGGATTCGGCTACGCCTTTGCCTTTGGTACCATCTACCACCGCGCCAAGGCTTCCAGTCAGCAGGCCATCACCATGAATTATAAGGTCATCCTGGAAGAAGGTGTTTGCAGAGCCATCGGAGACGAAAGTACCATTGGCACGACCATTTCCAGTATAGTCCCCGGAACCTTCAACGCCAAGTTCAGCCTTACCCAAAACCGTGACTTTGTTCTGGCCGTGGTAAGTCGAGGCATTGCTCCCGCTTCCCGCAGTAAAATTACCACCCATATTCACAATACCAGTCTTGACCTGCAACGTCTTGGCGATGAGTTCACCAGAAGATGTCGAGGGCGTAAGCTTAGTATTATCGAAGAGTGCTGCAGTGTAATCAACCAAGTCCACAATAACCGGCGCGTCGGTGGCGTCGAGTGTGTGCTTTTGACCATCCGTGCCGGTCTGGTTGAAGGTCAAATGCCCTAAACGGCTAAAGCGGATTCCATTATCGCTGGCATGAACTTTGGCAGTTCCTTGTACCGCCAGTTCCGATGCACCATTGCCTGCAAGAAGCCTATCGGCTTTGTCACCAATATCAATACCGCCGCCTGCATATGTTTCCGAATCAGCGGTAAGATAAAGCCTGCCGCCTCTCGCAATAATGGTTGTATAATTGGTGCTAGTTACGGGATCCGCCAAAACACGCAACACCCCATCAACCTGGGTGGTACCCGCTTTGTAATCGCCCAAACTCACGCCGCTAACAGACAGACTATCAGCAAGAACATCGGCGTATTGGTCAACATAAAGAAGTGCATCGGTTTTACCATCCGGGTTATTTACCGGGCTATTAGCAGCCGCATCAACACCCGTTACTGAAGCAGCACCAATATAATAGTAGCCCATGCCGGGAGCTACGTCAGTAAAATCTTTCAAAGTTCCAATCAGAGGGTTTGGTGCTGTGTTAAAATTAATATCTGTAACGCCAAAAGCTGCTATGCCGTTTGTCAGATTAGTAGCATCGCCACCTACCTTCAAATCGATAAGGCTGCTAAGGTTAGCAATGCGCGTTACCGTAGAATCGCCCGGAACACCCAATGAATTCCAATACTGGTTATTTAATCCAAGCCGTGAGTCTGCGGACGTGTTCCCAATAGCCAAAGTATTGACCGCAAGGTGCTTTAACACATTATTTGGATCCGCCGGGCCAAAAACTCCTGTTCCCCGACCACTTACAACTGTATTGTTATCGGGAACCACAAACCCAGGGGGATTAGTGATGTTAAAAACATCACCGTCATATTTCACCACCTCTGTAGTACTAGCACCCCATGCCACTCCTCCTAGCATGGTCGTTGCCACCATGGCAACAATTAGCAATTTCTTTAACATTCGTTCCTCCTCCTTTTATTGACCACTTCTCTCTATAACCAAACCCTCTCTTCACACTCTCTCTAGCGTAACCGCGACCAGTAGGTGGGACGGCTCTCTCAGGACCTTCCCACTCTTCCCCCGACGCGGATTGTTGTCGCCCACCTCACTTGCCTCGCCAACCCAACCCCTAAAACCAGGGCAGCCCCGACCAGGCGGGAAAAATCGACTGAATGGCGAACTAGACACCTTTTTTCTTTTTCCGGGTTGACTAGACCCGCTGCCTCGCCAAAGCCGCCCCAAAAAACCAATTTTCCCAAATCTGTTTAAACAAGTACGCGCCGTTCCCGGCATACCGCTTTTTCCTGTTTTACCTCGATGGAAGTTTTTTATTTCGGCGCCAAGCCGTCTAGCCGATAGGTTACCCTCCCTATGCACAAGTTTGAAAAAAACTGCCAACCCGCCAGGAAAACCCCAGAACCGAACTGTCATAATTTTTTGTAAGAATCACCCGGATCAGAACTTGCGGTCCGATAAAACACCGCCCCGCGTTTTCTTTTTTTAAGCCATAATCTCCCTTGGAAATATGTCTTTTATCGTATATAATCGGACAACGTTCCCCCGCGAAAAGGCGCTTACTCGCCTGTTCGAAGGACAACGCACTTTAACGGATACAGGATAAATGCTGTACCGTGGCTTCAAGCTGCGGCGAGCCGCTTGGGCATTATGCCACAACCCGAACCATAAACCACAAGCTGACACAACATCCGACGAATCTTAAAGGAAGACTCGTTAAGATTAACAGTTATCAACGTTCTGTAGCAGACCACGAAACAACCTGCGGTTCGCGGCCCATAACGTTGATAATAGCGCCTTCTAGACATAATTGCAAGCACAAACTTGTCTTGGTGGAGTTTTTTTGGGCGATTTTTTTTGCCGGTCGCCGCGCCTATGTGTTTCTAGTCATTTTTAAAACCGTGGCTTATCTTGAAGACGTTTTTTGACTCTTATCACAGGCGGCACTCACATGGCTTATAAAAAAGACGTAACCCTGGCGAAATCAATGGGTTCAATCATCCGCGCCTTACGCCAAGAGAAGCATCAGGGGCATGGAGGGCAGATAAAGTGCGCGGTCGATTTCGGCGTCTCCCAGTCGGAGTGGTCGCATTGGGAGAGGGGGACAAAAACCCCTTCAGCCGTCAACCAAAAGCGCATCGCCGAATATTTTGGGGTAAAAGTCGGCTATCTCTGGGGTGAAAAAACTGACCCCCCCGCCAGCCAGCCCGCCGCCGCCTCCAGCCCCGTGTCAGCCAGCCTCGTACCGCCTAAATCTTATTCAACATCTACCGAAAGCGGCTCGTTTATCCTCGACCTTTACCGTCTCGTCACCCGGGTGCAAACCCGCATCCTCTCTCTCGCCAACCATGCCGAAAGCTCCCCCGCCGTTCTATCCCACGCTCTGACAACGCTTACCGTCGTCGATAACACCCTCGAGCGCACTTCCCCGGACCGTTTCCCCCCTTCCGGGCCGTCTCCGTCCGCCGCCGGTTCCCCCCCCTGTCCCCCGCCGGTCCAGCCCATCCGTCCGCCTGCCTACGCCCCGCCGCCGCGCGTGCGTGGCAGCGAAATATATGGCCGCCACCCCGGGAGTTATGGCAAACTTGGCCCGTTGGATATAAATAAATCCGACGCGAATTATCAGGACGTGACGGCCGACGTTGAGGGGGATGAGGTGGAAGTGTGAAGAAAGGGGCTTTTCCCCTGCCGACCGGGAATTACGCCGGAATGACGTGTGGGGAGGTGTCAAACGTAACAGGATGCAAAGACAGGAAGTTTCCCGAAAACCAAAGTGGTTCCAGCTGAGTCAGGGGATACGTAATCCGCATGCCAAAAAAGCCGCCCGATCCGTGGGGATCGGGCGGCTTTGTGGAGCGCCTTTGCCTGCGTGGCGGATTTCAGGTCAATAATTTGCGGCCTCGATTTCGAAGAAAGCCTTTGGCCTGCTGCAAACCGGGCATTTTTCCGGGCTTTTTGCAGCTTCGGTGATGAAACCGCAATGCCGGCATTCCCACTTCCGCGCGTCCGAGGTCGCGAAGACCCGGCCCTGTTTCACATTGTCCAGCAGGGTCAGGTAACGCTCTTCATGGCGCTTTTCGATTTCAGCCACCCGCTTGAACTGCCGGGCCAAATCGCCGTAGCCTTCCGCCTCCGCCTCTTCGGCGAAGCGCTTGTACATGTCGGTCCATTCCCCGTGTTCGCCAGCCGCCGCCGCCGTCAAATTCGCGGCGCTGTCGCCAATGCCGCCCATGGCCTCGAACCAGAGCTTGGCGTGGGCGCATTCGTTGGCCGCCGTCTTTTCGAACAGCGCGGCAATCTGTTCAAAACCTTCCTTGCGCGCCTGTTCCGCGAAATACGTGTACTTGTTCCGCGCCTGGCTCTCGCCCGCAAACGCATACGCCAAATTCGCCGCCGTCTTCGAGTCCTTCTTCACCGACATGCCTCACCTCCTTTTTTCTCGGGTCCAAATTAACTTGACCAGCCTTAAATTAACATCCATTAACGCGCGTTGTTTAAACATTTATGGCAGCGGCCCCGCACCGTCACCTCGAACGACTTCACTTCGCCGATATCCCCGGGGTCGCCCAGGATCTCCTCGCCGCCGGCCAGGGCGAAGTCGAACAGTTCGCCGCAGCTTTCGCAGATAAAATGCCCGTGCGGCGCGGTGTCGGCGTCATAGCGGGCGATTCCCGCCCCGACCAGCTTCTGTACCAGCCCGGCAGCCGCGAAGTCGTCCAGGATCCGGTAAATGCTGTCCAGCGATACGTCAGGCAGGACTTTCCGGGTCTCCCGCCAGACCGTTTCCACGCTTGGGTGCGTTTTGTTGCCGCATAGACAGGTAAATACCGTGCGCCGTTGTACCGTGCGCTTCCACTTGTGGTTGGCGCACACTTCCACAAACACCGCATCCGCATTGTCGTGACAGGAAATCAGCATATGGTTGAGCCTCAAGCATGATTTACTTCTCCAACCCTACATTTGCGGGAAACATGCCGCAAATCCCGACGCTGGAGAATTAATTTTACCTGCAAAATATCTGTAATTACAAAGTTTTATTATAGAGCCGCCGCGAGCTTTGTCAAGTTTTTTTCATAATCGTACCCGGATTGCGTTCGCATGGGCGCTTAACCCTTCCGCCTCCGCCATCAGCACCACTAGTCCCCCCTTCTGCCGCAGGCGTTCCCGGCGGTAATTGATTACCGAAATATCCTTCTGGAAATCCGCGACCCCGAGGCTTGACGAGAAGCGCGCCGCGCCGCAGGTCGGCAGCACGTGATTGGTACCCGCGAAGTAATCGCCCACCGGTTCCGGCGACCACTCGCCCAGGAATACCGCCCCGGCGTTCGTAACCTGTTCCAGCAGCCGTTCCGGCTCCGCGGTCTGGATTTCCAGATGTTCCGGCGCCAGCAGATTCGCCGCCGCCACCGCTTCCCCGAGATCGCGGCAAATAAACAGCGCCCCGAAGCGGTCCAGCGCCGTTTCTATCGCTTCCGAACGGCCCAGTTCCCGCAACATTTCTGTCACTTCCCGCGCCACTTCCTCGGCCAGTTTGCGGTCGGTGGTGAGCACCACCCCCGATTCGTAGCCGCTTCCGTGTTCCAATTGCGACAGCAGATCCGCCGCGATAAAGCGCGGCCGCGCCGTGGCGTCGGCGATAACCACCAGTTCCGACGGCCCCGCCACCGAGTCTATCCCCACCGTGCCGAAAACCGCCCGCTTCGCCAAGGCCACGTAGGCGTTCCCCGGTCCGACGATTTTGTCGACTTTCCGCACCGGCCCGGCGCCGTAGGCGAAGGCGGCAATCGCTTGCGCGCCGCCCATTTTGTAGATTTCCGTTATGCCGAGAAATTCCGCCGTCGCCAGCATCTCGGCGTTCACCCTGCCGCTGGCCTGGTCCGGCGGGATCGCCACCGCGATTTCCTTCACTCCGGCCAATTGCGCCGGAATCACGTTCATTAGGAGAGACGAAAACAGCGGCGCCGTCCCGGCCGGACAGTAGACTCCGACCCGGGCAATCGGCAGCACCCGCTTCGCCAGTTTGACTCCGTCCGGATCTTCCTGGCTGTATCCCCGGCGGATCTGCGGCTCATGAAAGCGGCGGATGTTCGCAGCCGCCTCGGCGATGGCCTGGCGGAATTCTCCGCCCACTTTCGCCGCCGCCGTCCGGAATTCGTCCGCGCCGACCCGGAGCGCGGTTTCGTCCGGGCATTTCCAGTCGTAAGCCCGGACTTTTTCGAGCAGGCCCGCGCCGCCCTGGTCCTTGATGTCGGCGAGAATCCGCTGCACCCGCCCGCCCACTTCGGCGTCAAGGCTGGCGGCGCGGTTGACAATTGCCAAAAACCGGGGGTCGTCGGGTGCATAGGGGCGAATGGTCAGCATGGGGTGGTTCCTTGTGGAGCAGCGTGTGAATAAAAAAGCCGCCTGTACGGCGGCGGTTTCCTGGTTTAAATCTGTGGTTTTGCAAAAGAGGAGCCGCAAATTTTGCAACGCTAGATTTGCGGGAACCGCCCCGCAAATCTAGCATGAATAACCAGTTGCGGTGACCTTCGTTCTTTACCACCAGCGCAGGAATTATTATCTAACCCTATACTCATGCTACTTTTACGGAAGTGGTTCCCGTAAAAGTAGCGTTGTGGGACTAAACATTCTTGTCCTTCAGCATGCCGTCCCGGTAATCCGCCCACTGTTTGTCCGAAGTGATGAAGGAAAACCTGCCGCGCAGATCCAGGAACAGCCGCCAGATGTCGCCGCTGAGGCGATTCACCAGTTTCAAGCGCACCAGGTTGTGCAGGAAGTCGAAGAGGTGAATGTAAAATACTTCCGAGTCGCCCGATTCCACCCCGCGCGTCCGGTCCTTCGCCTCCTGGACCGTCCGCAGACCTTCCAGCAAACGGCTCAAATCCGCCAGGTGATCCGCCACCTCCGGTCGCCGCAAGGCCGGACACTGGTAGACCTTGCGCATCAGCACCGCCGGCGTCGTCGACGCCTCGCGGAGGAGCGCCCCCGCCACATCCACCGCCTGGACGAGACTGTAGGTCGACAGGGCGCTTTCGAACGACACCAGTTCCGCCTTCTGGCTTTGCAACGCCATGCCGCCCCGGGTCCGCGCCGCTTCCCGCCCCAGCGACTTCAAGGCGTCCTCGCCTTCGTGTTCCTGCCCCAGTGCCAGCATCAGTGCCGCCCGCAAATTCGCGGCCGCCGGCACCATCGTTTCCGGCACTTCCAGCCGGTCCAATTGCCGCAAGGCTTCGCTCGCGCCCGAGGTCCGGGCGTCCAATTCCGACTCGAGCCGGCGCACCAGACGGTGCAATTCGTCAATGAATAAGGACGATGCCTGCCCGGAGGACTGCGCCTGCATGGCCTGGATTTCCTTCTCGCGGTTTTCCAGCGCCCGTTGAATCCTGAGCCGCTCCATCCGTTCCGACTCGACCTCGTTCTTCAGCCGATCCAGTTCAAACCTGGCCCGGCGGCTCTCCATGTCCACCCCGGTCGCGGTGTTCCTGACCCTGACCATCTCGTCCTTCAAGGTCTGCGATTCGGTCAGCAGCATCGCGATGCGGTTTTCCAATTCCCGGGTCGTCACCTGGTGCGAGGCTTCGAGGGTCCGCCGCGTTTCCTCATGGGCGATTTTCGCGCCTTCGAGTTCGCCAATGCGTTTCCTGAGCTCCTGGATTTGTTGCGCCAGGGCGGTTTTCTCAGCTTCAAGGGCCATTTTTTCGCTGGCGAGGGTGTCACGCTTCCGCTCCTCGGCAAGGGCCCGGGTACGCAGTTCCTTCGCTTCGCTGTCTGCCGCGATCCAGGCCTGCATATAACCCTGGGCTTTTTCCGACATGGCGTTTAGTAGCGCCACGATCTGACTCGCCACCCCGTCCACCTCGCCCGCGCCGTACAACACCGAATACTCGCGCCGGCCGGCGGAAGCGCCGGGCGCGCCAGCCACTCCCGCCGGTGGCGGCTGAGGCGAAGGCGGCGGGGGGGGGACTGTCGGCGCGGGCGGCAGGTAATTGGCGGATCCGGCGCCGGTAGCCGGCGCGATCGCGACCGGACGCTGCGGTGCGGGCGCCGGCGCGGGGCGCGCTTTCGGGCCGGCTTCGGCCCGGGCGTTAAGCGAAGCCTGGAAAGGATCCAGAACCTGGGTGTCGGTGACCGCGTTTTCCAGGCTCGGCCGGTACAGTTTCTTAGTACCGGGCGTGGGAGGAGGCGGATCCGGGGCGGCTCCGGCGACTTCCCGCAGCAGCTGCTCCATATCGAATTCGTTCACCACCGTCGTCTGGGCGTTGGCGTCGATTTCGACCGCTGCCGTCGGCGCGGGTCCGCCGGACAAATCGAATGCCTGGTCCGGTTGGTCTGGTCCGGCCTCGCGAACAGCGGTCCCGCTTTCGTCGCCGTCCTCTCCAGCTTCGCCGGTCGGCATTTTCCCGTCCGGCGACAAATTGCTGAGTAGCGCATCCAAATCCGCCGTTTCTTCCTGCATGCCGGCCGCGGCGCTTTCCGTCCCGCCCAATTCCGCGAAAAGGGCGTTAAGGTCATCCTGGGCCACCGGACCGCCGGGTCCGGGCTTGGCCTTCGCGACCGGCGTCTCCGCCTTGGCTGGAGCCGGCGCAGGTCGGGCAACCGGAGTGGCGGGGGCGGCCGGAGCGGCCGGGGCCGCGGCAATGTTCGAGAACAGGGCGTCGATGTCGTCCTGGTTCGCGAGCCCACGCAAATCCTCGTTTTGCATTTCCGGTATCGTCTGTGGTCCCGGGGCGGGGTCGGCTGCGGCAGGTGGGACGGCTGGCGCAGGTGCGGCGGGAGGCTTGGGGGCCGGGCTCTTGGCGGGAGGCGGCGCCGAAGGGAAATTCGAGAACAAGGCGTCGATGTCGTCCTGGCTGGCAGCGCCCGGCGCCACCTCCTCGGCCTTGACAGCCGGCGTGTTTTGCGCCTGGGCTGCCGGCGGCTCGACCGGGGACGGCGGCTCCTCGCCGGCGACCGCAGAGAAGAGGGCGTCGATATCGTCCTGGCTGGCCATGCCGCTGATATTTTCTTCCGGCACCGGAACCGGAGCTTCGACCGGCGCGGCGGCGGGGGCCGACGCGCTGTTTCCGACCACGGCAAATAGCGCGTCGATATCGTCCTGACTCGCCACGCCGCTGGCTTCCTCAGCCGGCGCCGCTGGCGCCGCCGCCGATGCGGGAGCGTCGCCGATGCCGGCCATGGCGTCGGCCAGAAGCTTATCAATATCGTCTTGGTTGATATCGCCCATTACGGCTGATCCTTATCCCGCTAGCTAACTCTACAACGCGACTGTTGTGGGAACCGCACCCGCAACAGTCGTGTGAACAAAAGGTTGCATGGTGATTTTGCAAAGCAACAGATGAAATTATATCGGCCGTTTTTCGCCTGCAATCAACTCCTTTCCGCCCCCCGTCATCACTACCTATCCTCCGCGTTCTGGTTCTCCTCTTCAACCGCCCCGCCCTTTTGCGCGTCTTCGGCCAATATCCGCTTCGACACCCCCCGGACCGCCCCCAACCAATTGAAAAACTCGGCCCTGTCGAACAGGAATGCCCGCCCGGTATCGGCCAGGTAAGGGATCTCCCGCTCGTGCGGCGGCATGATGGTCAGTTTTCTTTTGTCGCCCGACTCGTCCCAAAGGCACAAGGCGAAAGCCGGCTCGGCCTTGGCCAAGGCGGGATTGTTATCGTAAAAACCAAGAACCGGCCATTCCATGAATTCGTCGAACAGTTCCCGGCCTTCCTCCGGCGTGACATTCGTTTCACCGGCGTCGGTCCGTGCTTTCCAAATACCTGCCCCATCCTTCTCGAAAGTGATCCGCACCTGATCCGGACCGGACAACTCTATCCTGGCCACAGTCTGCCGGGTAATCGGCGCAAACACCAGTCCCAAATCCAAAACCTCGGCAAAGCCGGGGAACATCACCCCCGCCGCCGCGTCAGTCACCGAGAAGGTCGTCTTCCCGTCCTGAAGGACGTAACGCCACGGCAGAAAGGGATGCCGTCCGGCCAAACGATATTGCCGCACCTCCCCGTCCGCCAAAATCACCTCCAGCATCGGCCCTCCGAACCCGGGCCGGACCAGTCGGAAATCGCTGGCGGCGAAATCCTCCGGTCGCCACGCGGCCAGAAAACGCGCTAGACGCTCCACACGTGCCGACCGCACCCGATACGGCACCGCCACCCCGCGCCATTCGCCGTCGCGGTAGGCGATTTTCACGCTCTCGCCGTCGCGGCGCAGATCGATGAAGCGGATGTCGGAAAAGTCATAGTGGGCGACCGCTTTGGGGAAAAGAGACTCGAACCGGCGGAAATATTTCCTGAAGCGCCAATCCGCCATCTGGAACACGCTCCCCGGCCGTTCCGAGGTCAGGACCTGAACCACGGAATCGGCGTGGCTTTGTCCGGCCAGAAGCGTCTTCACCGTGCCGTCGGCGAGGGTGACAATCAGTTTGCAGGTTTTGGCGTCTTCCGGAAACGGCCCTTCGTCACCGGCGACCTGGCCGTCCACCCGGAACGCCGCCAAGTCCTTCAGCCAAGCCGCCAAGCCCGGCTGACTCCAGGATTCGCCCGGCACCGGACTTTCCGGCTGCCATTCGCCGTCGGAATTTTTGCCGAAAACTATCTTATGATCCGGATGCTGTACGGAAAGCCGCACGGCGGCGTCGGGAGCGAAGGAAAGTACCACCCGCTCCAGCCAATAATCCCTGGGCGGCACCGCCCCCGGCCGGTTCACGAACAAGCCCATGTCCCCCCGGATATCGGCCGGAAGCAGGGCCTTTTTCCCGTCCGGAAGCACGGCGTACACCGCGTCATAGATCCCTTCGGGTCGAAGGCCAATCCGAAAAGCGCGAACCGGTCCCCTTTCCCCTTCCCTCAGGACCAGCGACAATCCCCCGCCGTCTTCGAGGCCGGTATGCGGGACCGTCTCGGCGAGCGGCGACGCCTTGGCCCCGGCAAGCGCCAAATCCGCCAGCAAACGCCGGACCTTATCCGCATCCGCCAGATCGAAAACTTCGCTGCCCGAAGCGGCGATTTTCCAACCGCCCGCTTCCCCGTGGCGCAACCGTCCGCCCTCGCCGGGCAGATCGATGCCGGTTATCGCCCGGGGGTCGAAAAGTGATGCGGGAAGCGGCGCCGCACCTTCAGCTTGAACTGCCGGCTTCGCTTCGCCACGATTTTCTGCCGCCGAGCCGGCAGTTCCGCCTGAGGCGGCATCTGCCGCGGCGGCTACTTTTACACAATCCCCCGGTCCGCCGTAGCGGCAGGCCGCGTTAGCGGCCGTCAACTCCGCCGTCGGCGTCGCCGCTAGCGCCCGATTGTCCTTGCCGCCCTTGCCGCCCCCGAAAATGAACTGGGCCAGCACCAGGAGGACGACGGCGGCAACGAGAATAAGCTTCGCCTTCATATATCCTTCTCCGCTTTGGCTAGGGATTCCTCGATAACTTCGGCCAAACGGCGGGCGGTACTTTGAATGGAGAAATACTCCGCCACCCCTTCCGACCCGACCCGGCCCATCTCATCGGCCGTATCGGGCATGGAGGCCAATAATTCCAGGGCCTGGCCAAACATCCAGGCCGGCGCCTCCGACGACACCAACAGTCCGCCGTTGGCGAACTGGAATATTTCCGGGATAATCCCCGCCGCCGGGCCGATCACCGGCACCCCGGCGGCCATGGCTTCGAGAATGCTGGTCGCGCGCGATTCGGGCTCGCGGGTCGGCAAGACGAAAACGCTCAACCCTTCCAGAAAGTCGCGGCGCTCCTTGCCGGCGAGCGCACCCCATACCTTGTGGGAATTGGCCAGGCTCTTCGCTTCCAAGCGGCGTTGCAGACGGTTCCAGTAACGGTTGTCCTCGACCGCGCCGGCTATCCACAGCTCCAGTTCAATCGCCGAATCCTTGACCATGCCCTCGACCGCCTCGACCAGAATGTCCAGCCCCTTTTCCTTGCGAATCGGCGCCATATAGCCGACCGTGAAAGGGAGGCGGCGGCGCGGCGCCGGATTCGCCAGACCTCCGGCGTCGACCCCGGGCGGCACCACTTTGATCCGCGAGGCCGGCAACGCCAGCGATTCGGTGGCGCGGATGGCGAAATAGCGGCTGCTGGTGATGACCACCCGGAACAGGCGGGCGTTTTTCCGCACCAGTTTCCTGGCGTCCGACCGGTACGGTTCCTCCAGGCTTTCGATAATCCGGTCCGAACCCTGCGAAAGACAGAAGATGGGACAGCCCAAATTGGCGCGAATCGCCTCGGCCAGCCCCGACAGCATGGTGTTAGAGAGAATGACCGCCGCCGGCCGGGTTTTACTCCCGTAATATTCCATCAAGTGGGAGAACTCGCGGCGCTGCATTTTATTGGCGCCCGAAAGCAGGCTCACGGCGAAAGGGCCCCGCAGATCCTTACGTTTCCCCGACACTGCATAGGAGGTCATGCTGATGACCGGGCTGGGCCGGCGGAATATGGCGGTGAGCTTTTCCGGAATGTGGGATAAACGGGGGAAGTAGCGCCGCAAGGTGCCGCTTCCGAGCGGGTGAAACAGGCGCGAATACTGGTTTTCGCCCTCGACCGACACCGGTCCGTACAACGAAAGCGCGGTGACGTCATACCCCGCGTCCCGAAGCCCCTGGACAAACGCCGCGTCACGGGCGGTGGCTCCGCCCGCGATCACCTCGTTACCGCCCACAAGATAAAGTATTTGCATGCGTCATCCTGTCGGGGGTTTACGGAATGCCCATTGGAAACGAGGGGTAATAATGGCCCGCTTGCTTGGTAGCCGCGTAAAACATTGTCCACAAAGTCCATTTGTTGGCAAGAGCTATCCATGCTTGCCGAAAGACTTTCCGGACAAATTCCGCGAAGGTGTTAAGCTGGTCTGGGTATAACCCGGCCTGCCGCCCATTTTGCCAGTTCTTCGCGGCGAATCTTGGCGTTATGGCGGATATCGGTGGGGAAGACCTTGTAGAACAGGATGTCGCGGATCCCCGCCGTAAGCGGATTATCCACCGCCGCCGCCAGGAGTTCCCGGCGAATCCGCTCCTCCTCCCCTTTGCGTTTCGCCTCTTCCCTGAGTTGAACCACCAGCACCGGACGCTCGCAGCCGGAGCCGCCCTCGGGAACCCCGACCAAGGCGCTCCTGGCCACCTCCGGATGCCGGTTGAACCGGGCCTCGCAACAGACCGTAAACAGATCGCCGCCGCGCGTCCGCACCCGATGCGCTTTACGCCCGCAAAACCAAATCCGCCCCGTCGCATCTTTATACCCGGCGTCGCCCATCCGATGCCAGAATTGGTCCCCGTGGGGGATTTTCGCCAAGGCATCGGCTGCCGGCAAATTGTGATAATGCCGGGAAATGTGTTCCCCTTGCACGGCAATCTCGCCGATTTCCCCGGGACCGAGTAGCAGATCCTCGTCCCAGGCGGCTATGGGACCGTCCAGCAGACGGATAATCTCCACTCGCGCTCCCGGTACCGCCCGGCCCACGCACACCCCCTTGCCTTCGGCAGTTAGTTCGGCCGTCTCAGCCAAAACTTCGCGCCCGCCAATACACGCCACCGGCATGCCTTCGGTTGCCCCGTAGGGGGTGAAGGTCTCGGCGTCGGCAGCCAGCATCCCGGACAACAGCCGCCGGTGCACCTCCGCCCCGACCGGAGCGCCGGCCATAATCACCTTCCGGAGTTGCGGCAGCTTGACGCCCTGCCGCACGGCATACTCCGACACCCTGCCCCACAACGCCGGCGAGCCGAAGGAAAAGGTGCATCCTCCGCCCCGCACCGCCTCGAATATCCGCTCCGGATTCGCCCTGCCGGGCCGGACCGGATTCAGGTCCGGCACCACCGCCGTCATGCCCAATGCCACCGAAAACAGGGAAAACCCGGGGAAAGTCGCGGCGTCGCGGTCTTCCGGAGTTATGGCAAAGACCTGCGCCAGCAAATCAATCTGCCGGTCGAGGGCGGCGTGGGCGTACTCGACCCCTTTGGCCGGACCGGTCGAACCGGTGGTGAAAAGAATCGCCGCCAGGTCGTCCCCGGCCGTGTCGGCAATCGGCAGGGGCAGGTCGTCATAACGTTTCATCTCCCCCCACTTCTCGCCGCCCCACAGCCAACGCCGTCCGTCTGTCACCGCGATTTTGCAGTCGGGAAAATTTCTCCGGAACGTCACCCGCACCAGGTGGGCCAAGGGCGCCCCCAGCATCGCCTCCGGCCGCAAATTCCGCACGCACTCCAAAAGCCGCCGCACCCCCATCCCCGGGTCGATGAAGACCGGAACCGCCCCGAGTTTGAACAAAGCGAAAAAACCGGAGAAAAACGTCAATGACGGCCTTAACATCACCAGGGTTTTCATCCCCCGCGTTATCCCGGCCGCCGCCAAACCCCGCGCCGCCGCGTCGCTATCGCGGTCGAATTCACCGAAGGCGACGCTTTCCGCCACCCGGCCGTTACCCTTTCCGTCCGTTCCCCGGTAGCGGATGATGGCCGGCTTGTCGGGAAAACGCTCCGCCATTATCCGGAGACGATTGGCAAGATTGACACGGGTGGTTGACATTCGTATTCCGCCATGCAAAAATCAAGCATCAAGTTGTTTCATGAACTCGTCTATACTCCTACAAGTCACGGCGGTGATGGCTAGGGCGCCAAGTTTTGCAGCATCGTTGCATTGTTGCAGGGCAATGGCAACCGACTCCGGAACCGAACCGAAGCGCAGTAGTAAAAGTGATAAAGCAACTTCAGCTTTTCCTTCAGCTTTTCCTTCAGCTTTACCTTCAGCTTTTCCTTCAGCTTTACCTTTCTCTATGCCCTTCGCCACGCCTATCTCAACAAGCTCGTCATAAATCGTATCCGCCATTTTCTCTGCCTCCTGTGGTTCAAACAGCCGGAACATCGTGCGCTTTGAAGTCAAGAACCGAGTTGTTGCATAAACTCGTCGATATTCCGACAGGTCACGGCGGTAATAGCCAGGGCGCCCAATTTTGCCACATCACCGCATTGTTGCAGGGCAACGGCGACTGGTTCAGGAATAGCTCCGAAGCGCAGGAGCAAAATGGATGATACAACCTCAGCCCTGCCTTCAGCCTTGCCTTTCGCCACGCCTATCTCAACATACTCATCATAAATCGTATCCGCCATTTTCTCTGCCTCCTGTGGCTCAAACAGCCGGAACATCGTGCGCTTGGCCAACTCGATCCAACGTGCCGGTTTGCCGAGATACGCCGCATAATGGATAAAACCGTCAAACAACTGCCGTACCCGCGAATCATGCCGTAACGACGGAAAAAGCTGCATGATGCTTTCGTAACGGGAATCCAGAGTTCCCTGTGAAGCCGCCTGCAATGCTTCCAAAAGAATTCGCAAGGCGAAGTCGTCGGTGATGCGGTCGACCGGCAACCGCGCCACATCGATAAAATGCATGGGAAAATCCAAAACCGCCGTCTTGACCCCCGGCGCCGCGCCGATCAAATCCGGCATGCGGAGCGGCCCCTTCCATGGTTTTCCCCCGTGATAAAGGACAATGGCGAGGGGGTAGGGGAAACGGCCGGGGATTATCTTGCCGGATCCGTCGGCGTCCGGAGTCGCGATAAACTGTCGGTAAGCGCCGACAATATATTCGAGCAGGCGGAAAGGGATTAAACCGTCCGGCGCGGACTGGTGTTCGAGAAAAATGAATACCTCGACCGGCTGATCCGTCCCTTTGAAGCGGGCGGAAAAACACAGGTCTCCCATGCGTTCCTCAAGTTTTCCGTTTATGGTGTCGGAGTTCAAGCAGCGTAACGTATCCGGATCGACCGCGTCGAACGGCTTGACCCGCCGGCAAATACGCAGGAGGGAGGCAAAAGTCCTGGCGTCCCGCAAGCAGAGACGGACAAAACAGTCATGCGGATGGGCGTGGAACACTTTTGCGTCAAACATATCGCACCCGACAACCTTGAGCCAACACCCAAACCGGCAAACTTATTCCTCCCGAAACCCCGACAGATCCCGCGGCCTCTCCCCGGTGAAGGCGGCATCGTTTTTGGCGGAACGGAGAGCGGTTTTCACAAAACGTTCCGCTTCCGGAAAATCGACGTTCAATTCCTCGATTAACCCCTCTTCCTCGGCTTCGCGACGGTAATCGGCCAATTTTTCCAACGCCTCCTCGTAAGCCGCCGCCGCGGCCGGAAAATCGCCCTTTTCATGCAGCACCGTGCCGAGCAAATAGGCGAACAACGGCGAATCGTCGTACCTGGCGCGCATGGCGTCGAAAAGTTCCAGGGCGGTTTCCAGCTGTCCCGATTCGGCGTAAATCAGCGCCCGTTCGGCTTCCGGATCCTCCGAGAAAAGATTCGGGTAAAGCCCGGGCGAATCCAGCCGTTCCAGCTCGTCGACAATCGCCCGCGCCGATTCCGCCTCCCCGGCTTCGAGGTGGACCCGCGCCACCTCGAGCCAAGCCGGACCGTCCTCGGAATGTTGGGCGAGATGCCGGTAGCCGGCGTACAACCGCACCTCGGGGGAACAGTCCACCGTCCCCCACAGCCCGAACATGAGGATGGCCGGATAATCCTGCCCGGTTTTCATCCGGTGCGACTCGACCATCTGCGAGAGGGAATCGTCAATCGGCGGCGGAGTGATGTTGAAACGGCCTATCATGTTTGCCTTTCGCTGGCGGGAAAAATATCAGCCTTCCAGAAACCGTTTTATCCGCGCCGCAATCGCCGCGCCTTCGTCCTCCAGGAGATAATGCCCGGCGTCGTACTCATCCACTTGGGCGGAGGGGAAACGTTCCTTCCACAGGGTGAGGAAAAAGGGCGTGAAACACCAGTCGCGCCGGCCCCATTGCACCAGAAGGGGTTTCCCCGCCAGCGCCGCCGGCAAACGCTTTTCGGTGTCGCGGAAGCACTCGTAGGTGGGGCCGGTGTGTTTCAGGGGAATGTCCTGGACAAAACGCTGCACGGCGATGCGGTTCGCGAAGGAGTTGTAAGGCATCACGTAGAACTTGCGGATGCGCCCGGGCAGGGCGTCCCTGGTGGTGAGGAGAGTCGCGAGGCCGGCGAACAGATTTAATCCCCGCACCAATACCGTCCCCAATCCGGGAACCCGGCACAAGCGGATCCGCACCGGCATCGAGCCGACCGAAAAGGCGGAGGTATTTAAGAGCACCACCCGCTTGACCCGTTCCGGATGCCTCGCCGCATAACCCATGCCGATGGGGCCGCCCCAATCGTGGACGATCAGGTTGAACCGGCCGTCGCCGTCGCCGGGCGCTCCGGTATTTCCCGGCGGGGGGACGACCGCGTCCAGCCATTTTTCCAGGTTGTCGATGTGGTGGGTGAGGGTATAGGGGAAGTCGCGCGGTTTGTCGGAGAAACCGCAGCCGAGATGATCCGGGGCGAGACAGCGGTTACTCCCGCGCAAGGCCAAAATCAGGTTGCGGTAAAAAAACGACCAGGTCGGGTTGCCGTGGAGCATCACCACCGGCTCCCCCGCGCCTTCGTCGAGGTAATGCATCCGCCCGCCCTGCACCGGCAGAAACCGGGGACTGAACGGATACGCCTGCCGGAAAAAGGGGTCGTTCACTTCCTCGTCCGTCAGGCCGATTCGCTCCGGCCATTTGTCAGCGTCCATCGTCAATACTCCATCCCCAAGGCCAAACACGACAGCCCGCTGCCGATCCCCAGCAAGGCCAGCCGGTCGCCTTTGGCCATTTTCCTCTCCCTTAAACCTATTGCCAGAGCCCCCGGCAGGGCGGCGGAACCGGTGTTCCCCATATAGGCCACGGTGGGGAAATCCCGCGCCGCATCGAGCCCCAGGGTCTCCAGGGTGAGCTTCGCGTGCGCCTTCCCGACCTGGTGGGTGAAGATGTGGGCGGGGCTGGCGTTGTCCCAACCGAGTTCCGCCTTGGCCTTCCCCCAGGTCCGGTCCGCCAATGCCACCCCGGCGTGGAGGAGTCCTTCCGAATCGGTGTTCATGAGGGGGCCCAGGGGGGTCATTTCCTCGGGATCGGCCTGGCAAAGTTGGTTCGCGCCGGAATCGGTCCCGACCGCCCCCCCGAGAAAACGGTGCCCGCCTTCTGCTTCGGGGAGGTCGGCCCGGCATAACAGCACCGCCGCCGCCGCCGAACCGATGGTCAGGCTGGCGAACTGGCTCTTGAGGCGGCGTTTGTCCAGGCGCCGGTCGCTGAGGAGCGCCGCCATGGTCGCGTCATGGAGCGGTTCCGCCACTTCCCCCGACACCGCCAGGCCGGCTTCGATTTGCCCCGTTTCAATCATGGTCGCGATAACGACCATGGCGTTCAAGACCCCCAGGCAGGCGTTGGAGAGATCGAAAACCACCGTGTCCCGGGACAGCCCCAAAGTTTCGTGGACCACGGTGGCGGTGGCCGGTTCGAGGAAATCCCGGCAGACCGAGGCGTGAATCAGGCAGCCGATTTTTTCCTTCGGGACGCCGCCGGCGGCAACCGCTTCCCAGCCGGCTTTGGCGGCGACAACGCTGGAGCGTTCGCCCGGATTCCAGAAGCGGCGCTCGCGGATGCCGGTCATCAGTTCGAGGCGGCCGGCCGACAGTTTGAGGCGGTCGTAAACCGGCTTCAACCGCGCCTCGATTTCCAGGCTGGTGACCACGCGGGGGGGCTTGACAATGGTGACGGACTTGATGACCGTGTTTCGGAAAAGCAATGCGGGGACCTTTCGAAAAAGAATTCACCACAGAGACACAGAGGTTCACAGCTTCTTCACCGTCTCCACGTCCTCGACCTCTTCCGCCGCCTCCTTGACCGGCTCCCGCCCGTAAATATAGACCAAATCCCGCACCCCCTGCCACGGCGCCGCAGCCAATTGTTCGCTGGTAAGCCGCCAGCGCCACTGGCCCTCGCCAAGGCCGGGGCGGTTCATCCGGCAACTGTTAGGCAGGCACAGGATGTCCTGCATCAGGGTCATCGCCGTGTCGGCGACCGAGGAAAATGCCAGGCGCATCAGATCCCACGGCATGTCAGAACCGTCCCGGCCCAGGTAACGCCGCGCCTTGTCCCGCTCCGCCGCGAGGATGTCCGCGCCCATGTGCTCGTAATCCGGGCCGGTGGCGTCATACCAGCCGCGGGTGGTGTCGTTGTCGTGGGTGGCGACATAACAAACCGTGTTCCGTTCGTAAGTGTGCGGAAGGTACGAATCGCCGCCGCCGAAGGCGAAATGCAGCACTTTCATGCCGGGGAGGCGGTTGTCGGTGCGGAGCTTGTCGACTTTCGGGGTGATGACCCCGAGGTCTTCGGCGAGAATCGGCAGGTTTTCCCCGAGTTCGCGTTTGAAGACGTCGAAGAGTTCCTGCCCCGGTCCTTCGATCCAACGCCCGTTGATGGCGGTGGTCTCCCCCTTCTCGACCGCCCAATAGGCCTGGAAACCGCGGAAATGGTCGATGCGGAGCATGTCCACCATCGCCAGGGAGGCCTTGACCCGCCGCAGCCACCAGCGGTAGCCGTCGGCGCGGATGGCTTGCCAATTGTAAAGCGGGTTCCCCCAGAGCTGCCCGGTGGAGGAGAAATAATCCGGCGGCACCCCGGCCTGGTAGGCGGCCCGGCCGTCCTCGTCCAGCAGGAAATATTGCGGCTCCGCCCAGATGTCGGCCGAATCGTGGGCGCAGTAGATGGAAATGTCCCCCAGGAGTTTGATATGCCTTGGGGCGAGATAGTCTTTCAATTCATTCCACTGGCGGAAGAAGAGGAACTGGGAGAATTTGTGGAAGCGGATTTCCTGGTGCAGGAGCCGGCGGAATTTTTCCACCGCTTCGGGTTTATGGAGCCGGAGCGCCCGGTCTGGCCATTCGTACCAAGGGAGGCCCTTGTAGAAATCCTTGGCCGCCATGAACAGGGCGAAGTCGTCCAGCCAATGCCGGGTTTTATCCTGGAAATGATCGAATTCGCGGGCCAGGAGGGCGCTGGAACGGGCATCCTGGAAACAGTCGAGGGCGCGGCGGAGGATGCGTTCCTTGAAGCGCGCGGCGGCTGGGAAATCGGCGTACATCCCGTTACGCGGCGCGTCGGCGAGGTCTTTCGCGTCGGCGAGTTCGAGTTCGACCAGATTGTCGAGGGACATGAGGAGCGGGTTGCCGGCGTAACTGGAGGTGGTCTGGTAGGGGCTGCCGGCGCCGCCGGTGGGGCCGAGGGGCAGGACCTGCCAGATGCCGATGGCGGATTTTTCCAGGAAATCGGCGAAATCGCGGGCGGCCTGGCCCAAATCCCCCACCCCGGATCCGCCCGGAAGCGAAGTGGGATGGAGAATGACACCTGCTAAACGGGGAAAGGGCATGGGGGTCTCCTCCTATGTTTGCCTTCTTGACAAAGGGCACCTCACCCGAACGAGAGGCGCCCTCCAACGCGACATTTCGGCCTCCGCCGTTTTTTATTACTGTCACCCATCAAGCCTTCCGGTACACGTTCAACCCCACTGTTTCGTCGCGATCGGGAATGGTTTGGTTGCCTTCGGTAGTGGCGATGATGATGGTTTTACCGGATTTCGAGGGACCGAATTCCTTGGACAAATCGACCTTGATGGTGAGAATGCTGCCCTCGATGGTCATAGCCACGTTTTTCATGTTTTTCTCCCTTATGCTTTTCAATCATGAACTTTGCCGCGGATTATGCCGCGGACAGCCCGGTTTATATTACTCTCCTCGGTGGAATCAAAAAGTCCACTCTCAGTACATACCATCTGGGAGGGCGCCTGTAAAGAGAGTGCCTCAAGATCCACCCCATTCCCGGGGATAGGGGGGGGTGGTATGGAGACGGGGGGAAGAGAACAACCGCGTTGCGCCGAGCCGCCTAAAAGGCTCTCGCCTGCTACAAATTCTCCGCCGCCGCCGCCGCGAGGGCGGAACGTTCCGCTTTTTTCAGCACCACCCCGCCGAAGAGGGGCAGGTGCTTCATGCGTTCCACGCAATAAATCAGCCCGTTCGACGCGGCGTCGAGATAGGGATTGTCAATTTGGTCCGGGTCGCCGGTAAGAACGATTTTAGTCCCTTCGCCGGCCCGGCTGACGATGGTCTTGATCTCGTGGGGAGTGAGGTTCTGCGCTTCGTCGACGACGATGAACTGTTTGGCGATGGAGCGGCCGCGGATATAGGTGAGGGCTTCGAGTTCGATCAAATCGTCGGCGAGGAGTTCGTTGACTTTGCGGTCCGCCGCTTTTCCGACCATCTGTTTCCCGCCGCCGGGCCCGACGTGCATGAGGAAGGACAGGTTGTCGAACACCGGCTGCATCCAATTGGACATTTTCTTGTCCTTGGTGCCGGGCAGGTAGCCGATGTCCTTGCCCATGGGGATAATCGGCCGGGTGACGAGGATTTTCTCGTAGCCGTAAGGCAGGTCGGAACCGCTCTTCAGGGCCGTGTCGTCAACTCGGAGCGCTTCCAGCCCGGCGGCGAGGGCCAGGAGGGTTTTCCCGGTGCCGGCAGAACCGACTAGGGCGACAAGTTTGACCGCCGGGTCCATGAGGAGCTGTAGGGCGATACGCTGTTCGGCGGAGCGGCCGCTGATGCCGTAAACCTTGCTCCAGGCTTTATTGATTGCCGTCAGTTCGCCGCCGCCTTTTCCCGTGGAGCGGGCGAGGGAGCTGTGGCTGGGGTTGGCCGCGTTGGTGATAATGGCGAATTCATTGGGAAGGAAGTCGCAATTGGGGATGGAGGCGACGCCTTCGTGGTATAGCGCGTCGATATATTCGCCGTCCAGGGAAAGTTCGCGGAACCCCAGGTACATTTCGTCAGTGTTGACCTTGTCCTGTTTCCAGTCCTGGGGGTCGATGCCGATCACCGCCGCCTTGATCCGCATGTTCAGGTCTTTCGAGACCAGGATGACTTCCGAATCCTGGTGTTCGAGCTGGATATGGACGGCGGCGCGGAGAATGCGGTTGTCGGGCAGGTTTTGTTCGAGGCCGGGGGTGATTTCCAGATGGTCGTCGGCGATGACCATGAGTTTCCCGCCCTGATCGTTCCGGGTGATGCCGTCCGAGAGCGCTTCGGCTTCGCGCCCTTCGTTGGCGGCATAGGCTTCCTCCTCCTCGCGGACCCGGTCGATATAGCGGATGGCGGCGCGGGCGTTCCTGCCCAATTCGTCGGACTTTACCTTGAATTTGTCGAGTTCCTCGATGACGGTCATGGGCAGGACGACGACATTGTCGGTAAAGGCCTCCACGGCGGCGGGGGTATGGAGAATGACGTTGGTGTCGAGGACGAAGTATTTGAGCATGGGTTCCCCTTTTTTGCCGTGAGCCGGCGGTAAATGGTGCGGAAAGACAAGGAGCAAACGCCGCTGTAGCGATTGTCTATCGGCCTGGATTCCGGCGAGTTGCGCTTACACCCCGGGTCACTGCTTGCGGCGCCGGAATGACGAGTGGGGGGAGTCCGGCGTAACAGGGCAGGGAGCTGCGGTAACAAAAGGGGTGCATCTCACTTTTGTTACCATTAATCCGCACCCTGTTACGCCGCACCCCTCCCCACACGTCAGCAGTAACGGCTAGGCAAGGGAACGGCGGCTCCGGGCTCTGTAACGCCGTACCCCTCCCCACACGTCATTCCGGCGCCGCAAGCGTTCAACCGGGGTGAAGCGTAACTCGCCGGAATCCAGGCCGATAAACCGTCGCTGGGTGGTTCCACTTAGTATTACAGTTGCATGTTGAGGCAACACGTGACTCCGAACCCTGTCACGCCGCAACCTGCCCCACACGTCATTCCGGCGTCTTGAACAGGTGCTGCACCCCCAACGGGT
>JAVBQR010000055.1:0-17450 GCA_031548865.1 Planctomycetota bacterium
ACCCCTCGCCACCCGTCATTCCGGCGTCTTCAACAGGTGCTGCACCCCCCACGGGTAGTTTCGCCGGAATCCAGCGGGATTTACTTAGACGGCACCGGGTTTTCCAGATGTTCCTTAGCATTGGTTAAACCCTCTGGATTCCGGCGAAACTACCCGTTGGGGGTGCAGCACCTGTTGAAGACGCCGGAATGACGTGTGGAGAGGGGTTCGGCGTAACAGGGCAGGGAACTGCGGTAACAAAACTGAGAGCGCCCAACCGGTTCGGCGGTCGGAGACCGGAAAACATAAGGTTAAATTCTTGCGGCGCGAAAGAATGCACAAGTTTTACTTGTGCGCGTCCTTGTAAACTTGCGAAGTGCAGACGTAATTCTTGGCGTCGGCCTCGACCTTGGCCCGATCCCACTTGAGGTCGAGATACTTGTTGCTGAAGACCTGGTCGGCCGGGATTTCTTCTTCGATTACCCCGACTTTCTTCGCCCAGGAAATGACCTCGGCCCATTTGGCCGGAGGCATGAAACCGATGCCGTCGGCGAGAATCTTCTTGGTCGTGGCTTCGTCGGTGCCGAAGGCCTGGAGGTTGCGGCCGTGGGCGACGCCGAGCGCGCCTTCCCAGGTGATCTGGATGGCAGGGAACTTGTTCAGGACCACGTCGGCGCCGGCTTCCGGGTTCTTGAAGACGAAATACATGCCCTTCATCATGGCGCGGCAGAAGCGGGTTACGAGGTCCGGTTCCTTGGCGATGAGGCCGTCCGAGGTCACGACCGGGTTGGCGAGGACCGGCAGAATCTTGTTGCCGTCCAGGTAAATAAAGTCGAAGCCCTGGCCCTTCAGCTGTTCGAATTCGGAAATCCAGGTGAAGAGGGCGTCAATCTTCTTTTCGTTGACCATCTGGTAGCGGCTGTCGCCGGCGACGATGTATTCGATGTCCTTGTTGGGGTCGAGGCCGGCGGCGGAGACGGTCGGGGCGGCGATGGTGGCCCAGGCGGCATCGCCGAGGGCGATGGTTTTACCCTTGAGGTCGGACCAGTCCTTGATCCCGGAGTCGCGGCGGACCGCCATGCCGAAGATGTTGATGGCGTCGGCGGCGCAGACCGCCTTCACCGGCAGGCCGGCCTCGATGGAGGCGAGAATCAGGTTGGGGGAGGGGTAGCCGACGTCGGCCTGTTCAGTCCCGATCATCTTGATGTCGGTGGTGCCGAAGGCCTGTTCCATCTGGAAGGTGATGCCTTCCTCCTTGAAGTAGCCGAGGCGATCCGCGGACCACAAGGCCATGTCGTCCAGGCATTCGAGACTGCGGGGCACGACGAAACGGACCTTGCGCATTTCTCCGGCGTATACCGGGGCGGCACAGACCATGGCGAGCAAGAGCGCCAACAAAATTTTTCTCATTCTTCTCTCCTCTTTAGAAACTATTCCGCGTTGGGTTTGGCCCCGGAACTGCGTCCGAGATTAACATTGTGCAGCACTTGGCAAAAAAGCTTAGATCTTCCATTTGATGATCCTGGACTCCAGCCAGTTGGTGAAGGTATAGAGAAACAGGCCGATAATGGCCACGAAGAAAATGCAGGCGAAGGCCTTGTCCATCTTCATGAATTGGGTGTAGGCGATGATGTTGGCGCCGAGACCCTTGTTCCCGCCGGAAAACTCGGAACTGATGCAGGCGGTGGTGGCGAAGATGCCGGACAGCTTCATGCCGGTGAAAACGTTGGGGAGGGAGGCCGGCAGGATGCAGCGGAAAAACGTCTGCACCCGGCTGGCGCGAAGGGAATGCATCAACTCCAGCTTGATCGTTTCCACATTGTTGAAGCCGGTCCCGGCGTTCATGTTCAAGATTGGAAAAGCTTGCAGGGTCACCGCCAAGATCAGCACCCACTGCCCGAAGCCGAACATCAACAGGAGAAGCGGCACCAGGGTAATCACCGGCGTGGTGCAGAGCATGTTGATGTACGGGGTCAGGGCGACCCCGAGGACCTTGAAGTTGGTAAGAATCGCCGCGAGGGTGATCCCCAGCACGGTGGCGCAGGCGAAGGCGGCGATAATCGTGGTGTAGCTGCGGATGATGTGCGGCAGGAATTCGTTGAAATTCCTGAACATGGTGTAAATCACCTGGGTGGGCTTCGGGAGCTGCCAGGCGGGAATCTTCAGCCACACCACCAGGGCCTGCCAAACCGCCAGCAAGAGAATGAAGGTCAGGGTCGGGGCGGCAATCGCCAGCAGGCGATCCCGCCTCTCCCGCTTGACCCGCGCGGCGCGGCGTTCTTCCAAGGTTAAAGCCATAAATAATCCCCCAAGGCTTTTGCAAAATCACCATTCAAACCGCAGAATGGCGATTTTGTAAAATCAAAAACCCGTGAAATTCGGGCAAAAACGATTTTTGCATAGTGGCGATTGGCGGTTAAATCGCCACTATGCAAAAGTTCAGATCCCCTTCATTTAATGGCGCTTAGTTCAACGTGGCCGATTTTGTTGGTCAGGTATTCGCAGAGTTCCACGAAGCGGTTCGAGACAATCATTTCCAGGTTGCGCGGCCGGGGCAAATCTACGGCGATTTCGTCGACCACCCGGCCGGGATTGGTTCCCATCACGTAGACCCGGTTGGAAAGAAGCACCGCCTCCTCGACGGAATGGGTGATGAAAACTATGGTTTTGCCGGTGGCCTGCCAGATGTCGAGAAGCTCCATGTTGAGAACTTCCCGGGTCATTTCGTCCAGCGCCCCGAAAGGTTCGTCCATGAGAAGAATGTCCGGCTTGTGCACCATGGCGCGGATGACGCCGGCCCGCTGCATCGAACCGCCGGAAATCTCGGTGGGATAGGAATCGCGCTGACCGGTAAGTTCCGACCGTTCTATCAATTCGTCGGCGTAATCCTCCCACTCCCGGCCGACAAGGCCGAAGATGCGCAGGGGCAGGGTGATGTTCTCCCGCACGGTCAGCCAGGGAAACATGTTGGGCTGCTGGAAAATGAAACCCATTTTCCGAATCACCTCGGCCGGGATGCGCTTCGAAGAATCGATTTTCCGGCCGTCGATGTGGATTTCGCCGGAGGTCGGTTTGATGATGTCGTCGATCATGCGGATGATGGTGGACTTGCCGCAGCCGCTGGGTCCGATGATGGACACGAAATCGCCGTCCCCGAAATGCATGTGGCAGTCGTGCACGGCGGTGATGGTTTGAAACCTGGTGTGGAAGGTTTTGGTAAGCCCCACCAGGCGTATTTTGGCGTTCTGCACGCGCGGCCTCCCGAAGACCGAAATCTATGGCAGCAAATTATTTCACCCAAACGATGACGCGCTTTTCTATGGTGGCGACGATTTGGAAAAGAATGATGCCAATCAATGCCACGACGATAATGGTGCCGTAGGCCATCTCGGTCATGATGAGACTGGAATACTGTTGAATGCGGTAGCCGAGACCCTCCTTGCCGGCGGCGAGGTCCGCCGACATCGCGGCGATGGTGGCGAAGATGCAGCCGAGTTTCAGGCCGGTGAACACTTGCGGCAGCGCGTTCGGGAAAATAAGCTTCACGAAAGTCTGCAGCCGGCTGGCGCCCATGGCGCGCATCAGTTCCAGCTTGGCCGTTTCGGTGGTCGAGAAGCCGGTCAGGGTGTTGAGGGCGATAATCGGCGTCGCCTGAAGAATCACCACAATCATCCGCACCTTGCTGTCGAACCCCATCCATAGCATGAATAGGGGCACCAAAGTGATCATCGGCGTCACCACCAGGAGAATGATCAGGGGCGTCGCCGCCTTGATGAGAAGCTTCCACTGGGAACAAACCGCGGCGATAAGAATCCCCAAGGGAATCGCCACCGCGTAGCCGGTGAGAATCACCCGCAGGGTGAAAAGCATCTGCGGGAAAATGTCCCGCCAGAAATTCTTGAGCATTTCCCTGAGAATGGCGTGCGGCGCCGGCAGAATCGTCCGGGATATCCCCGACGCCGCCACGAAAACCTCCCAGGCGATCAACACCGCCGCCAACAATAGAATCGGGGCGATATAATAGATTGGTTCCTTCTTCTTGCGTAGCGGCTTCCCGGTTCGCACGGTGCTTTGCCTAATCGTCATGATCATTTACTCCCGGCCCGGCGTTTGTTCATGCGGGCGGATTCGCTTTGCACATGCACGAAATCGTCAAGTAGCGCCCGGAGCTCCCGGTAACGGGCGTTATCGGGCAGGCTTTCCGTCCTCGCCTCGACGGGAATGTCGTTCTTAACCTCATAAGCGATTTCACCGGGCAGGTTGGTGAATACCAGCACCCGGTTGGCAAGTAGAAGCGCTTCCTCGATATTATTCGTCACCATCACCATGGTTTTCCGGGTGACCCGGGAAATACGCAGGAGCTCGTAGGCGAGCATCTTCCGGGTGATGGCGTCGAGGGCGCCGAGGGGCTGGTCCATGAGGAGAATGTCCGGGTCGTGCATCATGGCCCGGGCCAGGCTCACCCGCTGGCGCATGCCGCCGGAAAGTTCGTGGGGATAAACCATGCCGTAGTCCTGCAGGCCGACGAGGGTAAGCATTTCCTCGATGCGTCCTCGCGAACCCGAGCCGGCGGCGTGGAAGATTTCGAGGGGCAGGTTGAGGTTTTTCACCACCGTCCGCCACGGGAGCAGATTGTCCTGCTGGAAGACGAAACCGAAGTTCTTAAGCCGCGAAGAGGGGATGCCGTCCGTAAAGGTTTCCCCGCGCAGGGTCATGCTCCCCAGGGTGGGTTTTTCGATTCCCCCCATCATTTTCAGCAGGGTAGACTTCCCCGAGGCGGTGGGACCGAGGATGCAGATGAATTCCTCCGGCAGGACAGCCAGGGAAACGTCCTTGACGGCGAGAAGCTCGCCGCCATTCTTGACTTCATAATATTTACTGACGCGCTCCAGGGTCATTACGGGGTCGGGCATGGGGCGTCCTTGCGGAAATATGGTCCAGAGCCGCGGTTGATTACCTCTACAACGCTAGATTTGCGGGGCGGTTCCCGCAAATCTCGCGTTGTAGAGATAATCAAAAATCCTTGAAATTCAGGGAAAAACGATTTATGCAAAGTGGTGATTGGCGGTTCAATCGTCACTATGCAAAACTTCAGCTACACCACTTCTATGGACAGACCTTTGTCGATAAACTTCTGGCGAATCTCCGCGTCGAGTTCGCGGCCGGTGATTATCGCGTTTATGCGGGACAGCGGGCAAATGCTGATGAAGGCCCGGGCCTCAAATTTGCAGTGATCGCAAAGAACCGTCACCTCCTTGGCGGAATCTATGATGCTGTGTTTGACGTCGACTTCGTCGGCGTTCGTAATCATGCAACCGTAACTCAGGTTTATCGCGTCGACGCAAAGAAAGGCGCGATCGAAATAATAGTTGTTGACGTTGGCGGCGGCGAAGTAGCCGTCCGTGGTGTAGAAGCCTTTCCGGACGCTGCCGCCGATCATGTTCAGGTCGATTTCCGGGAATCTGGTCAGGGCCACGGCGGTGAGGAGATCGTTCGTCGCCACGTGGACACCCCGCAAATCGCCCATGAAATTGACCATTTCGTAGGAGGTGGTTCCGGAGTCGATCATCACCGTTTCGCCGTCCTTGATGCGGCGGCGGGCGGCTTGGGCAATGCGGACTTTCTCCTCGTGATGGGCGTTCTTCTTTTCTATATAAGGAAGTTCGTAGGAGGAACCCTTGTCGGCGGACGAGGCGCCGCCGCGGGTGAGGACGAGGCGCCGGCTCTTCTCCAACGTCTCCAAATCCCGGCGGATGGTGGCGCGGGAAGCGCCGAAGAGCCGGGTCAGGTCCTGGAGGGAGGCGTAGCGGTTTTGATTGACGTAGGCCTCGATTTTTTCCAGGCGTTCGTCTTTCAGCATGGCGGAGACCTCTGAACTGACGAGGGTAGTAAATTATACCGCTTATAACACAGAGGGCACAGAGAGCACAGAGGGCACAGAGAACCACAAAAAAATTTCCAAGAACCAGATGCCGAAAAAGGTAATAATGAAATGCGGTTTTGTGGTTCTCTGTGCCCTCTGTGTTAAAAGCGTTTTCACGAAAGGATCGTTTCAACGGCAAGCCCTTACAACCGCACCTCCATATCCTGGCGCCCGCCCTTGAAGTCCGGCATCTTAACCGGCCTGCCGTTGTTTTCGACCGACAGTTCGGACAAGAGCGCCACCGCCGACCACTCGCAGGCTTCATAGACATTGACCGGCGGGGGAATTTCACCCCGCACGGCGCGGATGAAATCCTGGATGACGTAATAGTCGCCGCCGCAAGCGTTGTAATCGCCGTTGGCGGCCAGTTTTCTTGCGCCTTCGGGCATGTTGCGGTAATTCTCCGGCAGGAGATCCGAGTACTTCCAAAAGTCTTCCCATAGAATGCCGCGGGACACCTTCACGCTTCCGTCACAGGTATAGGCTTTGTAAAGATCCTGCTGGCCCAAGGGGCCGCGCGGGGACTCGATCGCGCCTTTGGTGCCTTGCAGCACGAAATAGAAGTTCTGATTGGGGCGGTTCGACATGACGTCGATGCGGAGCTGAATCAGCCGGCCCTTTTTGGTGCGGATAATGGTGGTGGTGGTGTCTTCCTGGCGGAACTGCGGGGCGGTGTGGGGGCCGGCGCCGAAGCAGCAGACCTCGTCAATCCGGTCGTCGCCGAAACATTTCATGATTGGCCCGAGGCAATGGGTGGGGTAGAAGGCGCCGCGTTTCCCGACCTGCCAGGTTTGCCGCCAGCTCGGCTTGCCGCCGATAGTCAGCCAGGATTTGATGTCCTCGATATACTCCGATTCGGCAAAGTACAAATCACCGAAGAAGCCCCGCTCCACCAATTTCTTCGCTAGGACGGCGTCGGGGCGGTAGCAGTAATTCTCGCACATCATGTAAACCGGCTTCGACTTCTCGACCGTTTCCTTCAGCCAGAAAAGTTCGTTGATGTTGGTGCCGGCGATGACTTCGGAAAGGACGTGTTTTCCGGCCTGGAGCGCCTGGATGGACTGCGTGCCGTGCATGTGCATGGGGGTGGAGACGAGGACGGCGTCGATGTCGGAGGCGAGCATGTCCTCGAAAACCCGGAAGCGTTGGGGGATGTTGAATTCACGGGCTTTTCGTTCGAGGATATCGGCATTCAGGTCGCAGAAAGCCGCGACTTCGACGTCCGGAAGGTCGGCGACGCCGGGGAAATAGGTGAGACCGCGAACTCCGGCGATGCCGAGTTTGATTTTTTGGGGCATGGTAGGCTCCTTGCCAAAATGATTCAATTTGCGCCATGATGTGACAGCAAGAGGCGATTTAAAGCTGCACAACAACTCGAAATGGTGGCGGGAATGGCGGCGCTTCAGGAGTAGGATAGGCTTTTCAAAGTGAAAATAGCGGAAAAACCCCTTGTTTTACCGCCTTAGTTGTGGATAATCGCAGTATAAAACCCCATCCGCATTTGTCAATCATCTTTTCCGGTTTTTTTATAAATTATCAAAATGCTTCAAAATAATTCAGGAGAATTCAAAATGCCACCGGCCCCCACCCCGGAACACCCCGCGCGTATCTCCCACCTCTTCTTCTCCGACATCGACGGAACCATCCTCCGCGGCGCCTCCCGCCTCCCCCAAACCGTCATACACGCCGCTGAAAAATTTCAGCAGGCCGGCGGAGGAATCGTCCTCGCCACCGGCCGCGCCGCCGTCTCCACCCGCCGCATTGCCGAGGAGCTCGCCGTAACCCTTCCCTGCATCCTCCTGACCGGCTCCCTTACCTACGATTTCCGCTCGCGCGCGACCCTGGACAGCCTCCCCCTGCCGGAAAACGCCCTGGAACTGGCCGGCGAAATCCTCGCCCGCTATCCCGCCTTTGCCCTCATGGCCTATGCCGGCGAACGGATTTACCTGCTCCGGAGTAACGCCCACCTCCTGCGCCGGGGAGTGCGGGAGGAGATTCCTGCCGCTTCCTCCTCCCTTCTGGACATACAGGAAAAATTGGCGAAGCTGGTCCTGGTGTCGGAGGACGCCGAAGCATTACGGGAATGCGGCGAAAAGCTGTGTTCAGGACCGGGATTCCACTTCGCATTCGCCAGCCGCCATTTTGCGGAAATCGTCCGCACCGGCGCCGACAAAGGTTCCGCCGCCCGGCGGCTGGCGGACCGCCTGGGAGTTTCCATGGCCAACACCTTCGCCGCCGGCGACGCCATGACCGATTATCCGCTCCTCGCCGCTTGCGGCCACGGCTTCGCCACCGCCGACGCTCCGGAGGAACTCCGCTCATTGGCGCGACACGTCATTCCCGTCTGCGAAGAGGGCGGCTTGGCGGAGGCGTTCGGGAAGGCGCTGGAAATAATAGAAAATCCGGGAAGGGAAAAAGATTGACCCCGGAAACCGCCTGCCGGCGGCTGCGAGCCGCCGCGCGGTCCGGCTGCCGCCGCTTTCCGAGGCTGTCGAGCAAACTGCAGTGTAGTCGATTCCCACAACAGCCGCGCCGCGGGATTAGGGTCGGCTTTCGAATAATCCGCGGAGACAGAGTGTAATTTTATTACGAAGAGAGATGTTTCGGTTTCGTTTGAATTTCGTTCCCGGTATAATGCCGCTTCTTCAGCAAGCGCCCGACTCACCTGTGATAAAAGTAGACAATAACTCCGAACCCTGTTTTAGCTGAAGTTTTCCCCTGTGACGATTAAGCCGCAATCGTCACTATGCAGTAATCGTTTTTGCCTGAATTTCAAGGGTTTTTGCCTATACAAAAGACTCCATACGACCTTTTGAATGGCGCTTTTGCAATTGTCCAGTTTTGCAATATGTTTCAATAGGAGGAACCACATGTCGAAATGGATTATCGCGGCAACCTTATTTTTCCTTGGCGCGGCTTTGGCCGGCGACGGCGCTCCCCTCACGAAAACGGTCGGCCCGCAGGGCGAAGACCCGACTTCCTACCTCGAGGTCGCGCTTACTCCGGCGGAAATCGAGACCGCCAAAGCTAAAAAACTTACCGGGGTTTTACTCCTCCATGAGACGTCCGACTACACGAACGGCCTCCAGGCCGGCGTCAAGGACGCGTTCCAGAAGGCCGGCGTCAAGCTCCTCGTAGTCACCGACGCCGAAATGGACGCCAACAAACAGCGTACCGACATCGAAACCGCTTTGGCCTTGAAACCGGATATTCTCATCACCCTGGTCATCGACCCCGTCACCGGCGCCGTGGCCCTGCGCCAGGCGGTGGAGCAGGGCGTGTCCATCGCCCTCGTCGACAACCATCCCGCCGGCTTCGTGCACGGCAAGGATTACGCCGGCATCGTCTCCGACGACCTGTTCGACATGGGCAAGTCGGTGGCCGAGATGATGGCGGACAAACTCGGCGGCAAGGGGAAAGTCGCCCTCATCTATCATGACGCCGATTTTTATGTCACCAACCAGCGGGACCAGGCGGTGGAAACGGTTCTCCGCGCCAAGTACCCGAATCTGGAAATCGTCACCAAGCGGGGCATCGCCAATCCCGAGGACGGCGAGGTGCTCGGCGCCGCCATCCTTACCCAGTACCCCGATATCGACGCCATTTACGTCCCGTGGGACACCATCGCCGAGGGCGTGGTCGCGGCAGCCCGTTCCGCCGACAACAAGAGCCTGAAAATCTTCACCATGGATCTCGGCGCCAACAACAGCCTGGACATGCTTAAGGGCGGCAACATCGTCGGGGTGGTCGCGGATCTTCCCTACTCGATCGGCGAAACCGCCACCAACATGGCCATTCTCCACAAACTGGGCCGGAGCACGCCGCCCTTCGTGGTGGTGCCGGCGGTGAAGATTGACAAGGACAATCTGGTGGAAGGCTGGAACAAGTCCCTCAACCGCAACCCGCCCAAGGAAGTCATGGACCTCGTGAAAAAATGACCAAGCCAAGCGAGAGCGCCGGCCGGCAAAACGCCGTCGAGGCCGTCGGCATCAATATCGGCTTCAATGGCGTCCCCATTCTCCGGGACGTGGATTTCACCCTGGCAAACGGGGAAATCCACGCCCTGGTGGGCATGAACGGCGCCGGCAAGTCCACCCTCATGAAAATCCTGAACGGGTTTTACCGGAAGGACTCGGGGGAAATCAAGGTATTCGGCCAGCCGCAGGACTACGACAGTCCGCAAGGGGCGAACCGCGCCGGCATCGCCATGGTCTACCAGGACCTGAGCCTGGTCCCCAGCCTGACTGTGGCGCAGAATATTTTCCTTATGCGCCCGCTCCGTTCCGGCCCGCTGCTGGACGACAAGAGGGCGGGGCGGGAAGCGGAAGCCATCTTCGCGCGGATGGAGGTCGAACCCATCGATCCGCACGCCAGGGTGGAAGAGATCAGCCCCGGACAACGCCAGTTGGTGGAAATCGCCAAGGCGCTGTCCCTCGATGCGAAAATCCTGATTCTCGACGAGCCGACCGCCTCCCTGTCGAACGTGGAGATTGGCATCCTCTTCGAAACGGTGGAGCGCCTGAAGAAACGGGGTATTTCCATCATTTACATCACCCACTACCTGAAGGACATCTTCCGGATTTGCGACCGGGTCACCATTCTTCGGGACGGCCGGCGGGTCTTGACGAAACCGGTGGCCGACCTGACCCTGGAGGAGATGATCCAGGAAATGCTCGGGGGCGAAACGCGCGAAGGCGAGGCATGGGTACGCCACCATCCGTCGCCGGGCGAGCGGCCGCTCCTCGAAGCGCGGGGGCTGGTGACCGGCAGCGTCTTGGAGGCGTCGTTCGAGATTTACCCGGGGCAGATCGTCGGCCTGGCCGGGCTCCTCGGCTCGGGGCGCACCGAAATCACCCGCGCCCTGTTCGGTCTCGACCGCCTGCAAGCCGGGGAGATTCGCGTCGACGGCCGACCGGTGTCGATCCAGGATTCCCGCGGCGCTTTGGCGAACGGTATTTCCCTGGTGCCGGAGGACCGCCGGCAGCAGGGGTTGGTCCTGGACTTCACTATCGCCGACAACATGATTCTCCCGATTCTTCGCAAATTGAGCGGACGTTTCCTTATCGACCGCAAACGCTGTTCCGAAGTGGTCGAGCATTATTTCACCCACCTCGGAGTGAAGGCGGAGGGGGTCAACCAGGAAGTGCGCCTGCTGTCCGGCGGCAATCAGCAGAAGGTGGTGGTGGGGAAGTGCCTCGCCTGCCAGCCGCGCATACTGCTGTTGGACGATCCCACTTTCGGCATCGACATTCATGCCAAGCGGGAGATCATGCGGATAGTCAAGGATTTCGCGGCGCGGGGGAACGGGGTTTTGTTCATCTCGTCGGAATTGCACGAGATTGCGGCGTTTTGCGACGTGGTGCACGTGGTGCGCCGCCGGCGTTTGGAACAAGCGGTGGTCAACGCGGGTTTGACCGAGGACGATTTGCTGGCGATGGTGCAGTAGGGGAGGAGCGGTTGATGCAAGGGAAAGTTACCCCGGCCTGGCGCCGGCAGTGGCGCGACTATGTCATCTACCTGGTGTTTGCCGGGATATTCCTGTTTTTCGCGGCGTTTCTCCACGACCGGGGCTTTTTGTCGTCCGGCAACCTCATGAACATCGCCCGGCAGACCGCGATGATCGCCATCATGGCGGTGGGCATGACTTTTGTCCTGTCGGCGGCGGAAATCGACCTGTCCATGGGGAGCGTGGTGGCCTTGTCCGCCCTGACCTCGGCCCTGACCCTCCGCCACACCGGCCTGGTGCCGGCGGCGGCCTTGGCCGGGATGGCGGCCGGCATTTTTGTGGGGGCGGTGAACGGCCTCTTTGTGGCGCGGGTCGGGATCCCCTCCTTCCTGGTCACGCTCGGGATGACCGGGATTGTCACCGGGGTCGCGCGGTGGATAAGCGGTCTCCAGTCGGTGCCGATCAACAACGACACTTTCACCTGGATTTTCGGGTCCGGGAATTTGGGCCCCCTACCCATCCTTTTTGTCTGGACGCTGGCGGTGGCGGCGCTGGGGAGTATCGGCCTCCGCCGCACCCAATTCGGCCGCGAGGTTCTGGCCAGCGGCGGCAACAAGACGGCGGCCTTGTATTCGGGAGTGAAGGTAAACCGCATCAAATTTTACGTCATGCTTCTCAACTCGACCCTGGCGGCGCTGGCGGGCATCCTTTATTCCGGCCGGCTGCACGGGGCGCGCTACACCCTCGGCGAGAACGACGTGATGCTGGTGGTGGCGGCGGTGATTATCGGCGGCACCAGCCTGTTCGGCGGCAAAGGCACGGTAATCGGTTCGATTGCCGGCGCCCTCATCATGGGTATGGTCAACAACGGTTTGATTCTCATGGGTCTGTCGGTGGATCAGCAGATGATATTCCGGGGCGTGATCATCATCATGTCCGTGACCTTGACCATGGGGAAGAAGTAACGGAAGTTTTGCCAAACTCCACTTAATAAGGAGCCCGCATGTTTCTCGACCTCGTCACCCGCCGCAATCCCGCCTTCCCCAAGGCTGTCGTGCAACTGCACCAGCAGGGGAAACTGCCGGCGAACTGCTACGTCCTCGACGCCGACACCATGCGCGCGAATGCCCGCATCCTGGCGGAAGCCGCCGCCGGGAACGGAATGAAGATCTTCGGCATGACCAAACAAATCGGCCGCTGCCCGCCGGCGGTTCGGGCGGTGGTGGAAGGGGGGATAAAACGTTTCGTCGCCGTGGACATGGACGACGCCCGCGCCCTCCACCGGCACGGCTTCCGGCTTGGCCACCTCGGCCACCTGGTGCAAATCCCCAGGTTCGAGGCCGACGCGGCGGCGGCGATGCGGCCTGACTACATCACCGTTTTTTCCCTCGAGAAGGCGGCGGAAGCGGGCGAAGCGGCCAGGAAGCTTGGGATAAGCCAGGATATCCTCATCCGCATTCACGCCCCCGGCGACCGATTCTACAAAGGCCACGAAGGCGGTTTCCCGGCCGAGAAGGCGGTGGAAATTGCCCAGAAAGCGGCGGCGCTTCCAGGCGTCCGCTTCGCCGGCATCACCACCTTCCCGGCGCTCCTTTTTTCCGAAGACGACAAGTCGGTATCGCCGACCCACAATCTGGGGACTTTGGAGAAAACCGCCCGGGCGCTCCGCCAGGCCGGTTTCGGGGAATTGGAAATCAACGCCCCCGGCACCACTTCCTCGGAAGTCATGCCGAAGCTCGCCGCCGCCGGCGCGACCCAGGTCGAACCCGGTCACGCCCTCACCGGCACCACGCCTCTCCACGCCACCCGCGATTTGCCGGAAGCCCCGGCGGTTCTGTACCTCTCGGAAGTCGCCCACGTGCACGAAGGTAAACCCTACTGTTTCGGCGGCGGGCTTTACATCGATCCGGTCTTCCCCGCCTATCCCGTCCAGGCCCTGGTCGGGAGCGATCCGGAAAAAGCCCTGCGGAACCGTATCCGGGTCGAGTTCCCGCCCGCCGAAGCCATCGACTATTACGGCATCATGCACCCCGAGGGGAAGCCGGCCGTGTCCGGCGATTCGGTCGTATTCGGGTTCAGGCCGCAGGTGTTTGTGACTCGCTCCCACGTGGCGGCGCTGACCGGCGTTTCCGGCGGAACGCCCCGCATCGAAGGGATCTGGAAGGCGGACGGCTCGCGGTCGGAATGGCCATTTTAGGATGTGCCGGTCACGAAGCGAAATAATGAAAATTCTTTTTCACCACAGAGGCACAGAGGACACAGAGGTTCACAGAGTTCTTTAGAATTGGTTTGAGCAGAGAAACAAAAAATATAATTAAAAGCAAATAAGCCATCCCTGACTTTTCTTTTCAGTTACTCTGTGAACCTCTGTGTCCTCTGTGTCTCTGTGGTGAAAGAGAGTTTTCATTATTTCACTTCGCGACCGGTATAGCAACATTCACTCATAGTGGTTCCCGCAGTTTTCCTAACTCTCATCTTACTGGAGGAATCTCGATGCGCATTCTCATCGCCATGGCGTTTTCGCTTGCGTTGTGCCTGTCCGTCGCCGCCGGCGACGCCAAACCGATCATGAAAACGGTCGGCCCCAAGGGGGAGGAACCCACCCCCTACAGCCAAATCGTCCCGACTGCCGATCAAGTGGCAAAGGCCAAGGCGAAGAACCTGAAAGGGGTCCTCCTCCTGCACCAGACCACCGACTTCTCGAACGCCCTCGCGGCCGGGGTGAAGGATTCCTTCGGCAAGGCCGGCGTAAAGCTCCTGGTCACCACCGACGCCGAGATGGACGCGAACAAGCAGCGGACCGACATCGAAACCTCCCTCGCCCTCAACCCGGACATCCTCATCACCCTCATCCTCGACCCGGTAACCGGAGCGGTCGCCCTCAAGCAGGCGGTCGACAAGGGGGTGAAAGTGGCGCTCATCAGCAATCTGCCCAGCGGCTTCGAGCACGGCCGCGACTACGCCGGGATCGTCACCGACGACCTCTTCGCCATGGGTAGTTCCGTCGCCGACATGATGGCGGACAAACTCGGCGGCAAGGGGAAGGTCGCGCTCCTTTACCACGACGCCAATTACTACGTCACCAATCAGCGCGACCAGGCGGTGAAGAACGTCCTCAAGGCCAAGTACCCGGGGATTGAAATCGTGGTCGAGCGGGGCATCGCCAATCCGGCCGACGGCGAAACGCTCGCCGGCGCCATCCTCACCCAGTACCCGCAAGTCCAGGCGATTTACGCGCCCTGGGACACCATCGCCGAAGGCGTAGTGGCGGCGGCCCGCGCGGCCGAACGCCCCGACCTCAAGGTCTTCACCATGGACCTCGGCGCCAACAACGGCCTCGACCTGGCGAAAGGCGGCAATATCGCCGGCATCGTCGCCGACCTTCCCTACGCCCTCGGCGAAGCGGTGGCCAACATGGGCATCCTCGCGGCAATCGGCGAGAAGACGCCGGCCTTCGTTGTCGTTCCGGCGGTGAAGATTGACAAGAGCAACCTGAAGGCGGCCTGGCGGCAATCCCTGAACCAGGAACCGCCGAAGGAAATCCTGGACGTCTTGAAGTAACCGAAGTTTAGCCAAGTGACGATTGAACCGCCAATCGTCACTTGGCTAAAATCGTTTTTGCCGGAATTTCAGGGGTTTTTGGTTTTACAAAATCGCCATTCGGCGGTTTGAAGGGTGATTTTGCAGGTGAGATACGCCCTTTTTCCATCGGCTGGAAGGGAGCAATCATGGCGACAGGCAAGAAAACGGTGAATGTGGCGGTGAAGTCGGCAAAGGCGAACAAGGCCGAAAAAATTGGGAAATCCGGTCAGGCGAACCAAACCGCCATGGCCATCGCCGCCCACCCCGACGACATTGAGTTCATGATGGCGGGGACATTGTTACGGTTGAAGGAGCGGGGTTGGAAGATCCACTGCCTGGTTTTGTCGACCGGCGACTGCGGGACTCCCAACGAAACGAAGGCGGCGATTGTCAAGAAGCGGCTCAAGGAGGCGAAGGCCTCCTTCGACCTGGCGGGCTTCGTTTTTCACCCGCCGTTCGTGGGCGATCTGGAAATTTTCTACGAGAAGAAACTGCTGGCGCGGGTGATTTCGGAAGTGCGCCTGGCGAAGCCTTCCATCGTCCTCACCCAGTCCCTCACCGATTACATGGAAGACCACGACGCCACCGCGCGCCTGGCGGCGATGGCCGCCTTCTGCCGGGGCATGAACAACATTTACTGCACCCCGAAGCGCCCGCCGTTCGCGGGAGACTGCGCGGTCTACCACGCCCTCCCGCACGGGCTCTGCGACAACATGCGTCGTCCCGTGAAGCCGGAGCTGATTGTGGACGTGGAGTCGGTGTTCCCGCTGAAGCGCGCCATGCTCGACTGCCACGCCAGCCAGAAGCTGTGGCTGGACGTCAGCCAGGGCATGGACGCTTACCTGAAGACCCAGGAGGACATGGCGCGGACGGTGGGGAAAATGTCGAGGAAATTCCAATTGGCGGAAGGTTGGCTCCGCCACAACCATTTGGCTTTCACCCGGGAAGCCGCCGCCGATCCGCTGGCCGAAGCCCTCGCCGGCGGGACGGTGCGTTTATAATGTTTCGCTGGAAATACTTGACAAATCGCGTTAAAGCGTTAACATTTTTATACTCCCCATGCTTGTTAGACCAGAAATCCCGACAACGCCAAATTTTCGGAGCGGTTCCCGCAAATCCTGGGTTGTAGGGCTAACCCAGACCGATGTCGCCGTCCGGCCCTTTGTTCCCGCGTATCAACTTCACGAAAAAATGTGCAACGCATGCTGCTCCCGCATTTCGGCGCTCTCGCCGCTCGGCGTGGTGGTCACGATCGGCGGCAGGGTGATTTCGTACAGAAAGGGTAGAACATGTTCGGAAAGAAGCTCGCATCCGCAGTTTTGCTGTTGGTCCTGATCGGAGTGTTCGCAAGTTCCCGGGCAAGTTCGGTGGAAATCGCCCTGATCGCCAAGGTGTCCGGCATCCCCTTCTTCGACGCCATCAACGCCGGCGCGCAAGAGGCGGCGAAGGAACTTGGCGTAACCGTCAGCTATGTCAATCCGGTCGAGCCCACCGCCGAAGGGCAGATCGAAGTCATCGACGCGCAAATTCTCCGCGGCGTCGACTGCATCACCATCTCCGCCAATGACCCCGACGCCCTGGTGCCGGTCTGCAAGAAGGCCATGGAAAAAGGCATCCTGGTCACCAGCTGGGACTCCGGCGTAGCCCCGGCCGGCAACAAGCTGTTCATCGAACCCGGCGACCTCGAAGCCGTCGCCCGCCTCCACCTCGAACTCCTCGCCGCCCACATGAAGTACGAAGGCAAGTGGGCCATCGTCTCCGCCGGCGCGCAAATGACCGTGCAGAACACCTTCATCCACTGGCTGAAGGAGGAAATGAAGAAGGACCAATACAATAAAATGGAACTCGTCGCCACTGTCTACGGGGACGACGTCATGGAGAAGTCCTATAACGAAGCGATGGGCCTCCTGACCGCCTACCCGGACCTCAAGGGCATCATTTCCCCCACCACCATCGGCGTCGTCGGCTCGGCCCAGGCCGTCTCCGATCAGAACAAGATTGGCCAAGTCGCCGTCAACGGCCTCGGCCTCCCCAGCCAGAACGTCGGTTTCCTCAAGTCCGGCGCCGCTTCCGAAATCATCATTTGGAACCCGGTCGATGTCGGCTACCTCACCATTTACGCCAACCACGCCATCCTCTCCAAGAAGATTTCCGGGAAACCGGGCGACGTCATCGACGCCGGCCGCCTCGGCAAATTCACCGTGAAGGATCTGAACGGCCTCCCGACCGTCACCACCCGCTCGAACGTCGTCTTCACCGTCGGCAACGTGGACGAATGGGCGAAGAAGCTGTAGATTTCACCGCGGGACGCCTCCAGACGACGGTACTTCTGGGGGTCTTCGCACACTGTTAGGCCGAAAACCTTCCCCCACCGTCATCCCGGCGTCTACACATCGAACCGGGGTGTAAACGGCGGAGTGCCGGGACCCAGTGGGATAAACAACGGCTACGTTGTTTTTTGGGTAATTCTTTCAATGTTTGACGTAATCGTTTCGTAGCAAATGTTATCTCCACTGGGTC
>JAVBQR010000016.1:0-17905 GCA_031548865.1 Planctomycetota bacterium
GGAATCCAGAGGGATTGACACGGAAGGCAGTAGAACCACCAAGTCGTCACGATAAAGAAGTAATACCGCCGTCACCGTAAATCCCTCTGGATTCCGGCGAAACCGCCCGTTGGGGGTGCAGCACCTGTTCAAGACGCCGGAATGACGCGCGGGGAAGGTTGCGGCGCGACAGGGTTCGGAGTCACGTGTTGCCTCAACATGCAACTGTAGTACTAAGTGGAACCACCCAGCGACGGTTTATCGGCCTGGATTCCGGCGAGTTACGCTTCACCCCGGTTCAACGCTTGCGGCGCCGGAATGACGTGTGGGGGGAGTCCGGTGTTACAGCGTTCGGAGCCGCCGTTCCCTTGCCTGGCCGTTACCGCTGACGTGTGGGGAGGGGTGCGGCGTTACAGGATGCGGAGACAGGAAGCTTCCCGGAAACCAAAGCGTCTCCGGTATCTGTGAATCTCTGTGCCTTTGTGGTGAAAATGAATCTTCACCATTTCGCTTCGCGACCGGTATAAATGGGCTTCTGGTCTTATTTCTTAGGACCGTACCGGAATCCGGAGGCAGGTGCGGGTGTTGCGCAATCGGGATGAAAAAATAATTGCGCCAAATCGAAACACCGCTATGCTATTTTGTTTGCGGCTTTTGTTTGTCAAGTTGTTTTCGATTTTTTTCTAACCCCATTTTTGCCACATCCTGCCATCCGGAGTCACCCATGCCCCCAAGCAATGAACGCGAGAGCCTGGCCACGCGACTCGGCTTTCTTTTCGTCTCCGCCGGTTGCGCCATCGGGCTCGGGAATGTCTGGCGCTTCCCCTACATTACCGGCGCCTACGGCGGCGCCGCCTTCGTGGTGCTGTACCTGGTCTTCCTGGTCTTCCTCGCCCTCCCTATCATGATTATGGAATTCACCGTCGGCCGGGCCTCCCGGCAGAACATCGGCGGGGCTTTCCGGAAGCTGGAGCCGAAGGGCACCTACTGGCACATCCACGGCTATACCGGCATTATCGGCAATTACATCCTGATGATGTTTTATACCGTCGTCTCCGGCTGGATGCTGGCCTATTGCTGGTATCTCGCCTCCGGACAGCTGGCCGGGAAAACGCCGGACCAGGTCGGGGCCTTTTTCGGCCAGACCCTGGAAAGCCCGGGCACCCAGGTCGGCTGGATGCTGGTGGTGATCGTCATCGGCATGACGGTGTGTTACGCCGGCCTCAGGAAAGGGGTGGAGACCGTATCCAAAATCATGATGAGCGGACTGTTCATCCTCATGATTGCCTTGGCGCTACGGGCGATGACCCTCCCCGGCGCGGAGGCGGGCATAAGTTTTTACCTGAAGCCGGACTTCGGCAAACTGTTCGCCTCGGGATTTTGGACCAGCGTTTTCGCCGCTTTGGGACAGGCGTTTTTCACCCTGTCGGTGGGCATCGGCTCTATGGCCATTTTCGGGAGCTATGTGTCGAAGGAGCGTTCCCTCACCGGCGAAGGGGTGATGATTATGCTCCTGGACCTCTTTGCCGCGATTATGGCCGGGCTCATCATATTCCCGGCCTGCTACGCCTACGGCGTCGCGCCCAGCAGCGGACCGGGGCTGGTTTTCGTGAGTCTCCCCAACGTGTTCAACAACATGGCGGCGGGGCGGCTGTGGGGGTTCCTGTTCTTCCTGTTCATGACTTTCGCCGCCTTGACCACGGTCGTCGCCGTTTTCGAGAATATCGTCTCCTACGCCATCGATGTCTGGAAATTTACCCGCAAAAAGTCGGTGCTGATGAATCTGGTCCTGATATCAATCCTGTCCCTCCCCTGCGCCTTGGGGTTCAACGTCCTGTCCGGATTCAATCCTTTGGGGAAGGGGACGGTGGTGCTGGATTTGGAGGATTTCATCCTTTCCAACAATCTTCTCCCGCTCGGGGCCATCGTTTACCTGCTGTTTTGCGTGACCCGCTACGGCTGGGGCTGGGATAACTTCATCGCCGAGGTGGATACGGGGAAGGGAATGCGCTTCCCCCGTTATCTCCGGGGTTATTTGACTTACGTTCTTCCCCTGATTATGCTGATTATTTTCATTCAGGGGTATTACAGCAAATTCTTCTCTTGAGCGCCCACGACGCAAAAAAAAGAAACCCGCCGCATGCGGCGGGTTTTTTTTGCGTTTTACGAGTTTGCTTTGCCGCCCATTCTACATGTTGAGGAGCGTCTCGTAGAGCTGGTCCACGGTCGAGATGAACTTGGCCGCCGACTGGAAGGCGCGCTGGTAGGTAATCAGCTTCGTCACTTCCTCTTCTTCCGACACGCCGCACATGGATTCCCGTTGGTTGAACATCCGGGTCTTGATGTCGGTGGACAGCTCCTTGTTGTTGTTCGTGCAGCTGGTTTCCGAAGCCAGGCGTCCCACCGAGGACTGGTAGTAGGCGGCGAAGGTCATGCCTTTCAGGTTGTCGAATGTTTCGTTCTGGAGCTGCAACAGCTGGAGGGCGCCGGAGTTGTCGCCCTTGTTGAAGGATTTGGCGCTGCCCATCAGGGACGGGTTGGTTTTGAGCTCCTGGTTGACGGCCATGTCGCTGGCGTTATGGCCGGTGAAGAAGACGTTCAAGCCCAGGGCGGCGAGGACGCCGGAGCTGTCTTCGCCGAAGGCGACGGAGTAGTCGGAGGACTTGCTTTTAATCGAGACCTGGTTTTGCCGGTCGATACTGACTTCGAAGGCGCCGGGCACGGCCGAATCCAGGGCCGACTGCATGCGGTTGATGAGCGAGTTCGAGGCGCTCGGGTTGTCCGGGTCCCAGAGGATGGTGTCGGGTTCGCCGGCGGGGCTGAGGCGGCCGTCCAGGTCGATTTCGATGTTCAGGGTGGTGGCCTGGTTGGTGTTTTTGTTGTGGACGACGATTTCAAAGGCGCCGTTCTTGATGTTGAAGGTGTCTTCGGGATAATCGCTGTTGGGGTAGACCAGCTTGTCGAGAGTGTCCTGGGGATTGGTCGGGCCGTTTTTCGCGGTGAGGCTGGAGAAGTTTTCCAGGCCGCGGGTTTGCGAATAGGCGCGGTTGAATTCCCAGATGAAGTTCGAGGCCAGGCCGTTCAGTTCATCCCGGTAGGACGGGATGATGCTGTCCCGGAGTTCCATTTGCGCGGCGAGGGTGCCGTCCTTGGGGTTCAGGGGATACTTGTCAGTTTCGAAGGCCGGCATGTTGACCATGAGGCCGCGCTCGTTCTTGACCTGGTTGTTGACGATTTCCTTGGCCTGGTCGTAATAGACCAGGGTGCGCCCGTGCAGGGAGACGGTGAAGGCGCCGTTCTTTTCTTCCAGGACGTCGACGTCCATGTATTTGGCCAGTTCCTTCAGGGCTTCGCCGCGCTGGTCGCGGAGATCGTTGGCGGAACGGTTTTCCTGGCCGCCCAGTTCGGAGGTGACGATGGAATGGTTGAGCTGGGCGACAGTTTTTGCCAGGCGGTTGATTTGTACCACCGACTCGGCGATTTCGCTGTTGACGTCGCGTTCGTAGTCGTCCAGTTGCTGGCCGAGGGCGTTGAAACGGCCGGTCATCCGTTCCGCTTCGGAGACGGTGGTGTTCCTGACGGCCAGGTTTTCGACTTGCGAGGAGAAGTCGTTCATGGCGTCCCAAAAGCTGTTCATCGAATCCGAGAGGGCGTTGCCGCTCAGTTCGTTGAAGAAGGACTTGATGTTGGCGTAGCCGGTTTGCTTGGTGCCGTAGTATTCGTCGGTGGTGGTGGCTTGGCGGAGCTGTTTCTCCATGTATTCGTTGGCGATCCGCTTGACCGAGGATACCCAGACGCCGTTGCCCATGATGGCGTTGGAGAGGCCGCCGGTGCCGTTGACGGTGCCGGCTTGGTTGAGTCTCTGCCGGCTGTAGCCGGCGGTGTCGACGTTGCCGAGGTTTTGGCCGACGACGTCGAGTCCGTACCGAGCCGTCAAGAGGGCGCTGGAGCCGATTGCGAGTGAATGGAAGGCCATGGCCGTTCTCCTTGGCGCTGAAAACCTGTTTGTCGTTACCCGCTCGGGTTGCCGGGGAGCGGACAGGTTTGTATCGTGGGTTTCGTTTTTTGGGTGCCGGCTCATCCTGAGCCCGGCCTTGTCCGCCGGAGGTTAAAGCAAGTACCGTGCCAAGGATGGGACGCTTCCGGAACGGATTGAGTAAAAACATCCTAATATCCTTGTTTTTAAAAATTTAAACCAAATCTAATTTATCTTTCCCTCGCCACGCTGAACCTGTACAATCCTGGCATCCGGAAAAATATGCCGCTTTACTGGGGTCTGTCGTTCCGGTGGGGAGAAGGGTATGCCGAGAGCCAGAGTGCGGAAGTGAGAGAATACTATGGCAACGAAAAAATACGTTCTGCTGGATCGTGACGGCACGATTGTGGTCAACAAGCATTATCAAGTGGATCCGGATGAAACCGAATTGTTGCCTAACGCTGCGGCGGGATTACACAAGCTGAAGGAAGCCGGGTTTGGCCTGGTTATCATCAGCAATCAATCCGGTATCGGCAGGGGGTATTTGACCAAAACCGATTTAGCCTCGATCAACCGCCGGATGATTATGCAGTTGGGCGGCAAGGATGATTTCTTCGCCGGCATTTACTATTGCCCTCATACCCCCGATGCGCAATGCCACTGCCGCAAGCCTAAGCCGGGGATGGTGGAACTGGCGGCTTCGGAGTTGAAGTTCGCGCCGCCGGAGACTTATGTGATTGGCGACAGCGAAGCCGATATGCAGACCGGGAACGCGGTGGGGGCGACGACGGTCCTGGTGTTGACCGGGAACGGCCGGGAGACGGAGCAGATTACCGATTTGGATGTGGATTATATCGCCAACGACCTTCTCGACGCCGCGAATTGGGTTATTCGCCGGGAAGAGTGGATGGAGAAGGTGACCCGGGTGCGCAAGAAGAAGCAGCCGAATCCTGTGCCGGTAGTTAACTCTACAACGCTAGATTTGCGGGAACCGCCCCGCAAATCTAGCATGAATAACCAGTTGCGGTGACCTTCGTTCTTTGCCGCCAGCGCCGGATTTATTGTCTAACCCTATACTCATGCTACTTTTACGGAAGTGGTTCCCGTAAAAGTAGCGTTGTAGGATTATTATACAGTTATGTGCGGTTTTGTCCTTATTTCCGTGCCATTCTTTCGTGTCCCCGTAATTCGCCCCAGCGAGAACCACATGCCGGATACCCCGTCCACCACCCGGGCAATACCCTTCCTCCCCCTCCTCGTCCTCGTCGCCCTCGCTTGGCTTCCCCCTGGTTTATTCGGGCACGAACCCTGGAAACCGGACGAAGGCTACAGCATCGGCATTATCAAAAATATGGCCGAAACGGGGGATTATGTCGTGCCGCGGGTGGTTGACACGCCTTTCATGGAAAAGCCGCCCGTATTCTTCATTACCGCCGCCCTATTCGCCAAAATCCTCTCGCCCCACCTCCTGCCCCTGCACCAAGCCGCCGCCTTGGCCGCCGCCTTTTACCTGGCCATCCTGATCCTGTTCACCTACCTCGCCGGCAAGGAAAAAGGTGGCCGCGATGAAGGCAGCGTCGCCGCCCTCGCCCTTCTGGGTTGCGTCGGGCTCACCGTCCGCGCCCACTCCGCCATCACCGACACCGCCCTCTGGTGCGGCTTCGCCATCGCCGGCTACGGGATGGTACTGGCCGAACGGCGCCGCTACGCCGCCGCCTTCTGGTTCGGCACCGGCTCGGGATTGACCTTCCTGGCGAAAGGGCTGCAGGGACCGGCTTTTCTCGGGGTCGCGGTCATCCTTCTGCCCCTATTCTGCCGTGACAAACGCAGCGGCGCCTACTTCCGCTTTCTCCTCGTCTCCCTCCTCTTCGCCCTCCCGTGGCTGGTCATTTGGCCGACCGCCCTGTACCGGCAGGCGCCGGAGCTGTTCCACGATTGGTTCTGGCTGAACAATATCGGACGCTTCCTCGGGCCGACTTTCGGGTTCCCGGCCTTGGCCCAAGCGCCGGGACACCTGAAGTACCTCCGCGATTTCCTCTGGTTCACCTTGCCGCTGTGGATTCCGGCCCTTTACGCCTGGAAAATGCTGAAGGATGGGGACGGCAGGTACGCTTCGCCTTGGCGGGATGCCGCCGTGATGTTCCCCGCCCTGGTGGTGGCGGTGGGAATGGTCCTTATCACCGCGGCGGCGGGACAGCGCGAACTCTACATGATTCCCCTCCTGATGCCGCTGGCGCTCTTGGCGGCGCGGGGGTGGGGAAGCGTGCCGGAGCGGGTAAACCGCTGGCTGGCGGGAGTGCCGTTTGTCCTGTTTTCGATCGGATTGGCGATTGTCTGGGCGGCGTGGCTGGGCTGGCGTTGCGGTTGGCCGGGCGTGCTTATGCGGCGGCTGGAGCGGGTGGCGCCGGGCCTGGAGGCGCATACCGGGGCGTTTTCAGTCGCCTTGGCGCTGTTGTATAGTCTGGGCTGGCTGGTTTTGGTCTGGTGGCGAAACGACGTCAGGCGCAAGTGGCCGTGGGTGTGGGCGTGCGGGATAACGGTGGGGTGGGGGGTGGCGATGCTCCTGTATATGCCTATCCTCGACTACAATAAAGGCTACCATTCCGCCTTCGCCGGGCTGATGCGTTATTTGCCGGAAGCGGCGCCCGAGGCGGGTCGGGAGAACCTGGGCCGGGTGATTCGGATCAGCAGCTATAATTTGGGGGAAAGCCAGCAGGCGATACTGGACTACTATTTCGCGGTGAAAACCCGCAATTACACCGGCCTCGACAGCCGCCCGGCGGGATATTACCTGCTGGTGCAGAACCACGTGAACGATGCGAAATTCGTTCCGGACGGGACGTGGAAGAAAATCGCCGAAACCCGCCGGCCGGGGGACCGGCGAGAGAGCTATGATTTGTACGAACGGGAGTTGCTGCAATGATTTGTTAGAAGCGCTCCTTCCGTTTCCGGTAAATGTCCATGTACACCGCGATCAGGATGACCACGCCCTTCGCCACATATTGCCAGAACGAATTCACCCCGATGAGGTTGAGGCCGTTCGACAACACGCCGATGACCAGGGCGCCGATAATCAGGCCGCCAATCGTCCCCACCCCGCCGCTCATGCTGGCGCCGCCGAGCACCGCCGCGGCGATGGCGTCAGTCTCGTAACCCAGGCCCACCGCCGGCTGACCCGAAGCCATGCGCGCCGCCAACACCACTCCGGCGATGGCGGCGAGGAGTCCGCTGTAGGTGTAGACAATCAGTTCGATCTTGGTGGGGGCTATCCCGGAGAAACGCGCCGCCTCGCGGTTTCCCCCCACCGCATAAATATGTCGGCCCAGTCGCGTTCGGGTCAGGACGAAAAAGGTGATGATTAGGAAAACCACCGTGTAAATCACCGGATAGGGAATGGGACCCAGATAACCCGTCCCGACAATCTCGAAGGAGCTGTTGGGGGTGCGGATGGGGCGGCCGTTGGCGACCAGGTAGGCGGCGCCGCGGCAGATGTTCATCATCGCCAGGGTGACGACGAAGGGCGGCATGCCGGTGTAGGCGATAATCGAACCGTTGGCCGCGCCGGCGAGGGCCCCGACCAGGCAGCCGCAGACGATGGCGAACCAGATGGGGTAGCCGAATTCCGCGATCATCTTGGTCGCCACACAGCCGGAGAGGGCGACGATGGCGCCGCTCGTCAGGTCGATGCCGCCGATGATGATGGCGAGCATGACGCCGATGGCGAGGTTGGTATTGGTCGATATCTGTCGGAGAACGTTGATGATGTTCTCGATAGTCAGGAAGCTTTTGGTGGCGATGCACAGATACAGGAACATGAGCAGAAATGCGACCAGGATGCCGATGTTGGTGCGCACATACCCCACCAGCCAACTGGCGGCCGGCCGGTTCTCCAGCCTGTCGACGATGCTGTCCCGCTTCACCTTTTCCATAGGTCCGCTCCGCTTGGGATTTCGAGGGAAATAAACCAGACCACTTTCAGGCACCAACCGTGGCAAGTTGCATTATCCGTTCCTGGGAGAATTCCTCGTGGTTCAATTCGCCGGCGACGGTGCCGTGCGCCATGACGATGACCCGGTCGCACATGTTTATCACTTCGTTCAACTCGGAGGAAATCATGATTATCGAAATGCCCTGCTGAACGAGATTGTCCATGATGGCGTAAATGTCGGCCTTGGCGCCCACGTCGACGCCGCGGGTGGGCTCGTCGAGGATGAGAATCCGGGGATTGGTGGCGAGCCATTTGCCGATGACCACCTTCTGCTGATTGCCGCCGGAGAGGTTGCCGACTTTCTGGCGCGGGGAAGGGGTCTTGATGGAGAGGGAATCGATGCCGTCCCGTACGATTTCCCCCTCGAGGCGACGGTTGACGAAAATGCCTTTTATAAAACGTTTCAGTACCGAAAGAGTGATGTTGAAGGAAACGGTGTTCTTTAAAATCAAGCCCTGCAATTTCCGGTTTTCCGGGACCAGGACCAGGCCCAGCTCCTGCGCCTTGGCGTAACTGAGCCGGCCCACGTCCTTGCCGTATATCAGCACCTCGCCGGAATCCAGGCCGGCCAAACCGAGGAGTGAATGCATCAGTTCGCTCCGTCCCGCCCCGACCAGCCCGGCGAAGCCGAGAATCTCCCCCTTGCGGAGGTGAAAGCTGATGTCCTTGAGGACGTTCCTGAATCTGATGTTACGCGCTTCGAGGGCGATCTCGTCCTGGATGGCGCGGTTCCTGGTATAGTAGTGCTCGAGGTCGCGGCCGACCATCAGGTAGACCAATTCGTCGATGTTCGTCTCATTCGTCACCCTGGTGGCGATGTACTGCCCGTCCCGCATCACGGTGACCCGATCGGTGATTTCGAACAGCTCGGCCATGCGGTGGGACACGTAGATTATGCCCACCCCGCCCGCCTTCAGCCGGCGGATGGTGTCGAAGAGGATGGTCACTTCCTTGCTGGTCAGGGACGAGGTCGGCTCGTCCATGATTAAAATGCGCGCGTTCAGGGAAAGCGCCTTGGCTATTTCCACCATCTGCTGCTGCGCCACGCTGAGGCGCCGCACCTGGGTGGTGGACCTTAGGTCGAGACCCACCGATTCGGTGAGCGCTTTCGCGTCCCGGTTCATCTTGCGGGTGTCGACGGTGCCGAGTTCGGTCTTGGGTTCGCGGCCGAGGAAAATGTTTTCGGCTATCGTCATGTACGGCACCAGGACCAGCTCCTGGTGGATGACGGCAATCCCCTTGTTCTGGGAATCGAGGACGCCGTTGATCGTCACCGGCGCGCCATTGATGAAAATTTCCCCGGCGTCAGCCGGGAACACGCCGCCCAGCACGTTGATGAGGGTCGACTTGCCGGCCCCGTTTTCCCCGAGTATGGCGTGCACTTCCCCGGCGCGCAATTCCAGCGCGGCGTTGTTCAAGGCATACACGCCGGGAAACTTCTTGTGCACCCCCTTAACCTGCAGCAGTTCGGCTTCGCTCATTGGTCGGTCGCCTCCGCCCGGCAGTATACCCGTTCCCTTAGGTGACGAATAGGTAACCCGCAATGGCCGCCGCCGGCGGGGGCCGGTAGGCAGCCATTGCGGAGACAGTAATAACCGCTTACTCCGTCAGTGACCTAACGAATTCTCATTGCCAGCCGTCAAGGTCGAACTTGTCGATGTTGCCGGGATTGATGATGAACGTTTCGACAACGGTGTCGGCGGGCAGCTTTTCGCCGGCGAGGTACTTGTAGGCGGCTTCGACCGCCAGGGCGCCGATGTTTTTCGGCGACTGCGCGCCGGTGCCGGACATTTTGCCGTTCTTGATGGCGTGCTTGGCTTCGGGAGCTCCGTCAACGCCCCAGACCTTGATTTTGCCGGTCTTGTTGGCGGATTCGATGGCCTGCACCGCGCCGATGGCCGACGGGTCGTTGATGCAGAAGAAGGCGGCCAGATCCGGGTTCCCCATGATGACGTCTTCGGCGGCCATCATGGAAGCGGCGGTGTCGCCCTTCCCTTCCCATTCGCCGACGATGCGGAAGTAATCGCCGACCGACTTCATGAAGCCGTCGACCCTGAGGACGCAGGTCTGGGCCAGGGGCGAGTGGAGAATCGCCACCGCGTCACCCTTTTTCAGCACCTTCTTCATGTCCTCGCCGGCGACGAAACCGGCGTTGACGTTGTCGGAGGCGACGGTGGTGGCGACGTATTGCGGATCCAGAACCGGGGTGTCGTAGATGATGACCGGGACGTTTTTGTTCTTGCAGGCCACGAGGGCGTTCTTGATGCTGGCGGAGTCGTAGGGGCAGAGGAGCATGATGTCGATGTTCTGGGTGAGGAGGTCCTCGACCTGGGAAATCTGCTTCTGCGGATCCAGCTGGGGATCCATGGTCAGCATCTTGTCGCCCTTGCCCTCGATGGTCTTGCGGGCATTCTGTTCAATCCACAGGAAGAACGGATTGTTCATGGTCGGGGAGCTGAAGCCGAAGACGTACTGCTTCTTCGCCTCGCCGGCCAGGGCGACCGCCGAGAGGACAAAAACCAACATGAGGGCGCCTGCAATAATTCTCTTCATACCGCTTCCTCCTAAGTGCACGATGAATGATAGCCCCGCCCGACGCCGGAAAGGACTAGAAAAACGCGATGATTTTCGCCGCCGCCTTGCCGTCGGTAATCAATTCGTCGACAAACCCGCCGCGAATCGCGCCGACGATGGCGTTAACCTTGTTCAACCCGCCCGACACCAACACCACCGGGCATTTCATCGGCAGGGTCACGCACTCCCGCCGGCTGAACGCGGTCTCGTGCGCCTTGCCGTCCAGAGTGTAGAGCGTCCCCTCAATCTCACCCACCACCCCGTGGCGCAACAGTTCGGCGCGAATCTCCGCCGTCATCGGGTTGTAGTAAATGGTGTCGGAGGTGGATACGTCGCAGGCGCTGGTAAAGGCGATATCCGCGTCGCGGGCCAGCTGAATGGCCCGGGCCCGGGACGGGGAATCCTTGATGGCGCTTAACGCCTCCAGCGGCGTGTCCAGGGGGTACGATTCGATCCGGTGGCATTTCACGCCCAGCCGGGTGGTGATGAGATGTGCGGCCGTTTCCGGCTCGTACAACGCGTCGGCGCTCAGGAATTCGCCCATCGACACCATCTGTTCCGTGGCGAATTTCCTCAGCCTCGGGAGACGCCGGACCATGGCCATAATGGTGCGGCCGCCGCCGAGGGCGATGGTTTTGCTGCTCGCCATCGCCTCCTTGAAGCGCGGTACCGCTCCACTGCCGAGCGCGGCGATAATGTCCGGGGCGGAAGGAATGACCGTCGCCGCCTTCAGCCCGGTGGCCCGGCAGAGCTCCTCCTCCAGCGCGAAGCCGCGGATATACTTCTCGTTGACGCGGATTTCCACCACCCCGCCTTCGCGCGCCTCCTTGAGAGCCCGGTTCACCGTCAGGCGGGAAACACCGATGTAGTCGGCGATTTCCTGCTGGTTCATCCCCTGTTCGTAATAGAGCCAGGCGATGCGGCCAAGGCAGTGTCCGCCGTCGTTCTTCTCTGTGGCCATAGACGAGCCGATCGGTTTTCAGCGGCATTCAACCATTCGCCAAAAAAGCCTCCAACTCCCGCAGAGTCGGCGCGCCGGTCTGGCCTCCGGCCTTCCGGGTCTTCAATGCCGCCGCCGCCGCGCCCCGCCGCATGCGCTCGGCCAGCGGGAGGCCGGCCACCAGCCCGGCGGCATAGGCGCCGTGGAAAACATCGCCGCAGCCATTGGTGTCCACTACCTCGGCAATCGGAAACGCCGGCTGGTGCCGAACCGCATCCGGCGCCTCGCCAGCGGCATACCACGCGCCGCGCTCGCCATCGGTGACGCACGCCACCGCCCTGCCGCTGTCCCGCAGCATCACCCGGACCGCTTCCTCGGGGCTGGACACTCCGAGATCCCGGCAGGCGATGTGATAGGGCATGATCAGGTGATCGGTCATTTTATAAACGTCCCGCGCGCCTGCGGCGGGAATGCATTCCAAATCGCCCACCACCGGCACGCCGTTTGCCCGCGCCGCCTCCGCCGCCCGGGCCTGGCAAAGCGGAACGCTCTGATCGACAAACAGGCATTTGGCCTTGGCGATTAGCCCCTTTTCGAACTCGCCGATTTCGGCTGGCTGCACCTGGCTTAAATTCGCCAAGTTCGATCGCTCGCCCCGGGAGGTGACAATCACCAGCGTATGGGTGGGCATGGCCGCAGGATATTCCACCCCTTGCCGTCGGCCAATCCCCTCGCGGTCGAAAATCCCCCGCACCAGGGCGGACAAGTCGTTGTCGCCCAAATGCCCGGCATAGAAGCAACTACAGCCCAACCGGGTCGCCGCGACAAAAGCCGTGGCGGTCTGGCCGCCGCCGACCCGCAGATATTGCGTAAAAAAGGCCTTGTCGCCGGAGATGGGAAACGTTTCGCAGCGGAACACGTCGTCCACCGCCGCCACCCCAAAGCCAATAATATCCCACCTGTCGGAGCTTTCCGGCATTATGCGTCCCCCGGCTTGATATGTTGCCTCGAAAAGGAGCTTTGGAAACTGCAATGGGTAGCGAATGGAGGTTTATTCGATTTGCGAAAATGCCGGCAACTGTTCTGATGCGATGTACAGCAAGCGAAACAGAATAGATAATCCGCCGAAGCGGAGAACAATGGGAAGGCAATAAATGTATAAGGGGAGGGATCAGGCAATGTTACAAATGTAAATGATTAATCAGCAAAAGTAATGCGCTCAGTTTAACTCGCCTTGGCTCGTTGTCAAGCTTATTTAGCATTTTTTCCGAAACGACTAAAATAAATAACGTGCCAGCGAGGGGGCTTTACAATTTTCAGCCAATGCCCACTGCGAGGGAGCCCCTCACTTGCCACGCAACTCGCGGTACAGGGCGCGAACGGCCCGGTTCACCGCCTGGTAGCCGCGATAGCGCTCCCGGTAATCGGTGCGGGGCTGGTAAACCCCCGCCTCATGGACAAAATGCGCCGCCGCTTCGGCATAATTGGCATAGGCGCCGCGGGACACCGCGCAGATCATCCCGAGACCCTGGATGCACGCCTCCTCGCTCCGCAGCACGTGGAGCGGACGCTCCAGGACGTCGGCCTTCATCTGCATAAGGAGAGGCGACTTGGCGCCGCCGCCCGCGGCGGTAAACTTGCCGAGTGGCAAACCGCCCCGGGACAACCGCTCCACCCGCGCACGGGTTTCGAAACACAAGCCTTCCAAAACCGCCCGGTACATCCGCCCCGCCTCGGTCGTCACGTCCAGGCCGATGAAACAGCCCTTGGCGTCGTTGTCGGCGTCGTTCGGGTCCACCCCTGACATGTAGGGAAGGAAATAGAGGTTTTCGGAATCGGCCGCGGCCAACCGGTCCGCCCGGGCGTAAATGCTTTCCCCCGGCGGTCCGCCGGTGCCGGCCAGTTTTTCCCTAAACATGTCGATAAACCAGCGAATGGCGGTGCCGTGGGTCAACTGGCCGGCGGAGATGAAATAATTGCCGTTGAAAAACGGCTCGAAGGCGATGGCGTGCTCAAGCAGGGAATCAGTAAGGCCGTCCCGGGACACGACCAGGCTCAAACTTTCCGACGAGCCAATTCCCAGGAAAATGTCGCCGACCGCCAGCGTTCCCGAACCCAGCGTGCCGCAGGGATGGTCGTGACAACCCAATACCACCGTCGTAGCGGCGGGGAGGCCGGTGCGGGCCGCAATCGCCGGCCGCAACACCCCCACCCTGGACCCGGGTTCGCCCAAGGGCGAAAACAGCCCGGGATCGATGCCGAAACGCCGCGCCACCGGTTCCGACCAGGCCAGATTTTTGGCGTCCAGCAGCATGGTCCGCGCCGCACTGCCGGGGTCGACCAGCCGCTCGCCGGTCAGGAGGTAGCCGAGATAATCCACAAACAGGAATATTTTCCGGGTGGCGTCCAGCACTTCGGGGCGGTTGCGCCTCAGCCACAACAGTTTATTGAGCGAATACATCTGGTTCGGCGGCGTTCCCGACAGGGCATGCATCTCGCGGCCGGGAACCACCGCGTCGATCTCCGCCACCGTTTCCTCGCAGCGGTTGTCGACGTAGGTGATGGCGTTGTACAGCACCCGATCCGCGGCGTCGGTCATGACCATGGCTTCGCCGATGGAGGAAACGGCAATCGCCTCTGCGTCCCGGGCCGAAGGGGCGAGTTCGGCCAGAGTAGCCAAAGCGGCTTCGGCAATCACCCCCGGGTCCAGTTCGGCCCATTCCGGCCTCGGCACGACGAAGGAATAATCCCGCCTCGCGGTGGCGACGACCTGGCCGTCCGGCCGTAGCACCGACGCCTTGCAGCCGGACGTGCCGACGTCCAGTCCGATATAGGACATGCCTGCGTCTCCTCCTGACTCCTACTATACCCGATACGCCGTCAGCAGCTCCAGCTTCCGCGTCGCGACCGCCTCCACCGCGCTCCGTGCGGCAGCCATGACGTCGATGACCTCGACATTCATGTTTTCCTGGAGCATTTCGAAAATGGTCTTTTTGTAGGCGGCGAAGAATTCGCCCCCGACGTTCAGCTTGGCGATGCCCATTTTCACCATGCGCAGGACGTCGGCGTCCGGGGTGTACGAACCGCCGTGCACCACGATGGGACAGGGCACGACCCGGATCAGCTCCTCCAGCAGATCGAAATTGATCCTGGGGGCGTGGGCGTAAAAGCCGTGGGCGGTGCCGATGGAAACGGCCAGGCAGTCCACCCTCGTTTCCTCCACGAAGCGCCGGGCGGTGTCGGGGTCGGTGTAGCCGGTGGCGATTTCCTCCGGGGTAAGGTGGGCGTCCATGATTTTCCCGATCTCCGCCTCCACCGACACCCCCTTGGTATGGGCGAGCGCGACCACCTTTTTCGTTTCCGAGATGTTGTAGTCGAGGTCCTCGGAGGCGAGGTCGATCATAACGCCGGAATATTTGGCGTCGATGCAGCGCACGGCCTGCTGGAAGCTTTTGCCGTGGTCCAGCCCCAGGGCAATCGCCACGTCGGTATGGCGCGATGCCACTTCGCAGATGGCTTGCATGAAATCGGGGCCGGCGTATTCCATGTGGGCGTGGTAGGTCTGGACGATGAGGGGCACCTGCTTCTTGGCGGCGGCGGCGACCAGCCCCTGCAGGCTTTCCAGGTTGTAGGAGTTGAAGGCGCCGACGGTGAAGCGGTGTTCCTTGGCGTATTTGAGCATTTCGTTGTAGCGGGCAAGTGGCATGTACTGGTTCCTCCGAATGGGTTGTAGGGAAGGCCGGATTATACGGCGACCGGCGGCGTATACGCAATAGGCAGGATATGGATTGGCGGATGCTCGGCGCTACGCCTTGCCTTTCGCCCGGTTGCGGCGCATGACGTCGAAGAAAACGGCGAGCAGGATGATGAGGCCTTTGGTGATGTTCTGCACGTACCAGGGGATCTGCAGCATGCTCATGCCGTTGGCCAGGACGCCGAGGACGATGGCGCCGATAAGGGTGCTGCCCTGCCGGCCTTCGCCGCCCAGGTAGCTGATGCCGCCGAGGTAGCAGGCGGCGACGGCGTCGAATTCCATGGCGGTGCCGGTGGTGGGTTGGCCGGTGGTGATGCGGGAACAGGAAATCACCCCGCAGATCCCGGCCAGCGTGCCGGAAATGGTGTAGATTATCCAGGTGGTGCTCCGGATGTTGATCCCCGAAAAGCGCGCCGCCTCGATGTTTCCGCCGATGGCGTAGACGTTCCTGCCGAACTTGGCCTTGCCCAGAAGGAGGGACATGATGACGAAAAGCCCCAGGAGAATGAGGACCGGATTCGGGATGACCCCGAGGGTGTAGCCGTTCCCGAGGGCGCCGAAGGCGCTGTCGACGTTAATCATGTTGCCCCGGGTGATGACGTAGCAGCCGCCGCGGGCGATCAGCATCATGGCCAGGGTGACGACGAAAGGCGGAAGGGGGGTGTTGGAGAGGAAAGCCCCGTTCACGAAGCCGCACAGCGCGCCCACGCCGAGGCTGAGCACGATTGCCGCCCAAAACGGCACGCCGGCGCTGGTTATCATCCAGGCGCAAAAACACGAGGACAGACCCACCACCGATCCTTGCGAGAGATCGATGCCGTTGATGATGATGCACAGGGTCATGCCGAAGCCGAGAATACCGGTGATGGAAATGGAACGCATGATGTTGAACAAATTCTTGCTACTGAGAAAATTCGGCTGGAAGGCGATGATGACCCCGCACATCACCAGGAGGCCGATGAGGATGCCGGCGTTGTGGCTCAGGTATTCCCGGACCGGATTTTTCCGCCCGCGGACGGCGGCGTCCCGACTCGTCATGGCTTTACTCCTCCCAGCGCATAGCGCATGATGGTTTGTTCGGTCAGGTCGGCCCGTTCCACCAGGCCGGTCAGGCGTCCTTCGTTAAGCACATACACCCGGTCGCAGAGGTTGATCACTTCCGGCATTTCCGAGGAAACGAGGATGACCCCGACCCCCGTAGCGGCGATTTCGTAGATGAGTTTGTAAATTTCCTGCTTGGCGCCGACGTCGATCCCCTTGGTCGGCTCATCCAGGATGAGGATTTTGGGGTCGGTCACCAGCCACTTCGCGAGCACCACCTTCTGCTGGTTCCCGCCCGACAGGTTCAGGGCCTTCTGTTCGTAGGACGGCGTCTTGATGCGGAGCCGCTGGGCAATGCCGGCGATAGTGGAGTCGTTCAAGGCCAGGTCGAGGCGGAGCCAATGGATGAGCCGGCCGATGATCGGCAAAGTGATGTTGAAATCGATGGTCTGCTTGAGGATGAGCCCTTCCAGCTTGCGGTCCTCGGGCGCGAGGACTATCCCCGCCGCGATGGCGTCCCGGGGACGCCGTACCGTCAGCGGCGCGCCCTCCAGGCGCAGCCTGGCGATTGCCGCCCGGTCAATCCCCATGAGGGCGCGCATCACTTCGCTCCGCCCCGAGCCCATGAGTCCGTAAAAACCCAGCACTTCGCCCCGGCGCAAGTTGAAGCTGACGTCTTTCACCCGATCCGACACGATGCCCCCGGCCTCGAGAATCACCTCGCCCGGTTTGGTGTCGTGCGGAGGGTAGACGTCCTCGATGTCGCGGCCGACCATCATGTTGATCAGTTCGTTGTGGGTTATGCCGGAGACGTCGGCTTCGCCGACGTATTTGCCGTCCCGGAGGACGGTGATGCGGTCGCAGACCCGGAAAATCTCCTCCAGCTTGTGCGACACGTAGATGATGGTCACACCCCGCTTCTTGAGACTGCGCATGATATCGTGGAGGGCGGTGATTTCGGCGGTGGCGAGGGAGGCGGTGGGCTCATCCATGATGAGGATGCGGGTGTCCTCGGAGAGGGCGCGGCAAATCTCCACCATCTGCTGCTTGGCGACGCTGAGCCGCGACACCCGCGTGTCAGGGTCCAGGCCCTGCAGGCCGATCGAGTCGAGCACCCGCCGGGCATCCCGCCACAGGGCTTGGTCGTCCACGAAGTGCGCCCGGCCGGGCATTCGCCCGAGGAAAATGTTCTCAGCCACGGTCATGTTGCGGGCCAGGCTAAGCTCCTGGTGAATGACGCTGATGCCGGCGGCGCGGGCGTCGGCGACGCCGGCGATGCGGGTCGGAACGCCGTCGATGCAAATTTCCCCCGCATCGGGGCGATGGATACCGGCCAGGATCTTGATGATGGTCGACGTGCCCGCCCCGTTCTCGCCCAGCAGCGCGTGCACCTCGCCCGGCCGCACCGCGAAGCGGACCTCGTCCAGGGCGACCACGCCCGGGAAAGTCTTGCGGATGCCCTGCATTTCCAGAACATAATCGCTCACCGGGAGCGTCTCCGTTTCATGCGGGTATACCGATGACGGAACGAAATTGTGAAAATACTTTTTTCACCACAGAGGCACAGAGACCACAGAGGTTCACAGAGTAACTGCAAAGAAAAGTCAGTGGTGGTTTATACATTTTTTATTGTTTATTAGTATCTCTGTTTAC
>JAVBQR010000093.1:0-39455 GCA_031548865.1 Planctomycetota bacterium
ATAAACAGAAATTCTTGCTATACAATAAAAAATCTTAAGCCACCCCCGACCTTTCTTTTCAGATACTCTGTGAACCTCTGTGTCCTCTGTGCCTCTGTGGTGAATAACGATTTTCACCATTTCGCATCGCGTTCGGTATATCCCAGAATTTCAAACAACAGGTCCCTGAATTTCAAAGTGTCTCCGGCCCAAACATCAACCGCCAGTCACTTTTTCTATGACGTCGCGGGACACGAAAATCGGGCAGTCGGCGCGGGTCGCCATCGCTATCGCGTCAGACGGGCGGCAGTCAATCACCAGTTCGCCGCCGTCCCGCTCAATGACCAAAAAACCGTAGAAGGTGCCGTTACCCTCGGCGTCCTCGCGCAGATCCGATATCGCCACCCGGAGGAGGCGCCCGCCCAAGGCCGACAGCAGGGTCATCAGCAAATCGTGGGTGAGGGGGCGGGGCATCTCCTCGCCATGGACCTGACGGTTTATGGCCAGCGCCTCGAATAGGCCGATATGCACCATGAACGAACGTTCGTGACCGCCCTTCTCGCGGAGGACAATCACCTGCGGGCTGGTAATGCTGTCCGTCATCAGTAAGATCTGCGCCAGTTCGCACTCTATCCATTCCGGCATGGAGCAACCCCTTTTATTCTTCGTTCAGGAACGCGCTCAGGCGCGACGAACGGCGCTTGCGGCGTTGATCTTCCAGGCTCATGCCGAGCGTCCCGGCCCGCTCCGCCTCGCTGACCGCCTTCGCCACTTCCGGATCGTAGCGCTTGCCGGACTCCTTCACCACCGCCGTAACCTCCCGCGACAACGCCGCCGGAGCGTTGGCCGCCCCGAGATGCGCCTCCATATCCCGCGCCACCTGGAAAATGCGCGCCTCCAGCGGCAACTCCGCCCCCAGGAGGCCCTTCGGGCCGCTGCCGTCGTAGCATTCCAGCTGGTAGGCGATGATTTCCTCGATTTCCGGGAAAAACACTTCCTGGGCCAGGAGATCCACCGTGTCCGCCACCCGCTCCTCCGGCGTCTTCGCACCGGGGTCGGCAATCATGTCGGCGTAGTTATGGAGCATTCCGGCCAACTGCAATTTTTCCAGCGCCGAAGGCCCGAGACGCAGGGACTTCCCAATCGCCCGCATATAACCGGCCAAGCGCGCGTTTTTCGCCATCAGGCCGGGACTCCGGACATCGGCCACCTTGAGGAGCATCCGCACCGCCGAGGCCATGTATTCGCGCCGCTGCAACTTCGAGGCGATGTGGGACAAGGCCAAACCCATCTGGTCCGCCATCGCCGCCACCAGTTCCAGTTCCTGCTCGGTGAAGGATATGGCCGGATCGTCCCCGGCCAGGTACAACGCCGCCTCCACCCCCTCGTACAGGGTCAACGGGGCGCAAATCACCGCGTGTATGTTATGGCGCATCACCGATTCGTTCGAGGAAAAACGGTCGTCGCGCATCGCATCCGTAACGAGAAGCGCCCGCCGGTCCTGAAGGACCTTGCGGATAATGGTCCGCGACAACTGTCCGGACCGCCCGCCGCCGGGAATGTGCGACCCGAGGGTAACGATGCCTCCCTTCTGCGAATCGCGGCCGAACAGGTAGGCGCCGTCGGCCCTTAAGGTCTCGGTGATAAAGACCAAAGCCTTTTTCACCAACTCGTCCTCGGTATCTTCGCTCGCCACCAGCCGGGACAGCCGGTACAGCGCCCGCAGGTGAATTTCCGACGATGCGTCCCCGCCCCCGACATTCACCGCCGTCAGGTCTTCCAGCCTCAGCTCGTAAAAGGCCTCCAACTCGTCTTCGGAGAAATCCAACTCCTCGCCCAGGCGTTGCCCCGCCAGCGGTTCGAAAACAATGACCGTTCCCCCGATCTGGATGCGGTCGCCGTCCCTGAGCATTTCTTCGGTAATGCGGTTATCGTTAACGAAAGTGCCGTTTTTGGACTCCAGGTCGCGAACGAAGCACATGTCGCCTATTTTGAAAATTTCCGCGTGCTGCCGCGAGGCTCCCTTGTCCTGCAGGGAGAGGGTGCAAGTTTCGTCGCGGCCTATGGTGAGGGGTTTCTCCCCCACCGGAAATGTCTGCCCTTGACTCGGGCCGTTTTTAACCCTGATGCCTGCCATGGTATTCCTTTTCGCTATGCATTGCCCCTTCCCAACCCCCCGGGAAAGGTGGGAACTCCACGTATTGTCACGATTCGCCCGGCAAATGCAAGCGATATGCCTTTGAAATTCGTTGGGGGGAGGAGGTGATACGGATGTCGAGGCGAAATGGTGGAGACATACTGGTCACGATGCGAAATGGGGAAAATTGTTCCGGCCATGCTTAGCCTCCATTCTTCCCTGAAAGAAAAGAATGGAAATCCCGGCGTGCTCTAGGATGGCCTAACTACCCGCCTTCTTCTCCTCCGCGACCCGTTAAATCGCACTGGCACGCCTTAAGGTACCGAACGTCTATTGAAATTGCGAGAAAGGTTCCCGTCACTTCGCCCTGAACTTCACTCTAAGCCAGGTTTTCCACTTTTCCCGCGTGCGCCGGTTCGGATGGAGCCGGCTCAGGGCCAGAAGAAAAAAGTACAGCAGGTTCCAGCAGTGGACAGTTCCGCAACCGGCGACAGCCTTGAGGACCTCCGGTTGGTTCGGTTCGAAGGCGGCGGGAAAATCTATCTCCCGCAGAAAATCGCGGAGCCGGGCGACCCCTTCCAGCTTGTAAGGTTTCAGGAACAGGTACATGCCGAAATGCGCGCCGTACAGCCCGAGCAGCCACTCCTTCTTTTCCTCGAAAATGCCCCGCTCCCGTAAAAACGCCAACGACCGCCGCCAACCCTCCAGCATGTCCAGCATTTTGCCGCTGCCGGCGGCGGCGTTGGCGGTGGTAGAACCCCGGCGGTGCCGGTAATTGTAAAGAACCTCCGGCACCTGGTAAATGGTTTCAGCAAAACAGCACAGGCGGAAGACAAAGCCCAGGTCCTCGTGGAAAATGCCTTCGTCGAACTCCACTCCGTTTCGGCGCAGGAAATCCAGCGAACTCAGTTTGTCCCAGCCCGCCCCCTGGTTCTTGGCCACGATGTCGGCGTCGATTTTCACCAAGCCGTCGGGCGTTTCGTCGCGGCCCGGCTTGAGGCTGTCGCCGTCCTCGTAGTAATGCCGGCTGCGCACCCATACGCTGTCGACGCCGTATTCGACGATTGCCGCGTGTTCCTTCGCCAAGAGTTCCGGTTCAACCCAATCATCGGCGTCGATGAAGGTGACGTATTTCCCGACCGCCTGCCGCATCCCCAGGTTTCTGGCGGCGCCGGGCCCGCGGTTTGCCTCCTGGCGGATCAATTTGAAACGGGGGTCCAACCGGACATACTTCTCCACCACCGAGAGCGAATTATCGCGGCCCCGGTCGTCGACGCAGAGGACCTCGAAGTCGCCGAAGGTCTGCTTGCGGAGGCTGTCCAGGCATTGGTCAATGTAGGGTTCCACATTATAGAACGGCACGATTACGCTGATTTCGGGAGCCATGGACTAACCTTCCCCTTGCTTGGAGGCGCCCTGTTTCCGGCGCCGGAATTGATTCAATTCCCAGACTTTTTGCTGAATCAAGTGGCCTACATAGGCGGCGGCAATCCTCCGCCGGGTTCCTCGCGGAAGCAGGGTGGAAATCAGCCTGCCGTCCGGATGCAGGTAGCGGTAGAAGAAGTTCCGATCGTTACGGCGGCGCAGCCGGAAGGCGATGCGGACCTCCTGCATGGTTTCCTCCAGAAAAGCTGCGTCCACGGGTTTCGTGGGCGCGAATTCCTCTTCCACCCGGTTGGCCAGAATCGCCTGGAACAGGCGTTCCCATTCGGCCATGATGTTTTCTTCCGACAAGGGGACGACGCTCCTGACCGCGTTGTCGGACATGCGCCGCCAATAATCGCGGTCGCTTAACAGCCGCACCACCGCCGCGGCCATGCCGTCCGCATCCTCCTTCCCGACCTGTATGCAACCCTCCTCCTCGCCGGTCTGTTCGAGGTAGGGCATGGAAAAGATGACGTTCGGAACTCCCTGGACGGCCGCTTCCAGACGCACCAGCGGCTGACCTTCCACCCGCGAGGGCATGATGAGAACCGACGCCCTGGCGATGAATTCGTGCATGTCGTGAGTGAAGCCGTGCAGCTCCACATTGGCACCCAGCCCCAGCCTGGCGATTTCCTTGCGGAACCAGTTCTCCTGCAGGCCGTCGTAGGACTGCCCCAGTATCTGCAGCTTGAAATCAGGGACCCGGGCGGCGATTTTCCGGATTATCTCCGGAAGGAAACGGACCCCCTTAATCTCGGTCAACCTGGCGATGAACAGCACGTTCTTTGTCGTCCCGTCGGAACGGACCACCTTGGCCGGGTCGAAGGTGACCTGATTTGGAATGAAGGCGGCCCGCCTCATGCCGCTGGAGCGCCACCACAGGAGATTGTCGACGCTGAGGCAGGTGAGGGCGTCGGCGAAGCGGCCGTAGTCCAGGAGCCACTCCATCGCGTCCGGCCTGAATTCATGCATTGGATAGAAGAACATGTGGTGCACCGACTGGATGGTGAGGCAGCCGGTCAATTTGGCGCTATAAAAATCGTATTGGGTTTGCCGACGCCAGCCGTCGAAGAAAAGGCAGATGTCCACCGCAGCCGCGCGCAGGTTTTCCCGAACCGCGTGCCAACGCGCGAGTCGGTCGGAGGGCAGGACGATCCGCTCCAGTTTTTCGTGCAGCCGGAAGTCGCCCGGCGTCGGCGCTTCGTCGGTAAAAACGACGACCCGGTAGCCCCGTTTAAGCCAGCTGGTGGAAAGATTGACCGCGACCCGTTCGGCGCCGCCGCCTCTTAGTGTGGGTACGAAAATGCCGATGACCCCGATTTTCCGGCATACCGGCACGGCCGTTACGGCGCCGGCGCCTTCGCCTGTAAAAAATCCGCCCATACGGTCGAGAAAGGCGTCGGCGTCCAGCTGGCCCAGCAACCTGGCGGTGGCGGTGAACATTTCGTCGCGACGCTTGTCCAGCATGAAGTTGTCCTGGGCGCTCACGCCGTCTCCTTTCATTTCAGGGTTTTTGTCTCGCCAAAATCGATAGCACCCGACCATTCTTCCATGCTGAAGCCTCGGCGTCAATCCCCATCCCGCCATCTACCCCCGCCTCAATCCCGATTAGCTTGGGGGGCAAGGGTTTTGACTACCCGGAGGGGTAAATTAAAAATATACTGGGAAATGGGGTGCAGGTTGGCTTTATGTTGACAACTCATTTCGAAAAGGACGCGCATGCAAGTTTTCCTGGCGGTCGTGATGTATGTGGTCCTGATTCCCTTTTTAGCCTGGATTGTCGGGCTGTGGGCTCTGGCGTTGCGGTCGCTCTTCCCAAAGGCGCCGCCGGCTGCGACCAGCCAGGCGCCGTTCTTCACCATCATAGTTCCCGCCCACAATGAAGGGGAAATTATCCGCCAAACGGTGGAGAAAATCCTCGCCTGCGATTATCCGAGGGACGGCTTCAGCCTGAATCTGGTGGCTGACAATTGCGACGACGCCACGGCCGAAATCGCCCGGGAAGCCGGCGCCAAGGTGCTGAGCCGCCTCGACCAGGAAAAGCGGGGCAAGGGTCACGCCATTGCCTACGCCCTGGAAACGCTCAAGGACGAACCCGGCGACGCGGTCCTGTTCCTGGACGCCGACAGTTTGCCGGAAAAAAATTACCTGCGCGTCATGGCTTCCCACCGCGTCCGCGGGGACGTCATGATTCAGGGGCGTTATGAAGTAAGCGAGCCCAACCGCAATTGGTTCACCCGGCTCACCTCCACTTCGTTTGTTTTGCGTAACCGCTGGCAGGTCCCCGCCTGCGACGCCTGGGGACTGACCCTTCCCCTGCGCGGTTCCGGAATGTGTTTCGAGCGTTCCCTGATTTACCGCCTGGGTTGGCAGGCGCACGGTTTGACCGAGGACGCGGAAATGACCCTAAGGCTGATTCGGGACAAAATCCCGGTCTCCTTCGCGGCGCAGGCGGTGTCGCGGCAGTTCATGCCCGCCACACCGGCCCTGGCCCAAACCCAGCGCCAGCGCTGGTCGGCGGGCGAGCACGATTTGCGGAGGACTATTTTGCGAATGGAAATTCCCGACGCCCTGCGGCGCCGCGATTGGCGCGCCGTCCTGTCGTTACTACTGATGTCGGCGCCGCCGTTTTCCTTGCAATTGTGTTTGGCGCTGGCCCTGTTGCTTCCGGCTTATCTGGCCGGCGGCTTGGCGTGGTGGTTGTCCCTGCTGGCGCTGGGGTTGTTCGCCGGTTACTTTTTCCTCGGCCTGGAGCGCCTGGACAAACAAGGATTGGCGGCGGCGGCGATGTTGCCGCTGTTCGCCCTGTGGCGGGTGGGGATTTATCTGGCGGCGTTATTCAGGAAGCCGGCCGAATGGATTCGCACCGGGAGAACCGGGAAGTGACTTTGGCCTGCATACACGGACTGGGCGCTTACCTCCTATGATCCTGAGAGTCGTAATAATAATGCGGGTAGACATCCTGGACGATGGTAAAATAATTATTATAGTAATTAGGCTGGTTGACGACGAAATAACGGGCCGGCGATTTTATTATCGAGGCATCATCCATGACGGCGGTAACCTGCCAACCGTACCTGCCGGAACTGGTGGTGTTGAAAATCCCGGTGTAGGTGGGGCTTCTGTGGTTATAGGGGAAATATTTCACCGTATTCGTCACCGGATGCGTGTGGCTGGACATTTCCACCCGGAAATACTTGGGTTTTCTCCCGAGCGTCTTGGGCTGGGCTATTTCGTCGGGCATCCTCCAACTCACCGTGACGGCGGCGTTGGGCGGGAATATGGCGCCGTCATTGGGGAAAAGCAGATGCACCTGCACCGGAACCTCGGGGCTGGAACCCAGAGTGCCGGGGAAGGTCATATCCTCGGACAGCACCGGGCGCTTGTGGCGGGAGGGGTCCACGCTCTTGTCGGGGAAAGGTTCGAGAACGCCGGCGGCGGCGGCATAAACAGCCGGACTGAAGCAGATTAGAAGCAAAAGCACCGTAACCGCGAGACGTTTGCCGCCTCCGGCCAGCCTAAGACAATTCCCGATAAGACCGCTGCTCATGTCACTTCCCCCTCAGTGAGCCGTATTGCCGGCTGTACCGATTCATTCCGAATAAATGTGGAGAGACCGATGATTATGCCAAGGAGAAACCAGTAGAAAATGGCCAAGACACCGTGGCGTAACGAAATGGAGGCCAAATCGGCGACCTGGTAAACTATGATGGCGGTGCAGGCACCGCATAATATGGCGGCGGCCCGGTGGTCGGGATTCTTCAGGCAGGTCAAGAGACCGGTGGCCACGGAGTACACGGGAATGAGAAAGTAGGCTATGGTTCCGAAAATGCCTATCTCCGACAAAACCAACAGATAACTATTATGGACAGCCGGAATGGTTTTTATGCCGACTTGCAACTGGCCGAACTTCGACACCGCCGCCATGGCGAAGCCGTGTTGGCCGAGACCAAGTCCCAACCAGGGATTGTCCAACCATATCAAGATGGTCATTTCGTTCATGTACTGGCGGCTGGTGACATTGCCGGAGTCGGAATGAAAAATCTTGTCCATGATTGAATCCGAAAAATAAAATCCGACCGCGATAATGACCACCAGGCCGGGGATAACGTATTTCCAGGGCAGCGACTTGAACCAGTTGTGGCCTCTGCCGACCAACATTACGCCTAGGTAAACCATGGCTCCGGCGGCTGTCCCGGCCCAACCGCTGCGGGACAGGGTCAGGATTAGGCAAAGGAAGGCGCCAAGAATGCCCGGCCAATAGAGAAACGAACGCCTGGCGCCCGGAAGGGAGTCCATCTCCGTTTGCCAGAGAAGCAAAAAGGCGGCGCCGGCGAAGACGACCAGGTAATTGGGATGTTGAAAGGTTCCACCCACCCGCAAGGTCTCGCCCATCCCCAGACCCTCGCTAAACGAACCCACCCGGATGCCCATCAGCAGGGGGCCGGACTGTATCCTGCCGATATACTCCAGGCAGACGATGGCGGCCTCCAGAAGCGCGGCGAAACTGAGGCCGATGAGGAGGTAACGCAAGTCGGACATTAGCCCCTGGGGACTGGGATTAAGGATGAGGGTGAAGACGGCGGCGAAAACCACAAAGCATTTGAATTCGTAAATCAGTTGCGTAATCGCCACCTCCATGTGCCCGGACGGACCGATTTTACTTAGCGACAGGAGCATCGCGACCACATAACCGATAATCAGGATAATCACCGGCCTGGGCAGCCATTTGTACAAGGTTGACAGGATATTGCGGCCATAGAATGCTATGAACACGATCACCGCAGCGTCGAAAGCGGAAAAGGTATTGCTTTGAATCACCCACATGTAGTGGATATCGCCTTCCTGGAAGTCGAAATCCTTTATCGGCGATATGACCACGGCGAAGCCGAGGCCGAGCAGGAGGACCTCCCGGATTATGCCGAACTCGGTCAAAATCAGCAGTCCCAGCACCCCCAGCGCCATAAGGATCAACATGGCCTGGTAGGTCAGGCTGCGGCCGAAAAAAGTGAAAGCCCATCCGGCCGCCACCGCCAACAAAGTGACGACTATGAAGGTGCCGAGGTTGGAGAACATTCTATTCACTGGCGACTCCACCTTGGACCGGGTGGGAAATTTAAAACCTATACGCCGTATTTCGCGGCGCGCCTCTACTCGAGCAGACGATATACCCAGTTGGGAATATAGAAGCGGCGGAAATTGCAGATGGCGCCGGCGAGTTTGCCGCCGGTTTCGCCAAGGGAGTTCAGGGTCGAACTGAGGACTTCGCGTCGAGTCACTTCTGAACGCGCCACCAGTATGACGTCCTCGACCAGGGCGGCCAAATGCAGGGCGATGCTGCTCCGGATGACCGGATCGGCGTCAAAAACCACCACGTCGTAGCCTTCGCGCAGTTTGTCCAGCTTTTCGCGGGTAAGGGAGAAAAGGGCCGATTGGGCCACGTCGTCCAGCACCCCGGCCGGCAACAAGTCGACCGTGCCTTCCCCCTCCTTCGGTTCCGGAAGCGTTTCGCTTCTCAGCCAAGTGGCGAAATCCCGACCATCCGCTACGGGTTTCCGTTTTTTCGGCCGGTCGAACCTGGTCTGGACGAGGAGAACGCGGCAGATGTTGGTTTTGCGCAAATGTTCGGCCAGGAGCTTGGCGCAGGTGGTGGCGCCGACATTATCCCCGGTGCCGCTTAGCAGCAGGGAATTGGGGATATGCCGCTCGTTCTTGGGGTAGAAAAATTTCCTGCCCATCATGGTCATCACGTTCTCGGGCATTTTCCGCACCACCGCGTCCGGTTCCGCATAGGAGCTGAACAGGTGGGGTATAGGCAACAGCCGGCGGATAAAACCTTGTGCGCGCGGATAGACCAGGTCCGGCAACTGGGCGATGGGCGGACTGTTGTCGCCCGCCGACCGCGAGAACGCGTTGTGCAAATCCTCCGGTGTGTAGATGGTGCTGCTGAAGCGGTTACGGAAAAATATATAGGCCAGGCCCAGAACCACCCCGAAAACCAGGCCCAGAAGCAGATTCATGAACACCACCGGTGATGACGGCTTGTAGGCCAGGTTGGGCGGTTCGATAATGTTGATGGCGTTGATCTGTTTCGCCTCTATTGCCGCAGACATCCGTGAGGTCTCGCGCCTTTCCGCGTACTGGCCCAGGGCGGTTTCCATAACCTTCACCTCTGTCTCCAAGGTGAGCATTTCCCGGCTCTTGGCTTCTAGGGTAAGAATCTGGTTGTGAATGTTATCGCGCTGCAACTTAAGTTCACTCAGCAGGGATTTGAGGATATTGGCGCGACTGTTGAGCATGTCCCGCCCTTCGAATTGGATATGCGCCCGCAGCCTGGCGATTTCGGTCCTGATATTGATAAGATCCGGGTGGTCATCCCCAAGTTCTGTCCACAGGCGGCTTTCACGCGCCTGCAAGGTGGCGAGGTTCCGCAATGTTTCGGACATTCCGGAGTCGTCGCGGATGCGGGCGGGCAACACGCTCTCCGGCGCTTCGCGGCCCAGCGCATCCTGAAACGAAGTCAGAGACACCTCTATCTGCACCAGTTCCGCCTGCGCCTGGTTGATTTCGGAAAGGATGCGGCCATCCTCCAACAGAAGCGAATCCCGCTGGGACCGCAAATCCAGAATTCCCCATTGCTGGCGGAAATCGGCCAGCTTCTTGCGGGAGTCGACCAGGTCGTCCCTGAGCTTTTGCTCCTGTTCGGCAAAGAAGGGGACGGTAGCGGAGGCGTCGCTGGAACTTTTTTCCCGCACGAAGATTTCCAGGAACTTGTTCAGGAATATTTGCGCCACCTGGGGCGAGCGATCCTTGAACGACAACCCGATGACATCCGTCTCCCTCCGGCGCTTGACGTCGAGACGGGAGGCGCAGGAAAGGATGAAACTTTCCCGTTCCGACATTTTGGGATTGATTTTGGCTTTTTCCATGATGGTCCGCAATTCGGCCCTTGCCACACCGGTGACTTCGCCGAACTGTTTGCGCAGGCGGGCAAGCAGGCCATCCGGTTCCGGCCTGCTTTCGGGTTCGAACAAGGCGTCCGGCATTTCGTCGATGGTTTTTTCGATCAGGTTGCGGCTTTGCAACATTTCTATCTGGGTTTGTATTTGTTCGGCCCGGGTAACATATATGTAAAGGGGCGCGGTCAGGGCGGTGGTGGGTACGGTGGATTCCTGCCCGAGGGGAATGGTGATGCGGGCTTCGCTGGTGTACATGGGTGTAGCCAGGTAAGTGGCGGCGGCAATCACCAGGAAGACAACCAAGGCAATCCACACAATGGTGGGAAACCGGCGGCAAATCAGTTCCACTATATTTCGCATGGCGGCACCCCATGTTCGTTGCGAATGAAGGTCCTGCAAGAGTCAATATTCCAAAACAGGCGCCGCTTATCAAGGAGCAAGCGGCGCCTGATTCGGTCACGGCGAGGTGATGGTTGGAATGGTGCTGCTGCCTCCCTTGTCCCACGTCCAGTTGAAGCCCATGCCGAGGTTGCCGTGGGTTTCAATCGGCATCATGTTGCGGATATACATCAGGACGCGGTCGTTCAGGTTCTTGATTCTTGACGGCGGCACATAGACTATATCGAAGCGGCGAATCAAAGCGTCCTGCGACAGGTTGCCGGTCTCGAGGATCTGGTCGAGGTCGATCAGGCGTCCGACCGGGCTATCGCTATCGGGAGCCGCCCGCAGCAACACCACCGTCCTGAGGTCGGCGGTGGACTTGTGGCCGCCGGCCGAAGCCACCGCCTGCGCGACGCCCATGGGTCCGCCGATGGAGACCAGACCGGGGTTGTTGACCTCACCCAATACATAGAGGTAATTGTGACGCATATTGATCAGCTCGGTAAGCACTTCCGCCCCGGGTATTTTCGTGTCGTAGGCACAGGAGATTTCCTCCGCCACCTTGGTGACGGAACGGCCCGCAGCCTGGATGTTGACGCCGAGAGGAAGCCTGAGGCAACCGTCGCCGCCGACCGTGGCTTGTCTCGTTTGTCCCGATGCGCTGTTGGTGTTCATTTGCTGCAATTCGCGCAGTTTATTGTGGAACGACAACAAGGTCACGGTGTTGGTCAGACTTTTGAATAGATTCTTCTCCTTGTAGAGTCCGGAGACGGTTTCGTTGACTTCGGCCACGGTTTTGCCGCCAACCTCAATGTCTCCGACATAGGGAAGGGTGATCTTTCCGTCCGGCCTGACTACGGCGTTGCGGTTGAGGTGTTCCTGCTGGTGGTATTCGACCAGCAACGTGTCGCCGGTTTGCAGGGGATATCCTTCCGGAGTGTTGCGGGAGATATAGGTAATACCAAGCACATCGCCCGGGGCCAGACGCATATCGGTGTCAACCAGGGGAGCGCCGGTGGTCGGCCCGCCGGTGACGGCGGCCGGCTCTTTGGTGAACTCCTTTTTTTCCCCCGGTCGCGGTCCGGCCGAATAGCAGCCGGATAACGACAAGATTGTAAACATACTCCAGGCAAGGCTTATGGCAATGCGCGAACTAAACATGTTACTATCCCCCGATTTATTGCTTGGATCCGACGCGTTCCCGGCATCCCCATTTTTCAGGCAAAGTGAAGGTTCGGAACGAATCCGCATCTTCGACAGGAGTGAAACAGGTCGTCCTGTCCTAAATCGCCTGTGCGCAGGTACGCGTCGTATCTGCCTATCTCAAAAGTATATTGAGATGGTATTGAAATTGGAAAAAAGGGTGGAAAACAGAACGCGAGGAGCATTATTGGAGGGCTTGGGTAGGGTTGATTTTCCCGAGAAAGATCCTTCCCCAGGGGTGATTGTGCCTATTTGTTGCGGGTTCCGGTTTGGCGGAGAAGTTTTGCAGAAGGGGCATTGCGTTAACTTGGCCCATTTTGCAGAAATCCTACCTGAACGCGCTCGGCACACCCTAACTGACCGCTCACAGCCCGATTGCCACGCTCTACCACGGTAAATCCGTTTCCACACCGCACTTAATATTATAAAAACCCACCCCCATATCAAGCCCTAACTCATAAATCCGGTTAGCGTTGATACTTACAGAGCCGCGGCTTAATGAACGCCCAGGGAATTTGCCCACGAATCAATACCGGTCTCCCCCAACCGTTCCCCCGACGAACCGCGACAACCATGGGCATACTTTCTCGGCTGCCGCCTATAAAAACCGATTGACCGCGCAGGCGACATGACTTACGATAGTGCTGCGAAATTGCCCTTTAATCTGAAGTTTTGCAACTCTCTTTGGACATGGAGCACAATTCATCCCAACATTTTTCCCCCTGGGTCAACATGAATTCAAATCGTATCGAATCGCCGAAAAAGCCAAACGACCCGGATTCCGACGGCGCCTCCGATGCCGTCTTCGGCCAGGGCGTCCTGAAAAGTTCCATGGGCTTGTTGGGCGGCAGGATTGCGCAACCGTTTTTCACCTTTTTTCTGTTTTTCGTCTCGGCCCGTATTTTAAGCACCGGCGAATTCGGCTATTACACCTTCATCATGGGAATGATGGTTCTTTTCCAAAGCCTGGCTTCGCTTGGGCTGGGTTACGTGTTGAGCCGGGAAATCGGGCAAAAGCCGGAAGAGGAGGGGGCAACGATAGGCTCGGTCCTGTATTTGTGCCTTCCGGCGTCCGTACTGGCGGGACTGATATACATCGGCGTGTCGGCGGGGTTGATGGGAAGCGACGGGAACGCGTTGACGCTTTATTTACTGAGCGCCCTCAGCCTGCCCTTTTCCGCCCTGTTCCAATTCAGCGAGGCGGTTTTCCTCGCCCACAGCGCCGGCGGCATCCTGTTCCGCATCGGAATTGTCGAGCAGGTATTCAGGGTCGGCATAAGTATCGCGGCCCTCTTGCAGGGATTCGGCATATTTGGCCTGGTGACCTGCTACCTCCTGGGCAGAATTCTGGCGACAGCGATTATTACCTGCATTTTCTTCAAGAAGCGCATGAGTCCGCCGATACGGCTGGACCGGAACAACCTGCGTTACATTTGGGGAAAACTGGCGGCGTTCCTGCCGATGAACCTGCTGGCCAACCTGTATTACCGGGCCGACTTGATAGTCCTGGCTTGGCTGATGACCGACAGCGACCTGGGACTGTACGGCTGCGCCATGCGGATAGCGTCCTTCAGCTTCATCCTGCCCGAAGCCCTGATCGCCGCCTCGTATCCGCATTTTAGCCGGCTCTGGCTGGGAGAAAGGGGGATTTTCGAGAAGAAGACCCTCTCCTTCTGCGTCATGCTCCTGGCGCTGGGTTTTCTGGGTGCGGTGGGAATGGCCTTTTTCGGCGGGACCTTGCTCGAACTGTTTTTCGGAGCCAAGTACGCGCTTTCCGGCCCGTTACTGGCGCTCTTGGGGTATATGCTGCCGGCCACCTGCCTTACCGGCCATTTCGGCTATCTATTCCAAGCCACCCACCATGAGAAAACCGCCCTCACCCTGGTGGCGGTATCCACCCTGGTATTTTTCACCGCCCTGACTCTCGGCACCACCTGGTGGGGTTTGACCGGCACCGGCGTCGGGGCGATAGTCGCGATTTGGATCATGGTGCTCCTCCATATCGTCATGGCCCGCAAGGTCTTGCGGCTTGATTTGCCCGCGCGCTCGCCGATTGTCCGCGCCATCGCCGTTTTCGCGGCCGGCTGGTTCGTAATCGCCCTGTTGCGTCCGGCCGACAACCTGACCTATTGCCTGATGGCGAGCGCGGTCGGACTGGCGGCTATTCTTCTGGGGGGACTGGCCGGCGCGCTGCTGCCCAAACGAATAAAGGAGGTTTTCTACTGACCGGTTTCCCCAAAACAATAGCGGCATTTTGTAAAACATAAAGGACGGCCACCATGAATGTCGATTTGCGCGAAACGCCATATTCGGAAATGCTGCCTTCCGAACGGGTGTTTTTGGATGAACTGTTACGGGAAAAAAAGCCGCTGAAAATTCTGGAGGTGGGCGTTTCCTCCGGCGCTTCTTCGGTGGTCATTCTCAATGCGATGCAGGAGTTGCCGGGTTCGAAACTTTATTCCGTGGACTTGAGCGAGAAATATTATCCCGACGTGAACGACGAATCCAGGAAGGACAAGAGGCCGTCCGGTTTTCTGGTGAGGGAGTATTTTCCCGATATTGATGAAAAGAAATGGCGTCTTTTCACCGGCAACGTTTCGGCTGCGTTTATGGAGGAGATAGGCGGCGGGGTGGATTTTGTCCTTCTTGACGCCAGTCATCACCTACCCGGCGAGCTCCTGGATTTTCTCATGGTTCTGCCGTTTTTGAAAACTGGCGCAACCGTGGTGCTGCATGACATCAACCTGAATTACAACAACGCCAAACTGCAATTCTTCTTGATTGCCTGCAGGTTGCTGTTCAGTGTTGTGACCGCCGATAACAAGAAACAGATTGAAGCCGGCGCCGGTAAAATGCCTAACATCGGCTCGTTTGAAATCGGGCAGGGAACCCGCGACAACATTTCCGACTTGTTTCAGGCTCTGACCATTCCCTGGTGGTACATGCCGGAAGAGGAGCACTACGAAGCCATGTCGGCGCTTTTCAGGAAATATTACGACCAAAAGGACAGCGATCTTTTTGTCGCCGCCTATGATTTTCAACGGCGCTATTTTAACCGAAGCGCCGTCTTGCGCAACGCCGAAGAGCAAATCTTCGCCAAGCGGGTCGCCGGCGAGCAAATGGCCAACCGTATCAAGAAATATGTCCCCTTCAAGCCCTATATCAAAAAAATGCTTGTCGCACTGGGACTGCGCGATCGATGAAAACCCGCGACCAACGTCTGAAGCTGGTAAAATCATCCTATAAATTTTCTCTATGATCGGTGCCCGGTAACGGCTGAATTTTCGAACGGATTCCCATTCGCAAATTCCGCCGTTACCCGGGCACCGGGCTTCACTAAGAATCCGGAGTGGAAAATGTTCTTTATTCAACGGGTAATCTGGCCGGTGAAGAATCTGCTGCGAAGGCTTATGCCGGGAAAATCCCTGAGCTTCGAGGTGAACTGCGCCGATCACTGCAACCTTGACTGTTGGGGCTGCGACCACGGTTCCCCTCTGGCGCCGGAAGGATATATCGATATCGAGGGTTATAACAGGGATCTGAAGAGGTTGTCCGAATTGTTCCACGGCAAAATGGGGGAGATTAGGCTATGCGGCGGCGAACCACTCCTCAACCCCGCCATGCATCGAATCATGGATATCACCCGCCAATGTTTTCCCAGCGGCAAAATCACCATCATCACCAACGGCATCCTTTTGGCCAAGCAGGATGAGATATTCTGGCGAGCGGTCACCAGGACCAACACGGCAATTTCCGTAACGGTCTACCCGGGCATGGAGGAACATTTCAAAAAGATCCACGCGGTTGGCGAAGCGCACGGCGCCTTGGTCAAGGCGTTTTACCTGGCAAAGAAGGAATCGTACTTCATGCCCTTCGACACCACGGGAAAACAAAATGCGAGATTGTCGTCTTATACCTGCTTCCAGGCTTATAACTGCGCGACCCTTTACAATGGACGCATATTCCCCTGCGGCATCGCGCCTTGTTCGCGTTTTTTCAGCGCCCATTTCAACATTCCCATGGCCTTGAGCGAAAAAGACTCCATCGACATCCATACCGCGACGGCGCGGGAAATATTGTCGTTCGTGACGCGCCCCATACCGTTTTGCCGCTACTGCGCGGTTGGCGAAAGAAAATGGGGAATACCCTGGTCCAAAACCAAACATGAGATTTCCGAATGGACGACGAAGTCGGAAACTCCGGAATAAGGGGTCAAAATCATGAAGCATTTCTTTGCCGCGCTGTTGCTGCTCCTCTCCGGCGCCGTTCATGCCTTCGACATGCCCACCTTCAAGGCGACGGTGGAATTGAACCGGCACGCCGGGGAGGCGCCCCGCTTCGCTTCCGGGTTGTTCGGCGGCAATCTGCAATGGGTCGAAAACGGCGATAAAATCCTGGACGACCAGGGCGCCTGGCAGACGAAAATGCTCAACGCGGTCGCGGAGTTGAACCCTCCGGTGGTGCGTTTCCCCGGCGGAGCCCTGGCCAGCCGCTACGATTGGGCGAACGGAATCGGACCCGTGGAGAACCGGATCGACGGCCTCAATTTCGACGGCAAGCCGGAACCCATGCGGTTTGGAACCGACGAATTCCTCGAATTATTGAGCCGCCGGAACGCCGCCGGAATGATAACCGTCAACCTGAAACAGGACCCCGCCCACAACGCCCGCTGGCTCGAGTACATCAACGCCAACAAGGGAAAATATTCCCCCGCGCCGGAAGTCCCCTATTGGGAAATCGGCAACGAAAGCTACTACAACGCCGACCCTTCCTTCGTAACCGCTAAGGAATATGTGAAGCAATTCATCGGGCATTACCGCGCCCTCAAGGCGGTCGATCCCGGCGTCTTGGTCGGCGCCATTCTCCAGGTCAACCACATCGGCCACTCCTACAGCAAAAATGTCATACCGGAACTCGACACCTGGAACCGGGAGGTGGCGATCGGGCTGAAAGAAGCCGGCATTGTCGCCGATTTCTACGGCATCCATTTCTACGCCCCGTTCGACGTCAATCCGAACGAACAGGTCAACCGCCAGGCCATTTTGGCGGCGCCGGTGGTTTTTCAGGACATGCTGCGGCAACTCGAGGATGAACTGGAAAAGCTCGACGCGCTCGCGCCCATGCACGTGACCGAATACGGCATCACCCTGCTGATGGGGATGACCACCTGGAAATACAACCTGGATCCGGTGGCCGGCGTGTACCTGGGCGACATGTTCCTCACCTTCGCGCAACACGGCATCCGGGACGCCTATTACTGGACGCTCCTGAGCGCCTGGTGCTTCGGAGCCTACGGAGACGACTCCCCATACCACTACGAGGCTCTCCACCAGCCCTGGCGGCAACTACCCTACACTTACCGGCCCAGTGGCCAAATCATCCTGGCGCTCAGGCCCTACCGCGACCTGCCCATGCTCGCCACCACGGTCAAGGTCCGCAACCTCCGCTTCCAGCCGTTGGGGATTGTCACCGACAAGCATACGGTTCCCATCGCCAACGCTTTGGGACTGCTGGCAAAGGACGGCTCCGAGCAGGTCATTCTCCTGGCGGTGAACCGTTCGGTCAAGGATGTCGTGACCCTGACCACCCTGTTGGAGGGGAAAAAATTGACCCCCCGAAGCGCCGAACTTCTGGCCGGCGACAAGCAAAAAGGCGCGCCCAGCGTCGATTCCCCCGCCGGCACGGTGAACCTGCCGCCCATGAGCCTGACGGCGATTACCCTGGCCAGGAATCCATGAACCCCAAACCTGCTTGAATCGTATCGTCGTCAGGTATGGAACTGCTTGGCGTACGCCGCAATCGACCCTTTTCGAGAACGTTTCCGAAGGCACGGCCCGATGCGTGGCCAGAGTGAGCTGTTCCACTCCGGCGTCGCCGTCCAGCCTCCGAACCAAAACTTTTCCCAAAAAACCTGTGCCGCCAAACAATAGAACTTTCATTCTTGCTCCGTTCTTACCGGCCAATGCCGCCGCCGGGATCAGAAGAAATTGCCATAGCGTAGAATTTGCCGGATAATCATGGGGGAGGCCAGAGTAAGGCGCCAGTTTCCCGCCAGAGGATGCCAATTGGGAGGGAAGACATAATGCCGCTTAGCATGAGAATTTCGGGAAACAATCGCAAACGCAAATATGAACAATTCTTGCGCACATTTCATATCGATGCAAGCACGACCATTCTCGATGTCGGTTACTCCAGCGTCGAATACACGGGAAGTGAAAATTATTTGGAGAAAAACTATCCTTATCCCGAAAACATAACCGCACTGGGCGTGGACGATCCGGTACAATTCAACAAGCTCTATCCCAAGGTACGAACCGTCACTTACGACGGGAAGATTTTTTCTTTTGCCGACAAACAGTTCGACATATGCTGGTCCAATGCCGTCATCGAACATGTCGGTGATTACGACCGGCAATTATTGTTTCTCAAGGAAGTGAAGCGCACTTCGCGATTTGCATACTTGACCACCCCAAATCGCTATTTCCCGATTGAGGTGCATACGCGCCTACCATTCCTGCACTGGCTTCCCCGAAAAATTTTCAACCGCATACTTCTCGCCATCGGCAAAGATTATGCGGCTGGGGACTACATGTTTCTTCTTTCCCTGGGACAAATAAAACGATTGCTGGCCGATGCCGGAATCAGCAATTACACCATCACCAAGAATCGTTTGTTGGGATTTACCATGGATTTTGTTATCACTATTAAGTAAACTTTTTGAAAAAATCGGCCCCCGGAGCGCCGAACTTCTGGCCGGCGACAAGCAAAAAGGCACGCCCAGCGTCGATTCCACCGCCGGCACGGTGAACCTGCCACCCATGAGCCTGACGGCGATTACCTTGGCCAAGAATCCATGAACCCCAAACCTGCTTGAACCGTATCTTCATCAGGTATGGAACTGCTTGGCGTACGCCGCAATCCGCTGGTCAAACGGATGCAATTCCACCGGGAATAATCGCAGCGCCGGCCGGTTGTCGATATCAAGGTTGGTATCAATATGTAGGATCTGTTCGGAGTTTACCGGCAGGGCCAGGCCAATTTTTTCACAGCCCCGCAGGAGAAAAATGAGCGGTTTGGCAGGCAGGTGCAACAAACGGATTTTACGCTGCAGGGATTTGGCGATACGCATAAGCAGCTGATTGTAAGTCATGGCGTCTTTTCCGCCGATATCGAAAGCCGCGTTGGCGGCGGGAGCGGTGATTGCCTTATGGAAAAATGCGGCAGCTTCTTCAACATGAATGGGCTGCTCCAACTTTTCCCCGTCACCAAATACGGGAACCAACCCGTGTTTGGCAATGAATTCCAACAGCCTGGACATGCCGGCGTCACCAGGCCCGTAAATCAAGGACGGACGCAGGATGGTATGGGGAACACCGGAGGCGACAAGATATTTTTCCGCCTCACGCTTGTAGGCGGGGTAGCCGTGGTCCAGCTTCAACCGCACGTTGACGGAACTTGCCAAGATAAATTTCGCCGTACCCAGGGAACGGCAGAAATCGGTGGCCAGCTTGGGAATATCCTGGTTGGCTTCCTTGATTATCTTCTCGTCGGCGCTCTGCGAATAAATTCTTCCGCTAAGACAGGCAATCACGTCAAACTTTTCCCCGCGGCCGGAACCGTCCGGGGAGAGAAAGTCGATCGCGGGTCGGAAATCTACTTTTTTCGAGAACGTTTCCGTAGGCACGGCCCGATGCGTGGCCAGAGTGAGCCGTTCCACTCCGGCGTCGCCGTCCAGCTCCCGAACCAATACTTTTCCCAGAAAACCCGTGCCGCCAAACAATAGAACTTTCATGCCTGCTCCGTTCTTTCCGGCCAACGCCGCCGCCGGGATCAGAAGAAATTGCCATAGCGTAGAATTTGCCGGATAATCCTGGGGGCGGCCAGAGTAAGGCGCCATTTTTTCCGCCAGAGGATGCCAATCTCCCTGGCGTCGTTATAAAAACACGGGGTATCCCGATTACACTTTCGGCAGCGTTCCAACCATTCGGTTTTTCGCGCCAGCATTTCCTGCAAACCGGCAGATTCTCCGGAGAACTCGATACAGGGGGAGAACAAGCCGCCGGGCGACATGACCATGGAACGTCGCAGAGCGTCGCACATGGGTTGGGGGCGTCTAAGCACATAATTCAGATGTTCATCATACACCACGCTGGCCAAATAATTGTTATCCCGGGCCCGATCGCGCATATAGACAAATATCTTCGCAATCCTTTCGTTATCCCGGTAGGCCAGAAGGTCGTCCCTTCGCCCGGCCGTGCCGGCGACGTGGACATAGGGACGTATCGCGTACATAAAGCCCAGGTCATTGGCGAACTTTTCCAGCCGCTGCACTTCCTCGAGGCTCGACAGCTCGGTGATGGTGGTGGTTATGGCCCAATTTCCCTTACGGGGAGTTAATCTCGCCGCCGCTTCGATGTTTTCCTTGACTTCGGACAACTTGTCCACACCGCGAATCAGGGTGAAAGTATCGCGGTCCAGCGTGTCCAGGCTGATTGCCACATTGCATCGGCGGGCCGCAAGTTCCGAAGCCAAGCGATCCCGAAGCAGAATGCCGTTGGTGATGACGGTCGGCTTGGTTTCGGCATTGAGGAAGATATCGACAATTTCCAACAAATCTGGCCGCAAGGTGGGTTCTCCGCCCTGCAGAAAGACATAGCCGACCCCGCGCGACCGCAACTCCCCCGCCCTGGCGGCAATCTCCGCCAGCGGCATGTCTTGGCTCTTGGTTCGCCAGATGTTACACATCCGGCAACGTTGGTTACACAGGCGCGTAACATCGTAAATTACGAGAATAGGCCTTCCTCGCAACAGGGACATGACGATGCGGCCATATCTCTTGAGTTTGGCTAGCATAATTTCCTCATATGGCAATCACGAAAATAACCAGGCCGATCAAACCGCAATACAGACTGGTTCTATCCGTTACGACAAATTCGACCGGGTCCGCCAGCAGGTCGCCGCGATGGGCGATAAGCAATATGCGTCCGTACCAATACATCATCAGGGGGCACAGCGCCCATAGATATTGAAGCTGTGAATACAGCGTGGACGCCTTGAGGGTATCGATATAAAGCGCGAACACCGTCACCGCCGAAAAACCGCTGGCTACAGCCATGGTCTCCAGAATCTGGCAGTCGCCAGGGTAGTAGGAACGGCCCAAGATATTCTTCGGTTCTCCGGCCCTGCCGGTTGCTCGGCACTTATTTTTCTTGGCTGCCCTCAACTCCCCCGCCCGTTTCACAATCCCCAAACCGAAGAAGATGAAACACCCGAAGCCCAGCAGCCAATTCGTCAATTCCGAATCCATCGCGGTCGCCCCGGCTATGAGGCGAATGACATAAAAACCCGTCAAAACTATGACGTCCAGAATTATTACCCGCTTCAGGTAAAAGGAATATAAGGCGTTCAGTATAAAATAGATTGCCACCGTTTTTTTAAATATAAGCGGTAGCGACCAAAGCGACAGCAACATCAAGCTGAACAATGCCACCGCCAGTATGAATCCCCACCATAACGGCAAATCTCCGGCGGCAAAGGGTCTTTTACGCTTTTTCTGACTTCTACGGTCAAACGGCAAATCCACCAGATCGTTAATAACATAGACGCAGGAGGAACCAAAGGAAAAGGTCGCGAAGGCGGATATCGACGCCAGTACCCTGGTCCAGGCGAAGTCGTGGGATAGAACCAGCGGAATGAAAATGATGATGTTCTTTACCCACTGCCGCATGCGTATCGCTTTGATGAAACTCCGTAGTCCCGGCTGCACGGTGGAAATAATTTGCAGGGACGGATTCGCCGCCGCCGCCTTCCTGCTTAATGAAGAATCCCGGCTTCCCACCAGAAAAGCCTGCCGGCAGGCGGCGAATACCGGCAAATCGCTGGCGCTGTCCCCAATATAATCGAATTCGCCGTCGCCGAAGGTTTGTTTTAGGAGCAGCAATTTGGCCCCGCCCTTCAAATTGCGTTCGTCGTCCGACGCCAGCACCGTATCAAAAAGGCCATGATACTCGGCAACCTCCCGGGCTATGGAAATGTTCGCCGCGGTCGCCAGGCATACCCGCCTCCCCTCCGCTTTAGCCTTCTTCGCCAGCTTGACGACCTCCCGATTGTATGGCCAGTCCGCCGCGTATCCCGCGGCGTACGGAGTCGTCTTCACTTTCAAGAACGCCTTTCCTTTCAGCAGCCAGAAGGGCATGGCGAATATCAACCAGGGCCTGGTGGCAAGCATATGCACCACGGCTTCCCAGAGAGAATCCGATTTCAAGAGTGTTCCGTCAAGATCTATTACCAATGCCGGCGTCATGGTATCCTGCATCTTGTCACCGCCAAGCTTTCCTGAAAGTAACACGCTTATGCCCGAAGTAATTCGCTACCGCCCCGCAAACCACCCCGATGAGATGCGCAATATCCTGGGGGTAATAATGGAAGCCGAAGGTTGGGAAAACTGTATTCTTGAATAGCAAGCTTGCCGCCAGGGTCACCAGCAAGCCGACCGCGTTCACCAAAAGATAAAGCACGATTTCTTGTTTGGTGTTGTTGCTGTCGCTCGCCCGGTAAACGATTTTCTTGTATAAATAAAATGCGATGCCCAGTCCCAAGGAATATGCGATTATGATTGCCGCCGAATAAGGTAGGTAAAACGATAACAAATAGCGGGAAACAATATTGATTACCGTCGTGAACCCGCCGCACAGAATGAAAAGAAAGGGGGTGTAGCTCATCAAGGCGGAGCTCCGTTCGTTTTCCTCAGGCATTTCCCCTGACCGTGTCGCCATCCGCGGTCTCGACGGATATTTCTTGCCTCCCATAGGCGTCGTTATAGCGGACAATGTCATCTTCCCCCAAATAGTCCCCCATCTGCACTTCTATGATTTCCAGAGGTTCCAGGCTGGTGCACTCGATGCGGTGCCTGGCTTCGGCCGGTATGAAAACCGTGTCGCCGGGTGTGACCGGTATGAGTTTGTCGTCGAGAGTCACCGTCCCCGACCCGCACACCGTGGTCCATTTTTCCGTGCGCCGGTGGTGCGATTGCAGGGAAAGCTTTTTACCCGGAAGGATATGAAGCAGCTTGACCTTATAGCCATCCCCTTTATGTAGAATCGTGAATTCGCCCCAGGGCGGCTTGACGCGCAAATGAATCACGCAGGTTTCACTGCTCTTCTTCTTGAGAATATCGTAGATATGCCGTACTTCCTGACTGTTGCTGTAGGTAGTAACCAAAAGCGCGTCGCCGGTGTCAGCGACCAGGGTATCCTTCATGCCGATGACCGCCACCACCTTGCCGCTGGCGTTGATGGTGCAGTTGTTGGAATCGATGTAAAACGCCTCGCAATCGCCCATTACCCGGTTCCCTTCCGCGTCGGATGGATGCAACTGGCATAGGGACTGCCAGGAACCGATGTCGTTCCAACCAATGTCACAGGCTACGACCGCGATATTGGCGGATTTTTCCATAACCGCGTAATCTATGGAATTGGCGGGAATCCGTTGCATAGCCCGGCTGTCAAGAAGCATCTCGCCTTCCGTAGTCGAGGGTGCGGAAAGCTTGTAGCAATTTTCCGACGCTTTGCCGATATTTGGCGCGTGAAATTCCATTTCATCAAGAATCGTGCCCGCCTTGAAGCAGAACATCCCGGAGTTCCACAGATAACCGCCGTCCTCCAGGTAAGACTGCGCCACCTCCAGGGATGGCTTTTCGACAAACTCAAGAACCTTGCTTCCCTCGAAATGTATATAACCGTAGCCGGTGTCGGGCCGCGTAGGAGTTATGCCGAAGGTGACCAGATTATTTTCGAAGCAGGCGAAATGCAGCGCCGCGCGGACCGCTTCGCCCAAAGCGTTGACATCGCCAATCAGATGATCGGCAGCAAGAATCAACAGTGGCTCGTCCCTGCCGTAACGCGCTGATACGTCCAGCGCGGCTATGCACACCGCAGCTGCGGTGTTTCGTCCGACCGGCTCGAAGATATAACGAATGGGCGTGGAAATGCTTGTCGATCGAGCTTCAGTGAGTAGAATTGCCCGCAGTTTGAAGTTCGCGATAATAATGATTTCCCGTACCCCGGGCATCCGTGAGGCGGTGTCGATAGCATGTTGAATAAGGCTCGGTCCGTCGGGAAGATGGAAAAAAGGCTTGGGATACATTTCTCTGGACAACGGCCACAAACGCGATCCCGCGCCACCGCACATAATCACGCAAATCATGATTCACCCCCGTCAAAGGGTTTTATTCGCAAGTTCACTTTCGGCGCCTCGACCACCTTGACCTCGGTTTGGTCCGTCAACCCGTGCAGCGTCTTTTCCCAGAAATGCGGCCGGGTGAAAAGCTGCACCAGCGCCTTATATCCGGCCACACTCATCAACACCCAATACAGTGGCAGGAACATGCCACTCGGGATTATGGAATAGCTTAGCCGCATCAGCCCCTTGACTTCACTGTCGCGAATCACGCAGTACGCGGCATAGATGCTTGAGTAGACAAAAGCGAAGTTCCCGACAATAAGCTGAAACAGGGCTATGTAGTAAAGCCAGCCGGGAAACAAAACGTCCAGGGTCCCAGGCTTGGAAAGCAGCCACACCGCCATCAGGAACCAGAAAATCGGGTTCAGTAACGGCAACAGCGGTGTCCCTAGAACCATGGCGTTGTAGCCAAGGAAACCCTTCAGCCCCAACTCCCGGAGCAAATGAAAGGGCCGACGCATGTGTACGAGCCAAGTCTGCATGTAGCCCTTGATCCAGCGCGAACGCTGGCGAATCCAATTGTTGAGGTTGGAATTGGCCTCCTCCCACGTATGCGAGTCCAGCACCGCGGTTTTGTAATCCATTTTGTAGAGGCGGACGCCGAGGTCCGCGTCCTCGGTCACGTTGAAAGGATCCCAAGCGCCGATTTGCTTGAGAAAATCAGCCTTGAAATGGTTTGAGGTTCCGCCCAGGGGAATCGGCACGTCGACGCTCATGGTGCCGATGAGCAGCACGTCGAACCAGGTGCTGTATTCCTGGGTAAACCAGCGGGTCAGTATATTCTGCTCACTATTGAAGTAATTCAGTTTGGATTGAATGCACACATAGTTCTCCGGCAACTCCTTGAAAGCCAGGTACGCCTTCTTCAATTGGTCGGTGTCGGGAATGTCCTCGGCGTCGTAGATGACGACATAATCACCGCGGGCGCGGATAAGGCCGTAATTGCAGGCTTTGGGTTTGGTTTGGGGCTGAGTCTTCGGGATATTGACCAGGCTGAAGTAGCTGGGAAGAACAACATTTTGGAGCGCTTCGCGCGTTTCCTCGTCGTCCGCCTCAAGCAGGATGCGGATGTCCAGCTTGTGGTGCGGGTAATCCAGCGCCGACAGGCGTTCAATCAGCTTATTGATTACCTTGCTTTCCTTATAAACGGGAATGAGAAGCGTGTAAATGGGCAAATCCTTGTCGGAGATGGCTGCAATCTGCTGCTTGGAATAACGCAGATGATTGCGGCGGCTTAGACCCCGCGAAATGATGTACACTTTGGCGATGGTGAAAAAGAAATAAGTAATTTGCACTACCACGTTGATGATGAGAAGCGTCCAGGTGGGCTCGAAAACCAGGAGTAGGGCCAGCAAGACAACGGCGCATATTCCGAAGATTTTTTGCCACAGGGTCAAGGTTTCGAGGGCGGAGTTGACCGGTTGCTCGTTGTGAAGCTGGTACACGCTTTGATCCGACTGGTCGGTGGGATATACGGCATCCCAGAAGTTTTCGATTTCCGGCATGGTGGCGAGGACCTGCTCGACCGGCTTGTCCAGGTATTTTTCTATTTCGGCAATGTTGTCGGGGGGGAGTTGCGCGGCTACGGCAAGAATGTAGGAATCGTCGCGGGTATTGGCGATAATGGCGTTGTACTTGAGGGCGACATTGTAGGGAAGCTTGCGCGCATCGGCAAAATTGAGGTTGTTCCCCACCCTGCCCAGCGACAACTGGGTGGCGACGGCGCGTAATACCTGTTCCGGTGTCGCCAAGCCCAGCGACAAGAGAATTTCACCCAGCTTGCCGCCGCTGGCTTCTTGAAATTTCAGGGCCCGATCCAGGTTGGACTGGCTGATCCCCCCGTCCAAGACCAGTCTTTCGCCAAGCCGCATGGCGGAAGGCGCGGGAGAGGAACGGAAGAATTCGTCGATACGCTCCTTACTCACAAAACCCAGCGCGATCAGGGCGTTACCAAGTCGGCCGCCGTTCTCGGCCTGGAAACTGAGCGCTTCGTTCAGCTGTTCCCGGGTGATGAGGCCGCCCTGAAGCATGCGTTCGCCGGACCAGCTGAGTTGCCCGAAGTTCAAGAATTCATCGAGCTTTTCTTTGGTTAGAATGCCCAGCCGGATCAACGCGCTACCGAACAGGCCGCCGGCTTCCTTTTGATAGGCGAGTGCCGCCTCGCAATCTTCTTGGGTTATGTAATTGGCGGCGATGAGCCGCTCGCCGAATCTATTGCTTAGATTTTCTTTCGCGTTCATAGTAATTGTAACTCCAAATTGTCCCCTAAAAATCTTCAAGCAACCGTCAACGGGTTTTCATCAAGGACTCCAGCATAAAATCGTCGTAGTCTCCCTTTATTGGATCATATATGCCGAAGCCGGCGCAAAAATCCCAATATGCCCAGCCAAAACCCCGCAATTCGGCTTCCCGGCGCACCGCCTCGGTCCAGCGCCCCCGCGCGACGGGTGGCGCCTTGGCGATGCAACCGAATTCCTCAAGAAAAACCGGCCTGCCGGTTTTTCTGGACCAGTCGGCCGCATGGAGGAAATCTTCCCGCAAGTTTTTTATTTCCTTTTCGTCGCCGGACCATTTGCTGCCAAGCCACTGATCCATGTTAGCCACCCAGCTGGCGCCTTGATGGGTGAATTCGAAAGGCCGGTAATAGTGAAACGTGGCGATGATATTTTCTTCTCCATCGGGTAGGTCCAAGGCGTCGAGCGAGCGCACGTCGCTGTAATCGCTGCCTCCCAGTACCAAGGTGCGCACGGCATCGATTTGCCTGATTCGTTGCACCGTTTTCGCTAATAGATCGTTCCAGACCGGGGCGGTCAGGTTGCCGTGCGGTTCATTCAGAAGGCCGAAAAGGCAATTGGCATAGCGGGTGGCGAACCTCTGTGCAATCTGCTCCCAGATGACGATGAAACGCTCGCCATGGTTCTTGGGATCCCGGTACAAGTCCTCATAGGAATGGAAGGCCAGAATCACCGCCAATTGTCTTGCGGACGCCCAAGCCAATATTTCCTCCACTCGCGCCAGAATGCCTTCCGATAGCTTAAAGGGCGCTTTCACCTCCGTGTGCGCCGCAAAAGCTACCGGGAGGCGCACCAGGTTGAACCCGGCTTTCTTGATGGCATCGAAGTACGCCTCATGGAGAACGACGCCCCAGTCGCCTTCGCGGGGAGCCTCCAGCGCGTTGGCCAGATTCACGCCACGCATGCCTGCCAGGTTCTGCGGTCCATCACGCTCGCCTGCCCCGGCTAATCGGCAATTGCATAAGCAGATTAGTAACCATATCAGGGTCAACAAATATATGCGCATGTGCCTACTTTCGAACCGGGTACACAAATAGAAAAACTATGAGTTCTCCAGCTTGATATTAAGCTATAATTTCAATTCTTGGCGACACTTTCGCTTGGCGCATTGGTCATTGGCAGCACCTTGTAGAGGCGAACCCAGGGATTGCTCTCGACCAAGTCCACCCAGTCAGGAACGCCGTAGTGGAAGAGGTGGGGATAACTGATATTTATCACATCAAAGTTACCCATGCCTTTCGGAATAGTGGCAACAATATAATCTATCCCGTTATCTTGAGGATTTTTCATCGCGTGCGCGAAATTTTCCGAAGTGGTGGTGACCAGATTTTCCGGATGATCCAGATTCACGATGAGGGAAAAGGCGGAAACGCTGTCCAGGAGGATTTTCGCATGACTGTATTTCTCGTTGATAATTTTTGCCATTTCCACCTGGGGAACGAAATCGCCGCTATGGGCTTTGTGTATCAGGGTGGCTTCCTCATAGGCCAGTTCCGGATTGGACAAGTATCTTGGCATGACCAAAGCGGATAATAGCAGTCCGGCGCATAACGCGACAGAGGTGAGGGCTCTGGCCAATTTTTTCAATTGCGGTAATTCGAAGGGAATCCACGCCATTCCGGCGGGCAAGGTATAACAGAAATAACGCAGCAAGCCGAGGGACGACCCCGATTTCAGCAGCAGGTAATGAAATGCGGTTAAGCTGCACGTCAAGACCAAGAAGATAAGCATGTCGTATTTAAAAACACGCCCCGACGCCACCCGTTCGCAAATAATCACCAATACGGGAATAATGAAAGGCAAAGCGCGGATGGCAACATATATCAAAGCCATGACGGGATCATGAAAATATCTGCTGGCGTAGGTTCCGAGGACGATTTTTGTCAAGGACTCGTTGGAATACGGGGAACGGTAGAAGAAAAAGGGATCACCCATAATAATCCAGCAGACAATCATCCATATGCAGACCGTGTAAATCACCGGAAGGAAAGTCACGAAGAAGGTGGCGAGGCCATAATTCCGCTTCATTTGGGCAGGTTTGGGCTTGAAGGGGGAGGGAATGTCCTCGATCAGGTATATCGCCACCACCAGGGAAAACCCGAAAGTTACCACCAGTACCATAGTTTCATAGCGGGTTAGAAAGCCCATGGCCAGCATCAGCCCAATCACCAGCAGTCTGCTGTTGGCGCGATCCCCAGTCCATTTGGCAAGGTTGTAAATACCCACGATGAGCACGGTGAAGAAGATGCTTTCACTCATGCCATTGAAGCCATAGTAGAAGATGAAGGGATTGAAGGCGTACAAGAAGACGACCAGCAGTGAAAACCAGATGCTGCTTCCCGCAATGCGAAAATAGCGGAATAACGCCGCCGCATTGATACCGGCGAAAATGGCGGTTACGATACAGCCGGCAAAGCCGCAGCTGGCCAAGGGCGGCCACCATTTATTGAAGGCAAGGATAGGAAGCTGCAACAAGCTGGGCAGCGGATTCCACACAAAGCCCATCGAAGCGAGTTTACTAGGCAGAATATATAGTACATAATAAGCATTTGCCGTGCGAGCCAAAGCGTCGGTCATTACCCGGCCGTCTTTGTATACCACGTAATAAGCGCAGATCAGCTCCGCTGCCAACACCACCAGGAAAACCAGCCAAGTCCATGCGGCAAGGCCAGGAATAGGTGGTGGTGTACCATATCGTCGAGTGGTCTTTTCCACCGGCAGTTCCTTTTAATAGATTGATTGAACCTTGGTCTTCCCCTATTTTAGTATACCACAAACCAGGTGTTTTATAGCGAATTGATGTATATTTACTTGATAAAAGCAGTGAATTTACACCGATTGAGAATTTAAACATGTGGTGATTTGCACGCTAACCAAAACAATAAGGAACATCGCGCCGTTTTTCTCCACTCCCTTCCGGGTATCTGTAACCCTTACTTCATGCGGCATTTGCGGATGCGGATCCCGCAAATGCCGCGTTGCAGAGTTAAAACGAGGTAGTGATCGAGGCTCCGAACACCGGTTCGCGGCCACGAGTCAAAGCCCAGCGATAGGTGAGGTTCAGTTCGATGTTGGAGCGGGGGGTATGGTACCGGTCCTCCCGGAAGTATTTCCGGATGGTCATGCCCACCCCGGCGTCGGCACCAAAGGGATTATCCCTATTGGCGCTGTCATAATTGTAGGTTGCGGCGGCATACGGAATAAAGAGAAGATTGCGATCGCAGTCGTTCACATAGGTGAAGCCTTGGCGCACTTCGCCGGCCGACATGACATTGCCGTGCCTGAAAGAATACCAGGTGGCGGTAAGCGCTTTCCAATAGTGCCAGAAATTATTCGAGGGCCGTAGATCGTCACCGGCTCCCAAACCGTATTTAAATCCCGCCCTTAAATCGTCATAACCATTCTTGGCCAGGCCTCTTTGGTATTCGCCCCACAATTCCAGATTGTTCCACCATTTTTTCTGGAATGGTATGACGGTGGCGCCGAGGACCAGGTACTGGGAATTCCCCCAGTTTCCCCGCCAATCGGATCGCAAGCTGGTGAATTCGTCGATAAAATGGTAGGTTGTGGATTGCGAATCGAAGGTGCCGCCATAGCCCAGATATAGTCTTCCGCGCATGCCGTTTCTGAGCTTGTAATCCCGATATATCTGGTTCCACATGCCTGTCCAGTAATCGCCGTTCCCCCATCTTAGCAGACCAACGGAATTGATGAAGCCCCAAGTGCGGTCTATGCCGTTCTGCGAGTAGCGCGCGTACCACAATTCTTCGCGGTTTTTCCGCGGGACCGGTTGGATCTCCCGGGCGTTTCTTTCGTAGAGATGGTCGATGAACAGTTTGTGATAGTGCGATGCCGTTTTCCTGTCCCCCACTTTGTCGAAATACATGAAGGCGATGGTTTGGTAGAGGGCTTTGTTGTTCTCGGGATCCAAATATATGGCAAACTCGGTTATCTGCACCGCTTCCTTGTAGCGGCCGATGTCGCCTAGGATGATTATGGCCTCCCCCACCGCCCAACGCTTGTTGGGCAAGAGGCTCGCCCCGGCCAGCGCCAGCTCTTCCGCAGCCTCGAAAGTGCCGTGTTTGGCTTGATAGCTGGCCATGCGGAAATAGAGGGTCGCCAGTAGGGGTTTATCCTTGACGAAAGCGGCGGCTTCGGTGTAAGCCCGGTTGGCCAGGACGGGTTGTTCCCTATGGTTATAAATTTCTCCGCAGAAATAGAGGCGGTTTCCCAATTCCCGTTTGGTGGCCTTCTTGCCAAGTTCGTCGATGGCCTGGATGTACTTTTCCGCGTACTCGATGTACAGTTCCTGTTTCAACCTGCCCTTGTAGAAATTGGCCATGCCCTCGTAGGCTTGGGCTTGTTCCCGTGGCGTCTTGGCGGTGGCGAGGGCGAGTTCGAAGTATTCCTGGGCCGTGTCCCATTTTTCCAGAAAACCCAGGAAATTGGCGACGGTCGTGTGCCGCCAGGTCACGTCAAGATGGCGGGATGACAATTGGGCGAGACGGGCGGCTTCATCGATGTTGTCCCGCTGCGCCTGGTATTCGGCCTGCCTGATGACCGCTTCGGACAGGCGGAGCTTGTCTACGAAATGTTTGGCGGCCAGCACATAGTTTTGATAAGCCTGGTCGTGGCGGTTTTCCTTGGCGTCGACTTCGGCCTGGTAGAAGTGGCGGTGTCCCATTTCATCGCGCGTAGGCTTGTAACCGGTGCCGGGCATGGTCTCGGCATATAGCCGGCAATAGTAGATGAACATCCCGTAATTCTCGATGCGCCGGTAGATTTCCGCCAGGAACCGGTAGGACTCGGTAACACGTTTGACGTAATAGGTGCGGGCGAGGAAGGTCTCGTAGTGTCTGATACCGTCCAGGGGCATCTCGTGGTCCACATAGAATCCGGCGACGCGAATGATGTTTCCGATGTCGTCGGGGAAGACCATGAAGCCTTTTTCCGCGTATTCGCAGGCCAGGGGAATTTCCTCCACCTCGGCCTTGTAGCCGGCCATCAGGAGAAAAGCGTCGGCGAGCTTCGGGTAGTCGGTGAGAAGGTGGGTCGACGTTTCGTACCACTTGAACGCCAAGTCGTAATCCCCGGTCTCATGGATAATCTTACCCATGTAATAGGCCGCGAGCCCCATCTCCCCCCTGGTGGCGGTTTCACCCTTGGCCTTGATGACGCTGATGAACTTGGCCGCGCACTGGAGAGACCTGGGGGTGTCGCCGCTACCGGCGTAGGAGTCGGCCATCCTCGCGTAAACGGTCCAGCAGTCCGCGGGATTGGTGCTTTTGGCGGCGCGGTCGAAGTAATCAAGGGCATTTTTATGGGCGTTCTGGGCGAAGAAAAAGGCGGCAGCCCGGCTGTAACCCAAGGCGTCGGGACAACGCATGGCTCCGGTATCGGCCAAACTGAAGGCCAGGTCCTTGTTGCCCAGCTTGGCTTGGTATTCGGCCATCAGGGTATAAACTTCCGACAACCTGCCTTGGTCGGTTAGGCATTCCACCGCGCGCTGGTAGAACCGGTACGTTCCCGCCGGATCCTCTTTTTCGGCTTGAATCCGACCCTGGTAATAAGCCTGGAGCCCCAGCTCCTGGGCGGTCGCGGCGGCACCCTTCTCGGCCACGGCCTCGACATACCGGCTGGCGCAGCTGGTGAAGGGGAGGAAATCGCCCCGGCCGAAGTAGGCGTCGGCCATGAGCGAGTAGGCGGTCGCGTGGTCGTCGGGGCTGGCGATTTGCACCGATTGCACATAGTACTCGAAAGCCTTGTCGGGCAGGTCCAGTTTGAAGAGGAAATCGCCGGTCCGGCGGTAGGACCAATCCGCGTCGCCAATCACTGCCGACTGTTCGGCCAGGCACACCGCCTGATCGATGTTCGCGAGCTTCTGGATATAGTTCGCCATCTTCAGAAGGGCGTCCGAGTGCACGCCGTTGTCGGTCACGAGTTGCGTCGCCTTCTCGTAGGCCACATACCCCCCGGCCTCGTCTTCGCAGGCGGACATGACCTCGCCGCAGTAATACCAACTGATCCCCTCTTCGTTCGGAGTGGGGTCGAAGCCGGGCGTGATCACCAGCTCGCGATAGCGTTTGGCCGAGCAAAGGTATTCGTCGACCCGGGCGAGACGCCGGAACATTTCCGCCAATTCGCGGGTGGCGGCGGCTTTGCGTTTCAGCGTGTCAGCCCTGTCCACCCGGTCCTGCAGCAGGGCAACCCCTTCACCCGGCAGGCCAATCCGCTCGTAGAAGGTGGCGATCTGGAAAGCCCGCCAGTCCGCGTCCGGCAGGGCCGCCAGGGACCTCCGGGCAAACTCGACCGCCTGCGGCCGGTTGCCGCGTTTCTCCGCGTTTTCCGCTAATTGCAAGTAGGTGGTCGACAGTAGTTCATTGTCGGTCAGGAGCTGTGCCGCCCTGAGGTAGGCTTGGCAAGCCTGGACATCGTCCTTGGCGTCGGTGAGGATTTCCCCGTGGTAAAACCAGGCCTGCCCTTGTTCGTTGGCGGTGGCGGCGAAGGTACCCGACAGGACCGTGTCCCGGTACGCGCCGGCGTAACGGAGGTATTCCTCGGTGTGGTCGTGACGCTTGTGGAACTCCGCCAATAGCCGCAGGGCTTCTGCCCGGCGTTTCGGGGTGTCGGCGCGGGCCAGATGGTCGTTTAATAAGGCAACCGCCTGCTCCGGCATTTCGAGGCGTTCATAGAAGCCGGCGATTTGCAAAAGCTTCCAGTCCGCATCCGGGAGCGCCTCCAGGGATTTACGGGCATACTCCGCCGCCAGGGCCTTGTCGCCGCGTTTTTCGGTGTGTTCAGCCATCTTCCAGTAGGCGTCCGAAAGAATGGTGTTGTCGGTAAGGAGCTCCGTCGCTTTGCCGTAAGCATGGAAGGCCGGTTCAACGTTCCCGTCGGCGGCCAGGACTTCGCCGTCGTAATACCAGGCCAGGCCTTCCTCGTTGGCGGTGGGTTTGAAATCGGGGTCGCGGACCGTGTCCCGGTACATCCCGGCGTAACGCAGGTATTCGTTGGTGTTTTCGAAACGCCGGTGGTATTCCGCCAGTTGCCGCAGTGCTTCGGCCCGGCGTTTCGGGGTGTCGGCGAAGTTCAACTGATCATGTAACAAAGCCAGGGATTGCTCCGGCATTTCGAGGCGCTCATAGAAAGCGGCGACCTGGTACACCTTCCATTCGGCATCCGGAAGCACTGCCAGGGACATCCGGGCATAATCCGCCGCCAGGGTCTTGTCACCGCGTTTTTCGGCGAATTCGGCCATCTTCCAATAGGCGTCGGAGAGGACGGCGCGATCGGTCAGGAGCTGCGTCGCCCGGGCGTAAGCTTGAAAAGCCTGCTCCCCTTCCCCGGCGGCGGAAAGAATTTCCCCGTGGTAATACCAGGCCAGACCTTCCTCGTTGGCGGTGGGTTTGAAATCTGCCGCCCCGACCGTGTCCCGGTACATCTTGGCGTAACGCAGGTACTCGCCTTGGTTCTCGAGGCGCTTGTGCAATTCCGCCAGCTGCCGCTGGGCTTCGGCACGGCGTTTCGGGGTGTCGGCCTGACGCAGATGCTCGTTCAACAAGGCCAGGGAACTCTCCGGCATTTCTACCCGATCGTAGAAGCCGGCGACTTGATAGACCTTCCAATCCGCGTCCGGAGCCGCTGCCAGCGACTTGCGGGCATACTCCGCCGCTTGGACCTTATCGCCGCGCTGTTCCGCGTGTTCGGCCAGCCTCCAGTAGGCGTCCGAAAGGAGCGCCCCGTCCCGGATCTGTTCCGCCGCCTTGGCGTATGCGGCGGCAGCCTGTTCCTCATCGCCGGCGGCCGCGAGAACTTCGCCATGGTAATAGGAGCTCAGCCCCTGCTCGTCGGCGGTGGGTTTGAAGCCCGGCGACAAAATCAGGTCCCGGTACATCTTGGCGTAACGCAGGTATTCGCTCTGTTGCTCGAGCCGCTTGTGCAATTCCGCCAGTTGGCGAATGGCCTCGGCCCGGCGTTTCGGGGTATCGGTCAGCTTCAGGTGGCCTTCCAACAAGGCAACCGCCCGGTCCGGCATGCCGACCCGCTCGTAGAAACCGGCGACCTGGAAAACCTTCCAATCCACGTTCGGGGTCGCCGCCAGGGACCGCACGGCGTACTCGGCCGCCAGTTCCTTGTCGCCGCGCTTTTCGGCGTCTTCAGCCAGCTTCCAGTAGGTGTCGGAAAGAAGCGCCGGGTCGGTCAGGAGTTGCGCCGCCTGGGTGTAGGCGTGGTAGGCCGGTTCGGCTTCGCCGGCGGCGGAGTGGATTTCGCCCTGGTAATACCAGGCCAACCCTTCCTCGTCCGGAGTGGGCTTGAAACCGGGGGAAGCAACCGTATCCCGGTACAGCTTGGCGTTACGCAGGTATTGCCGGTTGTCGCCAAGACGCTTGGATAATTCCGCCAGTTGCCGCTGGGCTTCGGCCCGGCGTTTCGGGGTTTCGGTCCGGGCCAGATGCTCATTCAACAATGCTTTCGCCCGGTCCGGCATGCCGACCCGTTCATAGAAACTGGCTACCTGATAAAGCCGCCATTCCGACTCCGGCGTCGCCGCCAAAGACTTCTCGGCCCATTCGGCGGCCTGTTTACTCTCGCCCTGCTCCGCCTTGTGCATGGCCATGAGCATGTAGGCGTCGGAAAGCTTGACCGGATCGGTGAGGAGACCCACGGCCCGCTCGTAGGAGCGGAACGCCCCCTCGTCGGAGCCCTCGGAGGCGAGGATCTTGCCCCGGTAATAAGCGGCCAGGCCCTGTTCGGCGGGGGTCGCTTCCGAACCCTTCTTTGCCACCCCCGAAACATAGCGGCCGGCATAGTTTATGAATTGCGCCTGATCGTCGCGGGCGCTGTAGGCATCGGCCAGAACAGCGTTCGCGGTCAGGTCGTCGCCGGCTTGGATCATTTTTGCCGCGCGACCGTAATAATCGGACGCCTTGTCGCCGAGACCCAGGTTGAAAAGGAAGTCGCCGGTCCGGCGGTATACCCACTCCGTGTCCGCCACCTCGGCTGACTGCTCGGCAAAGCGCACCGCCTGCTCCTTGTCGCCCTGTTTGGCAGAATATTCCGCCATTTTCCAATAGGTGTCGGAAAGCAACGGCTTGTCGGTCAGGAGCTCCGTCGCTTTGGTATAGGCCTGGAAGGCCTGTTCCCCTTTGCCGGTGGAGGCCAGGACCTCGCCCTCGTAATACCAGCCTATTCCCTTTTCATTGGCGCTGGCCCAGGCTTCGGCTTTACGCATCGCCTCGGCGTAGCGGTCGGCGGTGGTCAGATAACCGGCCTGGTCGCCGAGCGTCTGCTGGAGGTTCATCAGTTCACGGTAGGAATCCGCCGCTTCCTTCGGAGTCTCGGCAACGCTGGCTGCCTGTTCATAATAGGCGACGCCCTCGTCCTTCAATCCCAGTTCGAGGAGGAAATCGCCGACCTCGCGCTGCCTTTCGGGTTGATTGGGTGCGATGGCGGCGGCGCGTTTGGCGTACTGGACGGCGTTATCCCGTTCGCCGTTCTTGGCGGCAAATTGCGCCAACCTTAGTTGGGCCTTGGACAGGGTGGAAGGTTCGGGCGAAACCGCCTGGACGGCGGCGAAGGACTGGGTGGCGCGGTCGAACTCTCCCTGCGCCCACCAGAAATCGCCCAGTTCGTAGAGGTATTTCCCTTTCTCGGTCGGGTTCATCACATAAGGATGAAATTCCCCGAGCAAAACCGTCCCTTCGGGAAAATCCCTGACCAGAACCAAATACTCCAGCCGCGCCAGCAGGTACATGAAAACGGGATCGGTTTCCAGCGCCAAGCGCCGCTTGGCCAGGGGCATGCCCTCGACCACCTGCGGTGGAATGTTCAGGAGCTGTTGGAAGGAGTCTCCAAATTCCATACCGTCGATGAGTTTAATACCCGCCCGGATATGGAAAGCGGTATATTCGTCTTGCGCCGCCAGGAGAGAGCCTCTTAATTCAGACTTGGCCGTCTTGTAGTCGCCACGGCCGATGCCCCGAAAGCCCCGCCAGAGGGACAGAAAGGAACTGGCGGATTGGTCGCCAAAAAACTTGCCGGCGTCCAATTGCTGCTTTTTCGAGGCATCGGCCGAGCCGAGGAGAAGGTTGGACTGAAGGAGGTTTTGCCAAAGGGCGGCGATTTCCTCCATCGCCTGGGCGGGTAACTTTTCCGGCCCTTCCTTTTCGAGCATCTTCAACAAACCGTCGTCGCGGTAAATTTCCTGGAGAACTTCTTTGGCCCTGGCGACAACCTCGGGTGGAGCTTCGGGGTTTTGCGTTGCCGCTATCAGTGCCTCCTGCGCTTCGTATTCCTGTCGCAAATGCCATTTGGCCATGGCGTAGCGCAAGGCGACGCCGCTATCGTTCGCGGCGAGATGCAAAAGCCGCGAATAGGCGGCATCGGCGGCCGGAACATCCCCACGTTTCAGGAGTAGAAAGGCCAACTCTTCCAGCGCCTCCCTTTGGTTGGGCGAGGCGGCGAGGATTTCCCGCAGTTCCGCCTCGGACTTCCCCGGCCCGTTGGGCGGGGCGGTCCCGCCGTCCGGAGTGCCTGGAATCGGCACGGGAGACACCTCCGTGCCACTCGGCGCACGCTCCGCCGCCGGCGTCATCCCCTTCGGTACAGCCCAGGCCAAGGCCAACAGCAACATTAACATCCCCCAGGCCAAGTGCCTGGTAATCGTAGGCAATCGCATGCTTTGTCCTTGCTACCAAGCCCGCGTTCGAATATCGACGGGGTTCGAACTCCATGGGCTTGATGAACATATTTCCCCGGTATATACAGGCAACTTCTATCATAAACGTATTCGTTTGAGTAATCATGATTTATACACCTTTATCGTGAAGACTATCACGCAGTCGGAATCGACGGTGGAAAGTCGATATTTCTCCATCAATACACAATAAAATCAGAAGCTATTCCTGATTATTAATAATACCAAGGGTTTGCCTTGATCATTTCCGTCAGGATGTTTTATTCCATTATAAAAAAACATCGTCTATATTCAATCATAATTAGCATAATTCTACATCGGCGGTCCCTTTTTAATCGTTAACTTGTTTTCCAATAAAGTTGCTCCTAAGTCTTACGATGTAATGGTCTATAAATGCTTAGATTAAACGAGATTTTGCTGCTTCACCGACATGATAATATCCTCATAAAACATATATTTATCTAGATACATATTTTAGATAACGTTTAGGTCCGATAATACTTTCTGGTCATAGTTGCGCCAGGCGATGATGGTTGGCACGTCGAGACCGTAAACCAGGACAGCACCTATCTCTTATGCCAACCGGTCACTTTTGCCATCGCTGCCTCTGGCTATCGAAGGGTCTGTAACAAATAACCCAATTACCTCACCGAGGCGGGGCTTGAGATATTGCGAAAATATCCCGGAAATGCAGAATCACCATTTCGCACTGCGACCGGTATATTACTTGAGCCCTTACCCAATCTAAGGAACCTGGATGACTCTCTCCCTCAGCGCACGCATCTACCAACCCATGTCCGCCGCCGACAACGCCGACCGCCTGCGTCGGGAGATCCTCATCCGCATCGCCAAGGCGTTCCTATCCGGCGATTTCCCCAACGCCGTAAATCAAATCCCTTACGACATGTACCCGAAATCAGCCGCCACCTACCATTGCTGCATCTACAAGGACCGGGCCATCACCCGTTCCAGCTGCCTGGCCGCGATGGGCATCCTTTTGGAACAGGAAGACGACGAGACGCTCCCCCTTTCCCGCTACGCGGCCAAGGCGCTGGTGCGCGAACGCCCGAAAACCCCCATCCTCACCGTCTGCGACATCGCCTGCCGGGGCTGCGTGCCGGCCCGCTATTTCGTCACCAACGCCTGTCAGTCCTGCGTCGCCCGGCATTGCGCCGGCAGTTGCAAATTCAACGCCATCTATTTCGAACACGGCAAGGCGCAAATCGACCCGGCTAATTGCAAGAACTGCGGCCGCTGCCGCGAGGGCTGTCCCTACCAGGCCATCACCCAGTTAACCGTCCCCTGCGAAAAGAACTGTCCCGTCAAGGCCATTCACAAGAACGAGGATGGCCGCGCCGAAATCGACTTCGACAAATGCACCAGTTGCGGCCGCTGCATGCGCGCCTGCCCTTTCGGGGCGGTGATGGAAAGAAGCCAAATCATCGATGTTCTCCGGCTCTTGAAAGAGGGAGGCCGGCGGGTGGTGGCCCTGGCCGCCCCGGCGATAACCGGACAGTTCCCCGCCACCATGGGCCAGATTTTTTCCGCCCTCAAGCGTCTCGGCTTCGCCGAAGTCGTCGAGGTCGCCTTCGGCGCGGACAAGACCGCCCGGCTGGAAGCCGAGGAATTCGCCGAGCGCATGGCCCGGGGGGACAAGTTCATGACCACCTCCTGCTGTCACGCTTACATCCGTATGGCGCGCCGGCATGCGCCGGAGATTCAGAAGTTCATTTCCGCCACCCACACTCCCATGCACTACGCGGCGGAAATGGTCAAGGATCGGGATCCCGACGCGATTACGGTTTTCCTTGGTCCCTGTGTGGCGAAGCGTCACGAGGGGGTGGAGGATCCGCAGGTGGATTATGTGTTGACTTTCGAGGAGGTGGGGGCGTTGTTTGTGGCGATGCGAATCGAGGCGGGTTCCTGCGACGATCTTCCTCCGGGCGAGGCGATTCCCAGCGATCTGGCGCGTGGTTTCGCTTTGACGGGCGGGGTTGCCGAGGCGGTGCGGGGGCATGCGGCGGAGGGAGTCGAAGTGCGGCCGGTGTGTGTGAACGGGTTGTCGCCGCAGGGGATTCAGCGGTTGAAGTTATATGCGAAGGGTAATTGTCCGGGGAATTTGGTGGAGGTGATGACTTGTG
>JAVBQR010000172.1:0-30066 GCA_031548865.1 Planctomycetota bacterium
GGTAAGGTGGTCAGTCAAACCCCGGCGTGCTCTAGGATGGCCTAACTACCCGCCTTCTTCTCCTCCGCGACCCGTTAAATCGCACTGGCACGCCTTAAGAAATTCCCTCTGGACCCCGCATGACCGGGATTTCCAATCGGGCACCGCGAGCTTCGGCCGAAGCTGTACCTCTGTTTAAAGGATAACGAACCAACCGCCGTTCGTTTTCCTTTAAACTGCTCTTTACTACAACCTTCCTTTTAGCCGCGTTCAGGCGCGGTAGTAGGGATATTTTATTTTTTTTAGAGATTTTTCCGCTAGTGGTGGGAATACTCTCCTGCCGTCAACGTCAATCTCCCTAGCTGACCCGAGGGATCCTGACTCAACCGCCCGAAAGGGATGCAGCATCGTTATAAAACGCCAGGATGACAATGGGGAGTGGTGCAGAGTAACAGGAGTTGGTGATAGGTTCCGCTACTGTAATTTTTAGGAAAGACAAAGTACTGGGTTGTAATTTTTTGTTTTTGAGGTATATTGTAATTATAATTCCCGCCGGCGAGTCCTGCTTCCTGGACCCCGGCTCCCACCTTGAAAGAGGTTGGATGAGGTTGGCTGGCTTCGTTTGGAGCCAGCCTTTTTGTTTTTATGGGGTAAGCCATGCACAGGGTCATATGTCTTATTGATGGGTTTAATTTATATCATGCAATCGATCGGATGGGCGATGAAAGTGCTAAATGGTGCAATTATCGAACACTCGCAAAACAGTTTATCCGACCTGGACAAAATCTTGTTCAGGTGTATTACTTTACCGCGTATGCAACATGGAAACCGGAAAGGGCACAGAGACATGAAAAATTTATTGCCGCGCTACAGGGCTATGGAGTAACGACGATTTTGGGTAGATTTAAGGAAGTAACACGATACTGCGGCAATTGCCGGAGTGAATATAAAGCTCATGAAGAGAAGGAATCAGATGTAAATTTAGCATCGCATTTGCTACATTTAGCACATATCAATGCTTTTAATACCGCATTGATAATGAGTGCCGACAGTGATTATGCATCCGCAATTAAATTGTCGACCGAGAGCTTTCCAGAGAAGAGAATAGGGGTAATATTTCCAGTAGGGCAGAGAAGAAGTGACAAATTGGCAAATACCGCCTCCTTTGTTCTCTATATGAAAAAACACCATATACGTAATTCGTTGTTACCGCAAAAAGTCGAATTGAAAAGCGGGAGAACAATAATTCGCCCTGACGAATATGCTTGAAGCTAATCCCACAACGCTACTTTTACGGGAACCACTTCCGTAAAAGTAGCATGAGTATAGGGTTAGACAATAATTCCGGCGCTGGCGGTAAAGAAGGAAGGTCACCGCAACTGGTTATTCATGCTAGATTTGCGGGGCGGTTCCCGCAAATCTAGCGTTGTAGAGCTAATTTTCCAAGAGCCGGCTTTAGCCCACCGAAGGCGCAGGGCAGTGGCTGAAAACCACCGTCTTCAGGCGCATCCCCTTCAGCCGGCTTTAGCCGGGAAGAGCCGCCAGCTTCAGCTGGTGGATGTTCACTTCGTGGATATCGGGATAACTAGCTGAAAACGTGGGGATTATGGGGACATGACCCAATTATTCGGCAGTTCTGAATAATTGGGATCATGTCCCCGTTATTCTTGCGTTTTCCGCATGAATACGGATTCCGTAAAGGATTAAGTTTGTTGGATTATTTGAAACGAAAAGAAACTGGAGGCGGCGACCAGAATCGAACTGGTGAATGATGGTTTTGCAAACCATTGCCTTACCGCTTGGCTACGCCGCCTCGTGAAGGGATGGCCCGGCTGAACTGACAGCAATCCGCCGGGGTGAGAATACGCTTGACTTTACCCCAAAAAACGTGGAATAAATATAATACCCATTCGGAAAACGAGGTCAAGGAAAAAGCGTGCACGATAACCTAACCACCTTCGAGCGCCGCCACGGCGGATACGGTTTCGACGACAAAGGTTTTCAAAAACGCGATCTGATCCGCTTTTTCCTGGTCGACCTCATCCTCATCGCCGTCATTCGCCTCATGCTCGGGCTGGGGATATTGGCAAATCTCGACGCTTACGTCCTGGCCATCCTCGCCAGCAAAGTCGTCCTCGCCGGCTATCTTTTCTGGCTAATCCGCAGCCATCGCCAAGCCTGGCCGGAAACCGGCGCCGCCAGCGCCGGCCGCTGGTGGGCCTGGCCAGCCGCGCTCGGGCTTTACGCCCTGTGCTACCCGCTCCTCCTCTATGTCGACCGCCTGAACCGGCTGCTGATGGTTATCGTCCACGCCCAGTTGGGGTGGGTTTATCAACCCAAAACCCAGGAAGTCCTGCTCCTGATTTTTGAAGACCTCCTCTCCCAGCCCATCCGCCTCTCCCTACTCGTCTTCACCATCCTGCTCGGGCCGGTTATGGAAGAATTCGCCTTCCGCGGCATCGGCCTCGACGCCTATTCCCGCCGGGACGGCGCGCTGTGGGCGGTGGTGGTCACCAGCCTGCTGTTCGGGCTGTTCCACTTCAGCCTGCAGCTCCTCATCCCGCTGTCGGTATTGGGCGCCCTGTTCGCGGTGATTCGGCTCTTTTCCCGCAGCCTGTGGTGCGCCATCCTGGTGCATTGCCTCCATAACGCCGTCGCCATCGCGGTGGTGGCGGAGGAACTGGGGGTGTGGAAGCAGGGAGGATAATTTTTCGCGAAAAGTCCGGCCTAAGAACTCAACTGGCGGCGAGACCGGGTCTTGCCGCCAAACTGCTTTTGCAGTAGACAATTTCCCGCGCCTTGGATACCATATGACGTTTTATCCGCCGCCATCCCATTGATTATGGGAAGGCGGATGTGTTTTAGAGCGGCTTCAGGTTCCGTCGTCAATGGAACCGCAACCGCGCCCCAAAAAACCAATTATACCCAGGCCGCATTCCAAAAGACGGTGAAGGGAATACCATGAACCTGAACACGTTGCGCCACGTCAATATAACCGGCACCGGACGCTACGTTCCGGAAAAAGTCATCACCAACGCCTATCTCGAAAAGATCGTCGACACCAACGACGAGTGGATTCAGCAGCGTACTGGAATCGTCGAACGCCGCATGGCCGCGCCGGATCAAGCCACCTCTGACCTCTGTTGCGAAGCCTCCAAAATAGCCATCGCCGACGCCGGCCTGAAACCCACCGACATCGACCAAATCATCGTCGCCACCGTCACCCCCGACACCATCTTCCCCGCCACCGCCTGCCGACTGCAGGACAAGCTCGGCTGCCGCCAGGTCCCGGCCTTCGACCTCGCCGCCGCGTGTTCCGGCTTCATCTACGGCCTGGCCGTGGCCCATACCACCATCGCCGCCGGCGCAGCCAACCACATCCTGGTCGTCGGCGCGGAAAACTTGACCCGCATCACCGATTACACCGACCGCGGCACCTGCATCCTCTTCGGGGACGGCGCCGGGGCCTGCGTCCTCTCCGCCGTGCCGAATTCCGAACCGGGGATTATCGACACCCACCTCGCCTCCGACGGCTCAGGGGGCGACTTGATGATCCTCCCCGCCGGCGGATCCCTCCACCCCGCCACCCACGAGACGGTGGATCAGAAAATGCACTATACCCGCCTCCAGGGCCGGGCGGTCTATAAAAACGCCATCTCCAAAATCGTCCTGCTGGTGAACGAATCGCTGGAACGCTGCAACCTCACCCTCGACGACATCAAGCTGATTATCCCGCACCAGATGAACGCGCGGATTATCGAAAGCGCGGCCAAGCACCTGTCGATACCGATTGAAAAGATTTTCGTGAACTTGAACCAGTACGGGAACACTTCCGCCGCCACCGTGCCGATGGCCATCGACCAGGCCAAGCGCGAGGGGAGAATCCAGAAGGGCGATTTGGTGTGCCTGGTGGCGTTCGGGGGCGGGATGACCTGGGCGTCGGCGCTGATCCGCTGGTGAGCCGGAAGTTCGGAAAAACTCCAGGTGATTTATGACTAAAGACCGGCAATTCGAAACCGGAGCGGAAACGCAGGAACTGAAAACCCTCCTCCGGCTGGTGAACGACAAGGTCGACCCGGCCCTGTTGGAATACATTCTCCGCGAGGGAACGGGGTTCCTGCGCGGGGTCGGCACTTCCGATTTCGAGGCGGAACCGGCCGAGGGCGTGTCGGGAAAATGGTCGGACAGCGGCGAATCCCGCAGCGCGAAAACCCGCTGGCAGGACGCGGTCATCGACAAGGAAATCCCGGACGGCGCGTCCATCCTCGACCTCGGCTGCGGCGAAGGCCACCTCCTCACCCGCATGGCGCGCGAGAAAAAGGCCCGGGTGCAGGGGGTGGAAATCGACCCGGCCCAGGTCGAATTGTGCCTGGGGAAAGGGGTGCCGGTCATCCAGACCGATTTGGACAACGGCCTCCGGGTCTTCCCCGACGCCTGTTTCGACTACGTGATTCTCGAGGAAACGCTCCAGACCTTGCGCCACCCCAACAAGATAATTTCCGAAATGCGCCGGGTCGGGAAACGGGGCATAGTCAGCTTTCCCAATTTCGGCTACTGGAAGGTGCGGATGGACCTGGCGGTAAGAGGCCGTATGCCCGTCACCCCCTGGCTGCCCTACCGCTGGTACCAAACCCCGAACATCCACCTGTTCACGCTCCTGGATTTCATCGACTACGCCCAGGAAATCAAGATGGAACTGATCAGCATCCACGTACTGAAGAACGGGACGTGCACGCCGTTCCGGCATGGAGATAATTTGTACGCCGAAGAGGCGGTGGTGGTGTTCGATTAGGAAAGAGGCGACAGCTATGCGAATCTACCTGGCGGCGGCGTTATTCACCCAAATCGAGCGGAAGTGGAACCGGATGCTGGCGCACGCGCTGGCGGAGTGTCTCCCTGGACTGGAGGTGACGCTGCCGCAGGATTTCAAGCCGTCCGGAAAATACAACGACGAAAAGCAGTACGGCGCCCTGTTCCGCATGTGCGTGGCCGGGATTGACGATGCGGACGCGGTGGTGGCGATACTCGACGGCGCGGAAGTCGATTCGGGAACCGCTTTCGAGGTGGGTTACGCCTACGCCAGGGGAAAACCGGTCATCGGCGTCCGCACCGATTTCCGCCCCGGCGCCGAACACGGCCTGAACATCATGCTGTCCCGCTCGTGCACCTACCTGGTGCGGGAGTTTTCCTTTCAAGAGGACGTGAAGCTGCTGGCCAAGGGGATTGCCCGTAGGCTGAAGCGGCTCAACAAATAACCGTTGAGACAGAAACGAATTGAGGCTTTTTATGGAAATCAGTGAAATTCGCGCCGTCATCGAGGACATCTACGAACGCGTCTCGGCCCTGGGTAAATCCCTGGATGCCGACGCCAAGGCGGAGCGCATGGCCCAAATCGAGAAACGCATGTCGGCGGCCGATTTCTGGAACAACCAGGAAACGGCCCTGAAGGACGTCGAGGAACTCAAGGCCCTGAAGGCGATTGTCGAACCTTTGCGCAACTTGCAAAACAAAGCCGCCGATTGCCGCGATCTCTTTGAAATGGTCGAGGCGGAGGGTGACGCCGCCGGCCTCGAGGAGGTGGGCAGCGACGCCAAAAAAATCCAGGCCCTTCTGGCCGACGTGGAACTCATGGCGCTCCTCTCAAGGCCGCATGATCGCGAGCCTTGTTTTTTCAACATACACACCGGCGCCGGCGGCGCCGACGCTTGCGAATGGGCGGAAATGCTCCTCAGGATGTACCTGCGCTTCTTCGAGGCGCGCGGCTGGAAAGTGCAGGAACTCGACTTCCAGCCCGGCGACGAAGCCGGCATCAAAGGCGTCGAACTCCGCGTCTCCGGGCCCTTCGCCTTCGGTTACCTGCGGGGCGAAATGGGCGTGCACCGGCTGGTGCGGATCAGCCCCTTCTCGGGGAAGCGCGAAACCTCCTTCGCCGCCGTCGACGTGGTGCCGGATTACCAGGAGGAAATCAACATCGTCATCGACGACAAGGATTTGAAAATCGACACCTACCGCGCCGGCGGCAAAGGCGGCCAGCACGTCAACAAGACCGATTCGGCGGTGCGGATCACCCACCTGCCGTCGGGGATTGTCGTGGCGGTCCAGAACGAACGTTCGCAGCACGCCAACAAGGACACCGCCCTGAAGATTCTCAAGTCCCGCCTGAAAGCGCGCGAGGAAGCCGCCCGCGCCGCCGCCACCAGCGCCCACAACGCCGCCAAGAGCGAAAACGCCTGGGGCAGCCAAATCCGCAATTACGTCATGAACCCCTACCAACTCGTCAAGGACGTCCGGACCGGGGTCGAGACCGGGGACATCGGGAAAGTCCTCGATGGGGATTTGGACGACTTCGTGACGGCGTATTTGCGGTGGGCGGTGGAGTGACGCAGGGGAAATTTTAAGATCACAGATTGTGATCTTAAAGAAATAGTCGTGGATTTTTAAGGTGCCAAATTGGCACCTTAAACTTGGGGCATGGTCGGTGAAGGCAAGAAGGGGAGCAAGAGATGGACGACAATATGCCGGCTGAAAACCCGCTGTATGATTACCGCATCTACACGGTTCGCGGTGAAAAGGTGATGTTGGACAGCGATTTGGCCGGGGTCTATGGAGTCCTAACCAAAGCCCTCAACCAAGCCGTCACACGAAATGAACGGCGTTTTCCGCCGGAGTTTTCATTCCAACTTGAGCAAAATGAATGGGATATCTTAAGGTCACAGATTGTGACCTTAAGATCCGAGCATGGCAAACATCGTAAATACCTTCCCAGAGTGTTCACCGAACACGGCGCCATCATGCTCGCGTCAGTCTTGAATTCCGACCGTGCCATCACCGCCAGCATTCATGTCGTCCAAGCCTTTGTCCGCTTACGCCAGCTTATGGAGACTTATATGGAACTATCCCGCCGCATCGACGAATTGAACGCCAAATTCGAGAAACATACCGGCGAGGACCAGGTCCGCTTCGCGGCGATCTTTCAGGAACTGAAACGTCTGGCACTGGGATTCGAGACGGCGGAGGCCAAGCCGAAAGGGCGGATCGGTTTCAGGACCAGCAAGGATCAGCATGAAATCGCCAAGGCCGGGAAAAAACGGAAGGCGCAATCCGCCGTTAAAACCAAACGCTCCAGTGGGATGGGGAGCAAGTAAAATGAACGATTATCCCGTAATCGAGGGCAACCCGCATGATTATCGAATATACACCATCCGCGGCGAACGGGTGATGCTGGACAGCGATTTGGCGGTGCTTTATGAGGTAACAACCAGCGCCCTCAACCAAGCAGTCAAGCGAAACGAACGTCGATTTCCGCCTGAATTTTCCTTCCAACTCTCGCAAGACGAATGGGATAATTTGAGATCACAATTTGTGATCTCAAACCAAGTTCGCGGTGGTCGACGTCATTTACCCAGGGTATTCACAGAAAACGGCGCGGTGGCGCTGGCTATGGTACTGAATTCGGATCGGGCTATTACAGCCAGCATTCAGGTAATTAAAGCCTTTGTCCGCCTCCGCCACCTTATGGAGACGTATATGGAACTATCCCGCCGCATCGACGAATTGAACGCCAAATTCGAGAAACATACCGGCGAGGACCAGGTCCGCTTTGCCGCGATATTTCAGGAACTGAAACGTTTGGCGCTGGGGTTCGAGACGGCGGAGGCCAAACCGAAAGGGCGGATCGGTTTTCGAACCGGCAAAGAGACAGGCGCATCCGCCAAGGCCGGTGCAAAACGCCGGACGGCACCCGCCACCACAGCGAAAGCGAAACGCTCCAAGTAGCGAATTTTTTGAGAAAATCGAGCAAGCGAAGGAGTCAACCCATGAACGAACACCTGAAAAAAACCGACCCGGAAATCGCCCGCATCGTCGAGGCAGAACTCGCCCGCCAGCAGAACGGCATCGAACTTATCGCCTCCGAGAACTTCCCCTCCCCGGCGGTCCTCGAAGCGCAAGGTTCCGTGCTGACCAACAAATATGCGGAAGGCTACCCGGGGAAACGCTACTACGGCGGCTGCATCGAGGTGGACAAGGCGGAAACGCTCGCCATCGAACGCGCCAAGAAAATTTTCGGCGCCGAACACGTCAACGTCCAGCCCCACGCCGGCTGCCAGGCCAATATGGCCGCCTACCTGGCGATAATCAACCCCGGCGACAAGATCCTGGGGATGGACCTCTCGCAAGGCGGCCACCTCACCCACGGCTACAAAATCAACTTCTCCGGCCGGCTCTTCCAGGTCGCCTCCTACGGCGTCAGGAAAGACACCGAACAAATCGACTACGACGCCCTGGCCAAAACCGCCCGCGAATTCCAGCCGAAAATGATCATCGCCGGCGCCAGCGCCTACCCCCGGATTATCGACTTCCAGAAGTTCTCGGAAATCGCCAAGGAAGTGGGCGCCTTCCTGGTCGTCGACATGGCCCACATCGCCGGGCTGGTCGCCGTCGGCCTCCACCCGAATCCGGTGCCCTATGCCGACATCGTCACCTCCACCACCCACAAGACGCTCCGCGGCCCCCGTTCCGGCATGATTCTCTGCAAGGCCGAATATGCCAAAAAGGTCGATTCCACCGTTTTCCCCGGCCTGCAGGGCGGCCCGCTGATGCACGTCATCGCCGCCAAGGCGGTCGCCTTCAAGGAAGCGCTGGAACCGGATTTCCGGAAGTATCAGGAACAGGTCCTCAAGAACGCCCAGGCCATGGCCGCCCGCTTCCAGAAGAACGGCTACCGCATTGTCTCCGGCGGCACCGACAACCACCTGATGCTGGTGGACGTTTTCTCCAAGGGCCTGAACGGCCAGATCGCCGAGGACACCCTGTCGAAGGTCGACATCACGGTGAACAAGAACCAGATCCCCTTCGACACCCAGCCGCCGCTGAAAGCGTCCGGCATCCGGGTCGGCACGCCGGCGGCGACGACCCGCGGCATGGACGAGGCGGCCATGATCGAAGTCACGGACATCATTTGCGAAGCGCTGGCGAAACCGCATGACGCCGCGGCGCTGTTCGAATTGAAGGAGCGGGTGGACAAACTCTGCAAGAAGTTCCCGCTTTATCCGACGTTGAAGTAATTGTGATCCGCACGGTTACGGAACATATCTCTCTGCCCCCTGTCACGCCGTAACCCTCCCCCCGCCGTCATCCCGGCGTCTATACGCCGAACCGGGGTGTTATCGGTGGCGTGCCGGGACCCAGTAGTGCAAACATCGGCTATGTCATGTCTCGTTTATTGAGGTTTTGTGGCATCGTTTTCAGCCGGATGCGCATAACGGTTGTTTCTACCACTGGATCCCGGCACGCTACTGTTTATATCCCGGTTCGGCGTACAGACGCGGGATGACGGAGGGGGTAAGACCGCAGCGTGACAAGGGACGGAGACTCGTTCGGCAGACGCGAACCTGCCGCCCTATTCTATCTCCAACCGACAATCTGAAAGAGCCACTACCATGGGCACGTATCAAATCGTCGCCGCCGACAACATCAAGGGAAGCGGCCTGGAACTTCTGCAGAAACATTTCGGCAAGGAACACGTCGTCGTCAGGGGCAAGTTTGACGAAGCGGAACTGGTCGAAAAAATCGCCGGCATGGACGCCCTTCTCATCCGTTCCGCCACCACCGTGACCCGGAAAGCCATCGAAGCCGCCGGCACCAGGCTGAAGCTGATCGGCCGCGCCGGCGTCGGCACGGACAACATCGACAAAGTCGCGGCGACGGAACGCGGCATCGTGGTCATGAACACCCCCTTCGGAAATACCGTCTCGGCGGCGGAACAAACTATCGCCCTCCTCTTCGCCAGCGCCAGGAACGTCGCCCGCGCCGACTCCCTCATGCAAAAGGGGCAATGGGAAAAGAAAACCCTGGTCGGCACCGAAGTTTTCAACAAAACGCTCGGTGTGGTCGGCATGGGTAAAATCGGCCAGCACGTGGTGAAGGTGATGCAGGCCGCCGGCATGCGGGTCGTCGCCTACGACCCGTATTTCCCCGAGGAACGCGCCCGCGAGCTGCAGGTCGAACTCTACGCGAACGTCGACGACGTCCTGAAACAGGCCGACTTCGTCACCTTCCATGTGCCGTTGACCGAACAAACCCGGAACCTCCTCAATGCCGAACGCCTCGCCCTGATGAAGAAGGGCGCCCGGGTGGTGAACTGCGCCCGCGGGGGCATCATCGACGAATCCGCCCTGGCCGACGCGGTGAAGGCGGGGAAAATCGCCGCCGCCGGCCTGGACGTCTTCGCCCAAGAGCCGCTGGCTGCGGCAAGCCCCCTCCTGGGCGTCAAGGACGTCACCCTCACCCCGCACCTCGGGGCCTCGACGGAGGAGGCGGAGGAACGCTGCGGCCTGCAGATGGCGGAGCAGGTCATCGCCTATTTCCACGAGGGTAAAATCCAGAACGCGGTGAACGTGACTTTCTCCCCGGACGAGAGCCTCAAGGCCTACGCCGAACTCGCCGCGTCGATGGGCCGCATCGCCGCCTTCCTGGTGAACGCGCCGGTGCGCGAGGTCGAGGTGCGGGTCGGCGGCAAGGTGTTTGCCGACAAGGACTGCGGCATCCTGCGTTCCGCGACGGTCAAAGGCATTCTCGAGCGTTACGGCCTGGAAGGGGTGAACGACATCAACGCCATGTACCTGGCCGGCGAACGCGGCATCAAGGCGGATTTAATCCTGTCCTCGAACGGGAACGGCGGGACGCTCCGGGTGGACCACGTGGACATTTACGTGCGCGGCCACCTGGAGGGGGTGAACAAGGAGACGCACCTGGCCGGGACGGTTTACCAGGACGGCAGGAAACGCCTGATCCAGATCGACGACGCCGACATCGAGGTGCGCTTGGACGATCACATGCTGTTCCTGCGTTACCCGGATCAGCCGGGGGTCATCGGCCGGGTCGGGACGATTCTCGGCGACGTGAAAGTTAATATCGAGAACATGCAGGTGGGGATTTTGAAAAAGCTCGGCAAGGCGTCGATGGTGATCGGCACCGAGGCGCCGGTTCCGCCAGAGGTGGTGGAGAAGATTCGTGACGACGAGTTCCTCCGCGTCGAACGGATTTACAGCGTGGATTTGGTGCAGTAGGCAAGTATCCAATTAAACATCATGTCCCCGTTATTCTCACGTTTTCGACAAGCTGTTCTTATTTCAGCGGCATTCGGCACTGCACCCTATTCCGCCGCGAATTTTCCCTCACCGTCATCCCGGCGTCAGTACATCGAACCGGGGTGTAAACAATGGCGTGCCGGGACCCAGTGGTAAAAACATCGGCTATGTAATAATTTCATCATAACCAATCATAGGTGCGTTATTGATAAAATCCACGTAGCTACTGTTTTACCCACTGGGTCCCGGCACGCCGATGTTTACACCCCGGTTCGATGTACTGACGCCGGGATGACGGTGGGGGGAGGAATGCGGCGCAACAGGAATCGGAGACACATTCCTCAATAATTACTCCGCGAGTTTGGCAACACGGCGCGCTTTGACTACATCACCAAGGGCGGCTAGAAAAACTTCCGGATTCGGATCTTCCAAACAGGCGGCAAGGTATTCCGCCATATCTTCCTCACTCTCGAGGTAACGCGCCGCATCGTACTCTCGAATCGTTATTCGCTCGCTCATCACCGCCCCTTTCACTCCCCAAACGCCCCGCCCCGATCCGCCGACGCCGCATGCTGCACGTAACGCGCCAGCCAGCCCCGTTGCACGGGGGATTTGAACGCCGGCAAGGCCGCCCGCCGACGGGCGATTTCCTGCGCCGGAACTTCCAGGCGGAGGACGCCCCGGTCGACGTCAATGGTGATTTCCTCCCCTTCCCGCACCACCGCCAGCGCTCCCCCCGCCGCCGCCTCCGGGCTCACGTGGCCCACGCACAAACCCCGCGTCGCGCCGCTGAAGCGGCCGTCCGTCACCAAGGCGACCTTCAAGCCCATGCCTTGAATCGCCGCCGTCGGGCTTAACATTTCCCGCATCCCCGGGCCGCCGCGCGGTCCTTCGTAACGGACAATCACCACCTCGCCGTCTTTCACTTTGCCGCCCAGAATACCGTCCCGCGCCGCTTCTTCGGAATCAAACACCCTAGCCGCGCCGCGAAAATTCCGCATTCCCTCGGGTATCGCCACCGTCTTCAGGACCGCCCCGTCCGGCGCGAGGTTGCCGAATAAAACCGCCAGCCCGCCCTCGGGTGAAAACGCCTTGGCAACGCTCTTAATCACCGTCCCGTCGGGACGAGGCGCCTGCTTGACAGCGTCGGCCAAAGTGCCGCCGACGCTCGGCAGCGCCAGGTCGAGGCCGGTTTTGGCACGCTTTGCCAGCTCCCGCAGAATCACCGGTATGCCCCCGACCCGGTCGACGTCCTCGATGTGAATCTCCGGCCGCGACGGCGACACTTTACAGATGCAGGGGGTCTTTTTGGACAAGGCCCCGATGCGGCGCAAATCATAGGCGATACCGGCTTCGTGGGCGAGGGCGAGGGTGTGGAGAATGGTGTTGGTCGACCCACCCATAGCCATATCGCAAATGAAAGCATTGTCCAGGGCCGGCAAGGTTACAATATCGGACGGCCGAAGGTCGGCGTCGAAAACCCGCCGTAGCGCCCGGGCCGAAGCTTTCGCCAGTTCCAAACGGCGCGGATTCGTTTTCCGCCTCGTTTTCGACTTGTCGGCCCAAACCTCGGCGGTGATGGTGCCGTTCCCCGGCAAGGCGAGGCCGATGACTTCACCGAGACAGTTCATGGAGTTCGCGGTGAACATCCCGGCGCACGAGCCGCAGCCGGGACAGGCCGTGGCGGCCAGCCGCTCCATAACCGATCGGGGCATTTTCCCGGCCGCCTTCGCCCCCACCGCCTCGAAGATGGAAATCAGATCCGTTCCCTCGCGTCCCGCCAGCATGGCGCCGCCGCCGAGGTAAACGGCGGGCAGGTTGACCCGCACCATCGCGTTGTAGAAGGCCGGCACGCTTTTATCGCAGTTTCCTATGCCAATCCAGGCGTCAGAGGGATGGGCCATGAGAATGGTTTCGATCTGATCCGCGATGAGTTCCCGGGATGGCAGCGAATACTGCATGCCGGCGTGCCCCATGGCGATGCCATCGCAGATCACCGCGCCGACATTCGCCACCCACACGGTGAAGCCGAGGCGTTTCAATTCCTTTTCAACCACCGCTTCGAGCTCCCGCAGGTGGGCGTGGCCGGGCGCCTGATTGGAATAGGAATTGATGATGGTGGCGATAGGTTTCCGCCTGGCCGCCAAATTGGGCAGGACCCCGGCCGCGCACATCAAGCCCCACGCCGCCAGCATATGGTCGGGCTTGGTGACGATGCCGCTTCCTTCGCGGCGGAGGCGCTCCACGGCCGGGCTGATATACGGTCCCCGATCGGAAGCGGGCAGGGGGTTTTCCGGTTTATTCCGCTTGCCACTCCGCGCGGCCCGTTTTCCGGAGTCGGCCGCGACCGCCTTTTTTCCAGCCATGAGTCTGTCCTTGACAATGGGTTCGACAATACATACTTTTGAAAACGGGGCTGCTACGGGGCGCCTGCCGTTTTGGGGGCGTTCACTGCAACGCGACTGCAAAAAATTATAAGGAATAAGGACTCGTTATGAAATAACTATAGCAAGTTGATACTGCGTCACGACGGCCACGTCCGCCGTTCCTTGTCTGAACTTGCTATAGTTATTTCAAAACGAGTCCTAAGCCGTTCCGCTCAAGCCTCCGGCGGGAGAGGGCTTTTTCTTTTTTGGAAAGCGCCGGCATGGACGAACCGTTCTCGAAGGGAACCGCCCCGCAAAATGTCCCGCCGCCCGGCGGCCGTTCCTGCCGCATCCTGGGGATTGACCCGGGGACGCGCTTTGTCGGTTACGGGATGGTCGAGAAGCGCGCCAACGCCCTGGTTTACCTGGCCGGCGGCTGCATCCAGGCGGAAGGGGACACCATCGCCCAGCGTCTCGTCACCATTCACCGCGGCCTCTGCGAAGTGGTGAAGGAGCACCGCCCCGACACCGCCGCGGTGGAGACGGTCTTCACCGGGCACAACCCGAAGACGGCGATTGCGATTGGCGAGGGCCGGGGAGTGGCTTTGCTGTCGATTGCCGAAAACGGGGTGGAGGTGAAAGGCTACGCCCCGGCCCTGGTGAAGCGTTCGGTGACCGGCAGCGGCCGGGCCGACAAGGACCAGGTGCGGGCGATGGTGCAGGCACTTTTGTGTTTGCCGGCTTTGCCCGCGACGGACCATGAGGCGGACGCCTTGGCGCTGGCGATAACCCACGCCAGGCATATTTCGGTTCTGACGCTGACCGGAGGAGGCTGTTTGCCGGACAGCGGCGCGGCCGGCCGGCGCGCCGGTCGGCGGTTCCGCGAGGTTCCGGAATGGATCCTGCGGCAGTTGCCCCCGGGCATTTCCCTTAAATAAAGGACCGACATGGCGGACCGACCCGTCCTCACTCTCAGCGGCGCGCCGAATTTCCGCGACCTCGGGGGAATTCCCACCCTCTCCGGCCGCAAAGTCAAAACCGGGCTCGTCTACCGCTCCGACGACCTCTACGATCTGCGGGAGAAGGATCTTCAATATCTCAAACGCCTGGGCTTGCGTTCGGTCGTCGACTTCCGCACCCGGCAGGAAGCCCGCGAGCTTCCGGACCGGGTTCCCACCACCGTGGCGAACCAGTACCATCTCCCGATTGACGCCGGCAGGCTGATGCGCGAATTCAACGAACGCAACCCGACCGCCGCGACCACCACCGGCATCATGCTTTCCGTCTACCGCCAGCTCGCCCACGATTTCACCGACGCCTACCGGAAGTTTTTTGAAATACTCCTGAACCTGAACGCGCCGCCGCTCCTTTTCCACTGCACCGCCGGGAAGGACCGCACCGGCCTGGCAGCCGCCCTGTTCCTCTCCGCCGTGGGGGCGAGCCGGGAGGAGGTGCTGCGGGATTACCTGGCCTCGGTGCCGCGTTTGGCGTCCAAATACCAGGAGGGAATCGACTACGACGAGGTTTGGAAACCGATGTTCACCGTGAAGGCGGAATATCTAGATGCGGCGCTGGAGGTGATTGCGAATTCGTTCGGGGGCATGGACAAGTATCTGGGCGAGACGCTGGCGGTGGACAGGGAGGAATTGAAACGGATCTATACGGAGTAGATCGAAAACCGAGTCACCCCACCAATCTTTTCCCGCCCTGACCGGCGGGATTTTTTTTTGAATTTCGAAAAATTCCCGCCCCCCTCCGCGTGAACCCGGCTACAAGCGAAGCGAGACAAAGCAAAAACCGGCACGGCGCCGGTTTGTTTGCGGAACAATTTCAATCAACGCCAGCGGAGGAAAAATGTGCCAGAAAAGAACAGCGTAAATGAATACGAAAAGGAGGAAAAAGCAACCGCCCCGCCGGAAACGGCCGAGAGTCCGGTCCGCTTCGCCAAGGAATGCCTGAACCTCGTCCCCACCGCCCAGCAGGAGGAATTCCTCCTCGCCCTAGCCCGCCCGGGCGCCCGGGTGGCGGTGCGCTCGGGGCACGGCACCGGCAAGTCGACCGCCCTAGCCGCCGCCGCCCTGTGGTTCGTGTCGACCCGCAGGGACGCCCTCGTACCCTGCACCGCCCCGACCGCGCACCAGCTGCAGGACGTCCTGTGGCGGGAAATGCGCCGGCTGGTCGGACAAATGCCGGAGGAAATGCGCGGACGTTTCCAGGTCACGGCCGAACGCATCCTGGTGAAGGAAACCGGCGGGCTCATCGTCGGTCGAACCGCCCGGCCGGAGAACCCGGACGCGCTCCAGGGTTTTCACGCGCCGGAGATTCTCTTCATCATCGACGAAGCGGCCGGCGTCGCCGATGCGGTGTTCGAGGTGGCCCGGGGAGCCTTGTCGACGCCGTCGGCAAGAGTGGCCCTGACCGGGAATCCGACCCGGCTGTCCGGTTACTTCCACGCCGCCTTCCACCTCGCCCGCGACAGTTGGGCGCGCCTCGCCTTCTCCTGCCACGATTCCCCGCTGGTCGCGCCGGAATACGCGCGGGACCTCGCCAAGGAATACGGCGAGGACTCGGACCTGTACCGGGTCCGGGTGCTGGGGGAGTTCCCGAAATCGGGGGTCTATAACCTGATTCCGCTGGAACAGGTGGAAAAGGCGATGGAACGGAAAGCGCCGGCCGGCTACCGCGAGGCGGCGCCCTGCGTGTTCGGGGTGGACCCGGCCTGGATGGGGACGGACCGATCGGCCATCGTGATGCGCCGGGGCCTGGAGGCGCGGGTTATCGCCGTGGTGCGGGGGGCGGACACGGTGCGGCTTGCGGAACTGGTCGCCGCCCGTTGTGTCCAGCACGAGCCGGACACGATTTTCGTGGATCAAACCGGGGTGGGGGCGGGGGTGCTGGATCAATTGCAGCATGCCGGCTATCCGGTGATCGGCGTGGCGTTTTCGCAAACGCCGACCGAGCCGGACCGCTTCCTCAACCGCCGCGCCGAGATGTGGTGGAAGCTGAAGGAGTGGCTGGAGCAGGAACCGTTTCTGGAGGCGAACCCGGACCTCCGCGACGACCTGGTCGCGCCGGAGTATTTCCTGACCTCGACCGGCAAGATTCAATTGGAGGCGAAGGATTCGATGCGCCGGCGCGGGCTGGCCTCGCCCGATCTCGGGGACGCCCTGGCGCTCACTTTCGCCATGCCGGTGCGTCACCGGAATAAAACCTCGCCGGTGGTTGTCCCGCCGGTTGGCTACGGCATTTACGATTGGATGGAAAGAAATTGAGGTTCGGCAATGTTTTAGTAAAGGAACCGACTATGGGAATGGTGGTGGGTGGAGCGCTGTTGGGACTGGGACTGGCCAGCTCGATGGGCAAGAACACGGGAACACTGCAATTGGCGACGGAGGTGCATTCCAGCATGGCGCCGTCGAAGCCGACTACGCCGGAAGCGCCGGTGTCGGCCATGCCGGTGCCGGCGGGTGACACCTCGGCGGCCATGACCGCCAACGCGCTGATGGAGGCGGAGCGGGAAAGGGAAAGGCAGAAGGCGTTGTTGCGGTCGCAACAGGCGCCGGAGGTGTTTACCTCGGGCCTGGGGGCGTCCGGCCTAGCCGCGACGGCGAAAAAAAGTTTGTTGGGAGGATAAAAAAATGGAATTCGATTTTGACGGAAAAATGCCGGCCATACCCGAGCCGGTGGCGGCGGCGCCGTACCGCCGCCGCTGGCAGGAACTGGACCGGCTCGCCGAAACCTGGAAGCCGCTGTGGCGGGAGGTGAACGAATACGTCCTCCCCTGGAGCGGGCGGTTTCTCCATTCGCAGCGGGATCGGCAGGAAGTCCGGCGCGGCCAGAACGTGCACAACTCGGTAACCTACAACGCGATTCACACCGCCGCCTCAGGCCTCCACGGCGGGCTCACCAGCCCGTCCCGGCCCTGGTTCGAACTGAGCTACCCCGACGAGGAGCTGATGGAACACACCCGGGTGCGGAGCTGGATTCACCTGGTCCAGAACCGCCAGCGGATGGTTTTGGCGCAGTCGAACTTTTACGCGGCGGTGCAGGACTTGTACTACGAGGCGCTGGCCTACGGCCAAGGGGTGACCTTGATGGAAAAGGACCCCGGCGGCGGGGTGGTCCGCTTCCGCACCCTGACCTGCGGGGAATACCGTTTGGCGAACGGGGCGGACTTGCGCATCAACTCCGTCTACCGCCGGCTGGCGATGACCGCCGCGCAGATTGTCGAAGCCTTCGGCCGCGAGAACCTGCCGGAAGCGGTGACCCGGGCGCTGGCGGACGGCCGTTTCGACCAGGCCTTTTTCCTGATTCAAGCGGTGCAGCCCTGGGGCTTTTTCGACGGCGGGAGCCACGAGGAGTGGAAGTACGAGTCGGTGTACTTCTTCGAGGACGGCGGCGAGGATTTGGCGGTGGCGCGCCGGGGCTACCGCTCGAAGCCGTTCGTGGCGGTCCGCTGGGGGGTGATTGGGGACGACGTCTACGGTTACAGCCCCGGGCAGATGGCCCTCGCCGACATCCGGCAGCTCCAAACCCAGGAGCGGGCCTACGTGAACGCGGTGAACTGGATTTCCGATCCGGCTTGGCTGGTGTCCGACTCGATGAAGGATCGGCTGGCGCGGGGGGAAATCCGCCCCGGAGCCATCGTCGGCGCCGACGCCTCGGACGCCCAACACCTGTTCCGTCCGCTGATGCGGCCGGTTTTCGATTTCGCCAACATCCGCCTGAAGATTATCGACGTCCAGGAACGCATCCAGGCGACCTTCTACAATCCGCTGTTCCTGATGGTACAGATGCGGCGGGGGCAGATGACGGCGACGGAGGTGATGCACCTGGTCGAGGAAAAGGCCGCCGTTCTAGGGCCGGTGCTGGAACGGTTCCAGGCGGAGCTGTTCGACCCGATTCTCGAACGGGTGTTCACCATCATGTCGGAGGACTTCGACCTGGTTCCGCCGCCGCCGCCGGAGATTGCCGGCGGAGGCCTGAAGATCGATTACACTTCGCTGCTCGCCCAGGCGCAGAAGCAGGCAGGGCTGTCGGGGATGACCCACTTCCTGGCCATGGCCGGGGAAATCACCGGCCGCTTCCCGGCGGCGGGCATGAAAATTGACGCGGACGAGGCGATCGATCAATTGGCTTACATCGACAACATTCCCCCGAAGGTGGTGCGTTCCGACGACGAAGTCGCGCGGTTGCGGGAAGCGGCGCAGGCGGCGGAGGCGAAGCGCCAGGAATTGGCGAACCTGTCCGGCGCGGCCGACATCGCGGCGAAGTTGGCCGGGGTGTCGGAGGAAAGCGGGGAGATGGTGACCAAGTTTTTGGCGAATATGAATTGAAATCCACAAAGCTGGATTTGCGGTAACCGCATCCGCAAATCCAGCCTTTCGGGGAAGTCCAAAATGGATGTTGTTAACTGAACTTTTGCCCGAATTTCAAGGGTTTTTGATTTTACAAAATCGCCATTCGGCGGTTTGAATGGTGATTTTGCAAAAGTTCAGTTAAAAATATATCGGCGTACCAGTGGTCCATAAAACTAAGCACCGCTTCACAGCAGCACCTCCCCGACGCCTTGGATCCGCAGCACCTCGCGGTAATCCGCCAAATCCTCCTTGTGGAGCGGCGCCAAACCGCGCAGCCGATATGGTAAACCCAGTTGCGCGTATTTGTTCTCGCCCATTTGGTGGAACGGCAACAGCTGAACTTTCCCCACCTTCAATCCGGCCAGGAGCTGTCCGAATTTGCGTGCGTCGTCCAGGTCGTTGTTGATTCCCCGAATCACCGGAATCCGCAGCAGCAGGTCTTTATTCGCCGCCAAGGCCAGGCGCAGATTGTCGAGAATCGGTTCGAGCGGCACGCCGGTCCATTCGCGGTGCGGGACGGAGGAATGGTGTTTAAGGTCGAACAACAACAGGTCCGCCGCCGCCATGATGCCCTGGAAAAGCGCCGGCGCGGCGCAGCCGTTCGTTTCCACCGCCGTATGTACATTGTTATCACGTAAACGCGTCAGCAAGGCGACGGCGAATTCGTGCTGCAGAGAAACTTCTCCGCCGGAAAGGGTCACCCCGCCGCCCGATTCCTCGTAAAAATCCCGGTCCCGCAAACATACCTGCAGCACCTCCTCGAGGTCGTACTCCCGCCCCGACCAGGTCAGGGCCGCGGCGGGACAGGCGGCCAGGCATTTGCCGCAGCGGCCGCAATCGCGGCGCGCCAGCTCCGCCGGTTCACCCCGCCACTCGAGCGCCCCTTCCGGACAGGCGGCCAGGCAGGCTCCGCAGCGCCGGCACTTCCCCCCGTCCCACAGCAGTTCGATCTGGGGGCGGAGCGACTCGGGATTCGCGCACCAGGCGCAGCGCAGGGGGCAGCCCTTAAAGAACACGGTGGTGCGAATGCCGGGACCGTCGTGCAGACTGAATTTTTGGATATTGAAAAGCGTCGCCTTCATGCCTGGCCTCCACGGCGAGGGGGGGGGTATACTGGTCGCGAAGCGAAATGGCGAAAATCTTTTTTTTCACCACAGAGGCACAGAGGACACAGAGGTTCACAGAGAAACTGAAAAGAAAGGTTGTGGTTGATAACTGGACTTTTGCAAAATCACCATTCAAACCGCCGAATGGCGATTTTGTAAAATCAAAAACCCTTGAAATTCGGGCAAAAACGATTTTTGCAAAGTGGCGATTGGCGGTTCAATCGGCACTTTGTAAAAGTTCAGTTGATAATTCTTAATTTTATATTTTTTCAGTTTTCTATGTATGCCCCAAAATCTTAAGGACTCTGTGAACCTCTGTGTCCTCTGTGCCTCTGTGGTGAAAAAGCATTTTCACCATTTCGCCACGAAGCGGTATAACATAGTATACTGCTCTTCATTCGTAAGTAAATATCTGACATACGTAAGACCATATCGACCGTAGCCTCGCCGGGGATTTTGCTGGAAGTGCCGGTCGGTTCGGATAGGATTGTTCGCTCAATACCTGTATGCGACAGTACCGCTTGCTTGGAAAGCCTCAGCGCCATGCATAACGCCATCGACGTTCTCCATAAACTCCCCGGCGCCGCCGTCCTCTGCGTCGGCGACGTGATGCTGGACAATTTCATCTACGGTTCAGCCGAACGCCTCTCGCCGGAAGCGCCCATCCCGGTGGTCCTGGTGAAAAGGAAAATTTCCGTCCCGGGCGGCATGGGGAACGTGGTCAGGAACCTCGGGGAAGTGGGGGTGCTGCCGCTGGCGGTGTCGGTATCGGGTGACGACGAGCATGCGGACGTCCTCGCCCGGATTTTCGGACAGTCCGGTTGGCTCCCGCCCATCATCATCCGCGATCCCGAGCGGCCCACCAGCGTCAAGACCCGCATCATCGCCGGACGGCAACAGGTGGTGCGCTTCGACGAGGAGGCGAAAACCCCGCTCGCGCCGGGCACGGAAACAAAACTGATTGACGCCGTGAAACGGCACATCGGCGGCGTCCGCGCCGTGGCGTTGTCCGACTACGGCAAGGGGGTGGTCACCCCACAGGTGGCGGCGGCGGTGGCGGCATTGGCGCGTGAGAAAGGGATTCCGGTGGTGGTCGACCCGAAAGGGACGGACTACGGGAAGTATGCCGGGGTCACGGTGGTGACGCCGAACCGCAAGGAACTCTCGGACGCGGCCGGCCGCGAAGTCTATACGGCGGAGGAAATCGGCGCCGCCGGCCGGGAACTGCTGGAACGCCACGGCATCGCCAATTTGTTGGTGACCCGCAGCGAAGCCGGCATGCTCCTGGTGGCGCGGGACGCCGCCGGCGGTTGCCGGACTACCGCCTTCCCGGCCCTCGCCCGCGAAGTGGCGGACGTGTCGGGGGCCGGCGACACGGTGGTGGCGATGACCGCCGCGGCCTTGGCGGTCGGCGGCGGTTTGGAACTGGCGGCGAAATTGGCCACTTTGGCGGCGGGTGTGGTGGTGGGTAAAATCGGCACCGCGGCGGCGTTGCCGCAGGAAATCGAGGACGAGGCGAAAAGGTGGAATTTCGCCTTCCCCGACGCGGCGAATTGAATACGCGAAGGAGCGCGCATGATCCAGGACATCCACCCGCACCAACTGCAGATGACTTTCCAGCCCCGCCTTCCCGCCGACGGCGATTTCGTCGCCGCCTTCAGGCAGGATGGAAAGGCGGACTCGGTCCTCCTGGCCGATAGCGCCGCCGGCCTGACCCTGCCGCTTTACGGACAGTTCAAAAGCTGCGCCGAGGCCGGCGACGACCGTTATCTCTACCTGTTCTCCGTGGACGGGATCGGCCTGTTCCTGTATCGGGGCGACAGCGCGGGCGTCTCCGGCTTTTCCTGCCTGGACCTGCAGACCCTGCGCGAGTTCCAACCGGCCTGGCAGGCCTTCGTCATTCTCACCGCCCAACATCTCATGAAGTGGTATCAGGCGAACCGCTATTGCGGAACTTGCGGCCAGCTCTTCACGGTCAAGCCGGACGAACGGGCCTTGATCTGCGCAGGCTGCGGCTCAATCGTCTATCCGCGCATTTCGCCGGCGGTGATTGTCGGGGTGGTGGACGGCGAGGCGATTCTGCTGACCCGTTACGCCAACCGCCCCAACGCCAAACTCACCGCGCTCATCGCCGGGTTTATGGAGGTGGGGGAGACTTTCGAGGACACGGTGCGGCGGGAGGTCTTCGAGGAAGTCGGATTGCGGGCGGTCAACATCCGCTATTACAAAAGCCAGCCCTGGGCCTATTCCGGTTCGGTCCTGGCGGGATTTTTCGCCGAGGTCGACGGTTCCCGCGCGATCCGGCTGGATGAGCATGAGCTTCAGGAGGCGGTGTGGGTGAAGCGGGCCGATCTGCCGGTTAACCCGGGGGCTTTCAGTTTGACGGCGGAAATGGTGGAGACGTTCCGGACGGGGAAGGTGTAAGAATGGCGGTGAAAAAGGCGGTTGGGTGTTAAATGCCCAGGCGCCGGGATGACGGTGGTGGAGGTGCCCAGCGGAACAGGGTTCGCAGACACTTTCCGCCGCCGTGGTTATTTAAGAACACCTGCTAAAACCGCTTTTTTACCACCATCTCACTCCTCCCCCACTTTCATCAGTATGTACGGCGGCCACTTTTCCGGTGTATATCCCCACTCAAGCCACAACCTCCGCCCCATGACCAGCCGCTCCTCCCGCTCCATTTGCCCGCGATCAAACCAGCGCACCTCCCGAATCGCCTGGGAACAACGCCCGGAAAAATCCTGCCGTTCCTCGTCCCCGGCCGCGATTTTCCCTTCGAATATGTGCAGGACCAGATGCAAACTCAGCTCCGGCTCGATGCGTTCAATCACCCCCATGGGCCGGACGATTTCCGCCTCCAGGCCCGTCTCCTCCCGGACCTCCCGCCGCGCCGCCTCGGGGAGGCTTTCCCCGTGTTTGTGCCCGCCGCCGGGGAGACCCCATTTCACCCGGTCGGGATACTGGGTCGCGACCATCAGCAGTTCGTCCCGCCGATTCTTGATGAGGGTGCAGGCGGCGGAGACGATTTTCTCGGGATCGTGGCGGAGGATATGTTTGACCAGGAGCGTGGTGCTGATCCCGGGAATCAGCGGGGTGATGACGATGCGGCCGCCGTTATCCACGACCGCCGCCTTTTCCCGGGGGTCGAGGGAGTCGGGGCTGTAATCGCCGGATTTGGTCCAGATGTCAGGCTTCAGGAGGGACAACTCCAGATCGCAACGGGTGCCGTCAAACAGGACAACCCGGTCCACACAGGTTAGGGCGGCGAGCATTTCGGCCCGCTCCAGTTCGTTGAGAAGCGGCCGGGACGGCCCTTTCAACCGTCTGACCGAGGCGTCCGAGTTGAGGCCGACGATCAGGACGTCACCCAAGGCGCGGGCCGTTTCGAGGGCGCGGATGTGGCCGGGATGGAGCAGGTCGAAACAGCCGTTCGTCCAGACGACCCGCCGCTTGGCGCGGCGCCATTGTTCGCATTCGTCGGCGAGTTCGGGGAGAGTCCGCAATTTCCGGTTGGTCATGCCGTCGTTCATTCCAGCGCCGCCTCCATCCGTTTCGCCACCGTCTCGGCCGCGAAGCCGAGCAGGTCGCCCATCCGCCGCACCCGCTCCCCGGCTTCGCCCCGGACCGCCTCCCGGCCGTCCGGCTTCAGGAGCCGCGCCAACGGCTTGTCCAGGAAATCCCAATAGGCAATCCCCAAGGCGACCCTGCCCTTGGGATCCAGATCCAGGTCGTCCATATACTCGAGGAGTTCAAGGAGCGGCACCAGGCCCAGGGCCGCCCGGCCGGGTTCCTTTTCCTTGACCAGCAGGCTCCGCAATTTCCATAAACCCTTCCCCAAGGCCCGGGCCGGATCCCCCGCCTCGGGATAACGCAGATGCCGATTCGCGGGAGAGGTCGGCGCCAGCCAGCCGTCGCCGATCTGCGTGGCCGCCTCCGGATGCAGGATCGGCTGGAGCGAATCCAACCAACCTTTTTCCGCCAATTTCGTCAGCCAATGCAGCAATTCCATGCCGGTCAGGAACAGGCTGTGCCCGATGCGATCCCGGCGCGGTTCCAGACCCATTTGCCGCGCCGAGTCCCGGGCGCCGCGGACCTTCTCCCGCGCCTCGGCCCCAAAATCCAGGCCGGCGATCGCCGCCAAAACCTTGTCCGTCATTTCCCGTTCGAAGGCGCGGCGGACGTCCAGCTCGATGTCTTCCGAAACCGCCAGCCCGTGCCGCCGGGCATTGGCCAGGAAGGGGACGGCGTTTTTGCCGTGCTGGGCGGATTCGGCGAGTATCCGCTCCTCGACTGACGCGGTGAACCGCCGGTACAGGGCAGAACGAATCGCCACCGGAAAACGATCCGGCATGACGGCGCCGACCGCTTTGATGATGTCCGCCATTTGCAGGGTCGGGGCGCTTTTAATTCTCCCCCTGATTTCATGCAGCCAGGCGAAGTCATCGTCCGGCTTCAGGGGACAGGCGACGTCCCGGAGCGGATCGCCCTGCACCTCGGCATAACCGTTGAGTATCACCCCGCTATTGTCGAAGTCGTCCAGGCGGATGTACCAGGCGGTTTTGATGAAGCGGTCCAGGACCGGATCGTGGCAGACAAAGGATCCCCAGAGAATACGGTTGTCCTCGGAATCGGTGTAGCGGGTGGTTTCGGTTTTGGCGAGGATGCGCCAGGACAGGCTGTCGGTGGGGAAGTCCACGGCGAGGCAAAGCGCCAGGGCGGCGGCGATTTCGCGGTTGGTGTGCCGGGTGGGGAGGACGAGTTCGCGGAACACCTTGCCGCCGTCCCGCCAATATTCGAGGTTAGATTTGGCGTTGGCCAGGGTGTTTTCGATAAGCGCGGCCAGATCCTCGTCATGCCAGGGCTGGACAAGTTCGGCGGCACGGAGGGCGTAACGCAGGTTCTGGACCGGTTCCAGTCCCGACAATTCGTCGAAGAACCAGCCGCAGGAGGTATACATCAGCATCGCGTTGTGCCTGGCTTCCAGCATGGCCCACAGGCATTCGGTCTCGGTTGCGTCCAGCTCCTTACCGGCGTGGCGCTTGACGAAATTGCGGCGTTCCTCGAGGCTCGGCTTCAGGACGATGCCGACGTAGTCGTTCACCGCGTCGTCGGCGTCGCGGATCAGCTTGGCCAATTCCCTGTGGGAGACGCGGCGGACGCGGTCGCGGACGGTGTCGAGCGTTTCGCGCAAGGGACCGCGCCAAGCCTGGTTCCAGCTCGGCGGGCAGGGCGGCTTGCAACCGCAGTCGCGGAACCAGCGTCCCACCCCGTGCTGGCAGGACCAGCTGGTGCCGCGTTTGTCCTCGCCGTTCCACAGCTTGACTTCCCAGCCGGGAGGGTGGTCGCGGATGAATTCGTAAGCGGAGACCACTTTCAGGCCGAGAGCCGGGGCGATGTCCTGGAAAAGCCGCGAGAGAGCCTCCTCCCCCTTTTTCTCGTGGTGACCGTAGATTTCCCCGTCGGTGACGATGGAGACCAATTGCGCCTCCGACCAGTCCGGCCGGTAACAATTTTCCAGCTCGCGCTTGAGATCGTCGGGGCGGCTGAGGAGATGGTCGAAGGAAACCTTGATGTTCAGGCCGGGGGTGTAGAAGAGGACGTCGAGGTAGCGGTCGAAGTGGGTGCGGCCGCCGCCGTCGATATCGAACAGCCGGTAGGCGCGGCGCGAATCCACCGCTCCCATGGAGACGTCCCGCCAATCGAACGAGCCGAAGGGGCGGGCGCGGCTGGCCTGGTGCGGCGAGAGGATGACGAATTTGACGTGGTGGTCGATCAGGGCGCGGACCGTTTCCGGGTCGATGCCGCATTCGGAAAGCCACATCCCGGGCGGGGTGAAACCGAAGCGGTGCTGGAATTCCCTTAGACCCCAAATGATCTGCGTATGGCGGTCGCGGGCGTCGGCTAGGGGCAGGATCAGGTGGCTGTAGACCTGGGCCATGGCGAAGGTGCGGTCGAAGTGGGTGGCGTCCTGCAGATGGCGGAGCAGTTCGGGATGATATTGTTCCAGCCAGGAGAGGAGGGTGGGACCGAAATTGAAGGAGGTGTGGGCGTAATTGTTATAGAGATCGCTGACTTGTCCGTCGTGGTTGTAAATGCGTGAACGCGCCATGGGGAGGTAGCATTCGTCAGCGATGCGGAAGTTCCAATTTTCCCAGGGCGAAGCGGAAAGCTGAGGGTCGATTTGTCCGGTCCAGGGGTTTTCCCGCGGGGGCTGGTAGAAGTGTCCGTGGACGAGGAGACAGCGTTCGCCTTGGGCCATTGCGTATTCTCCGAATAAGGGGGAACGGTGGGGGGATGGCGAAACATCGGCCGAAACGGTTATTATAAGGCTTGCCTTTATCTGAGTAAAGGGGAGGCGGGCGGGGAGAGGGTTCCAACCATGCCCAACCTCCCTAAACGTCGACGGTAACGGCTAGGCAAGGGAACGGCGGCTCCGGACGTTGTAACGCCCCATACCCCCCCACCCGTCATTCCGGCGCCGCAGGCGTTCAACCGGGGGGAAGCGTAACTCGCCGGAATCCAGGCCGATAAACCGTCGCTGGGTGGTTCCACTAAACACCCATCGGTGTCCTTGTTTCAGCGCCATTCGATCGTGTCCCCAAAGTTCCGCAGAATCCGCGAAGGTCCACTACAGGGTTACGCCCCGTCCTCCACGATTTTTTTCGCCGAATCACCATTCGGCGGTTTGCATGGTGATTCGGAGAAATACCGGCTATAATGTATTATTGTCTGAACTTTTGCAAAGTGGCGATTTAACCGCCATTCGGCGGTTTGAATGGTGATTTTGCAAAAGTCCAGTTATTGTCCAAATTTCGTAAAGCGGGGGATAAAACCAAAATGGAAACCGTACCGGATACATCCCCCGCCCGCACCCCCAGCATGCGCATGCGTACCGCCATGACCAAAAAGCTCACCCGCATGACCACCGCCCCGGTCGAAGGACTGATCCTCCGCCTCGCCCTCCCCACCATCGCCATCATGCTCATTTCGGCGCTGTACAACCTGGCCGACACCTATTTCGTCGGCACCATCGGCACCACCGCCACGGCGGCGGTGGGCGTGAGTTTTTCCCTCATGGCGATCATCCAGGCCTTCGGCTTCTTGTTTGGACAGGGGGCGGGGAATTATATCTCCCGCCAGCTCGGCGCCGGAAACCTGGATAATGCCTCCCGCATGGTGGCGGCAGGGTTTTTCGGATCCTTCTGCTGCGGGCTGGCGATTGCCGCACTGGGACTTGTTTTCATCAAGCCCCTCGCCCTTGCCCTCGGGTCAACCCCCACCATTCTCCCGCACGCCGTCGAGTATCTCCGCTTCATCCTCATCGCCGCCCCCTTCATGTGCGCGGCCCTGACCCTGAACGCGCTTTTGCGTTTCCAGGGAAGCGCGTTGTACGCGATGTTCGGCATGACCTCCGGCGCCATCCTCAACGTCATCCTGGATCCCCTATTCATTTTCGTCCTGGATATGGGCGTCTCCGGCGCTTCCCTCGCCACCTGCATCAGCCAATGCCTCAGCTTCACCCTGCTCCTCATCGGCTGTTCCCGACAGGGGAACATCGTTATACACCCGCGGCATTTCCAGCCACGCCTGGCCGACGCCCGGGAAATTATCCGAGGCGGCTTCCCCTCACTCTGCCGGCAGGGATTGGCGGCTCTCGCGGTAGTGGCACTCAACCATAAGGCCGCCCCCTTCGGCGACGCCGCCATCGCCGCCATGTCCATCGTCCAACGCGTATCCTGGTTCGCCAGCGCCGCCCTAATCGGCTGGGGGCAGGGTTTTCAACCCGTTTGCGGCTTCAACTACGGCGCCGGACGATTCGACCGGGTCCAGCGATCCTTCTGGTTTTGCGTCAAAACCTCCTCCGGCCTGCTGTTGCTCCTGTCCGTAATCGGGATAATTTTCGCCCCCGAAATCATCCGCCTCTTCCGCCCCGACGACCCCGAGGTCATCCGTATCGGCACCTTCGCCCTGCGCTGCCAATGCCTGTTTCTTCCCACCACCAGTTGGGTGGTCCTGAACAACATGATGCTGCAAACCCTGGGTTTGGCCGGCAAGGCGACCCTCCTTGCCTTGTCGCGGCAAGGCCTGTTCCTGCTGCCGATCCTCTTCCTCCTCACCCCCCGTTTGGGCATTCTGGGCATCCAAATCGCCCAACCGCTGGCGGATTTTTTCACCCTGCTTTTGGCGATACCCTTGGGAGTGGCGACCCTAAACAATTTGGCCAAGGGGAAAAAGGAGGGCACGGCGGTGGTGACACCTACCGACGAGTAAATTGGCAATTTTTTAATTTCACGTTAATGTAAACATCGCTGGTTTTATACAGTACAATGTTAAGAGGGTGAAGGGAACGAGTCGGAACACACCCTTAAGGAGTTCAGGACATGCTCAATTGGGTGGCAATATATAGAAGGCTGTTGCGGGTTTACAATGTCCATACCCAGCAGGAACTGGGGATGGCCTTGGGCATACCCTTTTCTTTCGGTCTGGAAGGCGAGGCGAAAAACGAGCCCATCCCCTGGCCGATTCTGGAAATGGTGGTGATGCATAAACACCTGTCCTGGGACTGGCTCCTAACCGGGAAATTTTACCGGACCGAAAGCGGTTTCCCGGCGGCAAGCGCCGCCATAACCGGCGGCCGGGCCACCGGACGGCAGACGGATCAGGACGACCCGCTGCCAAGCGCTCCGCAACCGCAGCAGATTGACGAAAGCAGGACCGAACGGACCCCGCGCATCGAAACCCGCGAACTCATGCGACGGCTTTTGGCAGTGGAGAAAAACCAGGATGAACACGAGGCGAAGCGGATGATGGCGGCACCGGAACAGCCGCCGGCCGAAGCGGAGGAATCGGTCCGGGAGCGGTCCTGGCCCAGCATCGAAGCCGCCCCGCCCCCACCCGAGGAAGCGCCGTCCGGTGCCGGTCCCCCCGGTCCGCCCGGATCTGCCGGTCCGCCCGCCGCCAATCAGCCCCCGGCCGATCAGTCCGCGCCGGCGAACGGCAGAGTCAACGGAGGGGGAAACAGCGGCGACGCGAAAAAAAGCGCGACCGTAGTGATGCGCGCCCCGCTAATACCTGCCGACGCCCTGGCCTCCAACGCGCCGGCCCAACCCGCCGCCCCAACCTCCAACGGCAGCGCCAGGATGCTGGCCGAACTCGAGGACTTGAAAACCGCCATGGAAAGCGAGCTGATGAAAGTTGACAAGATCCTCCGCGGCCGGCGGATGAAATGAGGCCGGCGCGAGAAATTTTGAAAGGCCGCGAACTTTTTCCACAAGTAAGGGGCAACGAAAATAAGGCGCGATCGTTACGTCTGAAGTTTTGCAAAGTGGCGATTACACCGCCAATCGCCACTTTGTAAAAATCATTTTCGCCTGAATATCAGGGGTTTTTGATTTTACAAAATCGCCATTCGGCGGTTTGAATGGTGATTTTGCAAAGGTCCAGTTAGGTCATTTGTCAATTACGCGGGGGGCATCCATGAGCAGCATTAAAATCACCGACCAGGGCGGCGGCAAATACCAGGCCGCCATCGAATTCACTTACGGAGAATGCGAGCGGCTTCCCTTCAACATTCTCCGCCGCATCCACGCCAGGTTGAAAACCATACCCGGCGGCGGACTGTTGGCGATGGCCGATTTCAACATCCGCGCCCCGAACGAAGGCGGCGCCTTCCTGGAAATGCTGGACATGTTCGGCGAGTCCGGCTCGTTCCCGCACGGCTCCGCCGCCGATCCGCAGGCCCTGGGTCTGCTGGCGCCGCCGTCGCTGCCGGGACAGGCGGCGGACGATGACGACGATTTGGAAATCGAGGGGACGTTGAACGATAAATAAGCGGGGTAGCTTTACCCTTGAACCAGCCGGACTCGCGGGAACGAGTCCGGCTGTTTGTTTGAATCCGGCGTGGTTGATGAAAATATTCGGGACGGCTTGTAAAACAGCGCTGGGTGTGATAAAGTCCGACCCAAAGGAGGGAAAAAATGACTGCGACGACCAAACGAAAAGCCAAAATGACCGCGACAGCCAAACATAAAGCCCATATGACCGACGACGAACAAATGGAAGTGATGCTGCACCCCTAACGGGCGGTTTCGCCGGAATCCAGCGGGATTGACACGGACGGCAGCTCGTTTTCCCAGATGTTCCGTAGCATTGGTTAAACCCTCTA
>JAVBQR010000202.1:0-9085 GCA_031548865.1 Planctomycetota bacterium
ATCCTAGAGCACGCCGGGGTTTGACTGACCACCTTACCCCAAAAAAATCGCCCTTTGGGCCTCGGGACTTGTCACAAAATGGCTGTAGCAAGTTCAGACAAGGAACGGTGGTTGCGGTAGCCATTTTTGCCGGCGGTTCAGTCAAAAATTGCGGACGCAACCGCCGTGACGCAGGATCAACTTGCTGCAGTCGTTTTGTGACAAGTTCCTTCGGTATGGATCCGCCGGGATTTCCATTCTTTTCTTTCAGGGAAGAATGGAGGCTAGGCATGGACGGAAAAACTTTCACCACAGAGGCACAGAGAACACAGAGGTTCACAGAGTCCTTAAGAAACTGGGATATACAGAAATACTTGATAAATAATGAAAATTAATAAACCACCTCCGACTTTTCTTTTCAGTTACTCTGTGAACCTCTGTGTCCTCTGTGCCTCTGTGGTGGAAAAAAATTTTTAAGAGTTTCGTTCCGCCATCGGTAAGATCTCCGCCGTTTAGTTCGTTGTTTTGAAGGGAACGCATATGCCGTTACTTGACATAAAAGGTTTGGTAAAGACCTATTCCAGCCGCCGGGTGGTGGACGGGGTGGATTTCCATGTGGATCAGGGGGAGATAGTCGGGCTTTTGGGTCCGAACGGGGCGGGGAAGACCACGACTTTCCGGATTGTGATGGGGATCATCAAGTCGGAAGCCGGGACGGTGCGGCTGATGGACCAGGACGTGACGCATTTGCCGATGTACAAGCGGGCGCGGCACGGGATGGGCTATTTGTCACAGGAGCCGTCGATTTTCCGCAACATGACGGTGGAGGACAATGTCCTGTCGATTCTGGAGACGCAGAACCTGTCGCGGACGCAGCGGCGGGAGCGGCTCGTCGAGCTGCTGTCGGACATGAATTTGGGGCGGCTGTCGAAATCGGTGGCGCATACTTTGTCGGGTGGCGAGCGGCGCCGGCTGGAGATCTGCCGGGCGCTGGTGGCGAGCCCGAGCATTTTGCTTCTGGATGAACCGTTTTCCGGGGTTGACCCGAAAGCTTGCGAAGACATCCAGAAGATTATCTATAGTCTCCAGGAGCGGGGAATCTCCATCCTCATAACCGATCATAATGTATTTGAGACCTTCACCATAGTGGACAGGGCCTATATCATCCGCAACGGGAAGGTGCTGAAGCACGGGGCGCCGCAGGAGCTGGTGGAGGACCCCGAGGCGCGGCGGTTGTATTTGGGCGACAAATTCGAGGAATTCGGCGACGCTTTCAAGCATCTCCGCGAAGAGGTGCGGCGGAAGGGGAAGGACGCCCCGCTCATCAAGGGCGGCGGGGCCGGTCGCGGACCGGGCAAGGAAGAGGGTGCGGTTCTGGTCCAGGCCGAGCGGGAGGGCCCGCCGTACGGACAGCTGGTGGGCGAGGAATTCGGGGACGAAGGGAAGGGGTGGTAGCTCTACGACGCGACGGTTGTGGGAACCGCCTCCACAACCGTCGTGTGAGCAAAAGGTTGCCTGGTGAAAGGTTGCCTGGTTACATGTGCAGATGCTACGAAAGAACAATGGGACACTTGAATGACGAGTGGGGCGTTGTCCGGCGTGACAGGGTTCGGAGCTACGCAGGTCCTGTTCCCCTCATTCCGGAGTTGTTTCGGGCAGTTAAAAAACCCCGGTTTTACTCGAAAAAAGGCTTGACAAATCCCTTCCCAGCGGCAAATGTAGGGTGCGGTAAGTCCCATACGACAGGCTCAAAATACAGTGAGGGCGCGGCCAGATGACGAAAGTGATAGACGCTGACAACATTCGCTATACCAAGCGCCACGAGTGGGTGATGCTTGAGGACGATGTGGTTACGGTGGGTATAACGGATTATGCTCAGCGAGAGTTGGACGATGTTCGTTATGTGGACATGCCGGCGGAGGAGGTGGAGGTGAATGCCGGGGACGAAGCGGCGACGCTGGAGAGTCAGAACGATTCGCTGTCGGTCATCGCGCCGTTGGACGGGACGATAGTCGAAGTGAACCGCCTGCTGGAGGACAACCCGGAGTTGATTAACAACGACCCGTACGGGGACGGCTGGCTGTTTCGTCTGGAGGCGGGGGACATTTCCCCGTGGCGGGATTTATTGTCGGCCGAGGAGTATGAGGAATATTTGGACGGTTGAGATGGTGGTTTATGCCCGAGACAGTGTGCATTTCGTGGACAGTGCAATTCGGGGACAGTGCATTTCGGGGACGTTGCAATTCGGGGACATGTTGCGCAATTGCTTTGGCGGTGTAAAGCAATTGCGTTACGTGTCACCGAATTGCACCCACCCCTCCCCGCACGTCAGCGGTAACGTCAAGGCAAGGGAACGGCGGCTCCGGACCCTGTAACGCCGACTCCCCCCACACGTCATTCCGGCGTAGCAAACGGTGACCCGGGGTGTAAGCGGGCGGTTTCGCCGGAATCCAGGCGGCTGAACCCTTGCTACGGACCGCAGTGGGAAAACGTGATGCAACGATTTTTGCCAAGTGGCGATTGGTGGTATAATCGCCACTTGGCAAAACCTAAAGCGCCGCCTGACAAAACCTCAGTTGATTAATACATATGGAGTGTGTTGTTTTCCCTGATGGTATGCGGTATTGGGTGATGTTACAGCTAAATAAAAATAAAAAGGGAAAAAAGGCCGAAGGATTTTGTGATTTTGCAAATGGCGCAATATAATGGGTTTATCGGCCGTCGGTTATGGTGGGCTTTAGCAAAAATATGCGTCTGGGCAAAGAATTTCGTTGACGGTGGTGAAATGAATAGGTATAGTTGCTGTCCTGTGCCCGTGGTGGTTGGGGTTGATCCTGGTTTCGGTGGGTAACCAGGGTCGCATGTTTCGAGTTGAGAGAGAGAGATTTTTTTATAGATATTTTTTCATCGTCATCTTTTTATTGTGTGTGTTTTGGATGAAGGCCCTCGCGATTTTTGGGGGTGTCCACGAGGAGGAGGAGACTTATGAAGCTTATGCGTTTGGCCATGGTGGCCGCTTTCGCCGTTGCTGGCGGAATTGCAGTAGCTGAGGACTACGTTGACATCGGTGCGATGCAGGCGAAGCTTGCAGCCCAGGAAGCCCGTCTCAACGATCTTCAGGCCAAGATTTACGGTGACGCCTGTGGGGAGAAGGAAAAGGTTATTGCGGACGGCCTTACCAGCCTGCGCAAAAATGCGGTGGTGACGATTGGTGGTACGGTGAACCAGCGTTGGTATAGCCAGAATGGCAAGGTTGAGTCGAGTTTGATTACTGATGGTAATTATGCCCATCAGAATCAAACCGGTCCCAATGCGAACAACAATTTTGGGCAGTTAGTCGATGATGGTAAAGGCTACATGACCACTCGCGCTAAGTGGAATTACCAAAAATTCTTCACTTCTGATGCTAAGCTTGAGGTGAAGATTGACGTCAATGATTATTTTGACGCCTATTTAAAGATGAATCTGGCTGGTGGTTATTATGGCACGGCTGAAAACTATTGGGTACGTTGGAAAAACGTCTGTAATAGTGGCTTTGGCATCGTGGTTGGCCGTGATGGAATGGCATACGGCACTGGTTTTGGCGTCGGTGGCGCCGGTGCTGATAACTGGAACTTGAATTATGGTGGCGGTGCCGTCGGAGGGCTTCCAGGCATCGTTGGGAATACTTACGATGCAGCGGTCTTTGGTAATGGCACTACTAATCCTCCGCCTAATGGTGCGAATGTCAATGGTTTGAATGGCGCTGATGGAGCAATGTTTGCAGCTGGCAAGATAGTTCCGACTCACAACTATTGGGACTTTGGTAATACCCTGCAGATTAAGCCCTATTGGGAAGGTGCCAATGGTCGAGTAAAGCTTGAAGCCTCGATTTTTAGTGAACCTAATATCGACGCTTCTAACATTGCCGATCTTGATGACCGTGATGGTTATTGGTACGGCAGAAGCAATAATTTCGGTTTTGGTTCTTTCTCCACCAGATTAACTGTTGTGCCGGTTGAAGGTTTGACCATGTCGGTTAGTTATCTGAATATGGGTCAGAATAATTATTGGAATGACACAGGTAGGTGGACTTTTGATGGTCTTAATGAATTTGTTCCTACAACTTACAGAACAACTAGCCGTTCCCAGGGCATCCAGGCTGGTATTCAGTACATTCCCGTTTGCTTCAACCGTTTGAAACTCTATGCTAATTATGGCCACGGTTGGGATGATTACTGGATTGATGATTACAAGTCTGACACCTGGAGCTTCGGTGGCTCGTTCGGCATCACGGATCAGTTGACTTGGTACGGCTATGGCGACCTGCTCTATGTCAAGAACGGCCAAGGCAACCAGTTCTACAAGGCCAACGGCTGGGCTCTCACCACTGGTTTGCAGTACACCCTACCCTACGGTATCAATGCTGAAGCTGGCTATCGTTACGAAAGAGTTGACTACAAGAACCGCGCCGGCGAAAAGCACACCAAGTACACCGGCAACCTGGTTTATGCTCACCTCGGCTTCAACTTCTAAGCCAAGCGTTTGCTAGCAATAAAACAAAGATTCGCTACGCGGAGCCGATCCCCAGAAATCGGCTCCGCGATTTTTTTGTCCCGCCCCATTTTCACTTCGCGTACGTTTAAGTTCGGAAGATCGAAAACACGTTCGGATACCACTGAAATAAGGTCAACTTATTGAAAACGTGCGAATAACGGAAACGGAAGAATAACGGAAAAATAACGGGGACATGATGTTAAATTGCCGGCGGTTTGGCCAGTTAAATTTCGTATCCCCGGTATTCGCAGCCCAGAATCCACCAACATCCGGAGCGTCCTTCCCCAAGCAGCCCCCACCTAGCCCCTCATGCCTCCCCCGCCAATTTGCGGATCTCATCCAAAGTTAGCCCGGTCATTCGCGCAATGTACTCACAGGAAGCATGGTCAGCCAACATATTACGGGCTGTAGCGATTTGCCCCTCTTTCCTCCCTTCTCTCCTCCCTGCTTCCATTGCCCCCCAAAGCCTCGAAGCTTCATCCCGCCGCCGCTGCTCCAATTTCTCCGCAACTTCGTATGCTTCGTCGTCGGCACTCAAGGCCTTCAAAACGCCAACCGCTTTATTGATGGCAGGATAATCTTTGGTAATCATGGCCAATTCCTTTTCCGTGCGTGAAGCGAAATACTGCATCCAAGTCCACAAATGCGGCCGGTCTGCTTCGGATGGCAATTTGGTCGTTTCAAGGGCATGGATTTCTATCAAACGTTTTGGATATTCCAGCCGAGCTTTTTGATCATACAAAGTGAAGCAATGGTAATAATCGCTGTCATTTGGAAACATTGTATATCCGGTGATTACGATGGTGATGGTTCGTTGGATGGCGAGATAATCCTGCCCGCGACTGATTTGATCCGTAATCAAATGGGCGGAATAAAAAACCATACGCTCCCAAATGTGTGGCAAACTGTCAACCTGAACTTCAATATCAACAACCGTCCCCGCTTTCGTTTCCAATTTAATGTCAAGAATCCCTACTTTGTCATCCTGCAAATCACCAATCGTGTGAGTGTCGACAATTTGCACTTTTTCATATTCCCAGGCTGGAATGTCTTCGACAATCGCCTGCAATAAATCCGTAATTATGTCTACCCGATTGGGATCGCCCAACACCCACTTGAACGCATAATCGTTCATCGGCGAAATCAGCCTACGCGCCATATCGTCTTCTCCTTCCCCACTTCCATTATAACCCCGGAATCCCCAAAAGCAATTCCACCTCAGCCATTTCCCCCTCCCATTATCCCTCACAATCCCCTATAATCATGATTGATAAAAGGGAAGGATATCAATCATGACCTGGATCTGGCAACGACCGGAATGGCCCAATTTCTACTGGGATCGGGATAAATTTGTCCACGCCGAGGCCGCGTTTCTGGAGACGTCGGGCTTCATCGCCGGATCGCTGTCGCACCTGGACCCCGGGGACAACCAGGCGGTCACCATCGAGTTACTCACCGCCGACACCCTCGGCAGCGCCGAAATCGAAGGGGAATTCCTCGACCGGCAAAGCGTCCAGTCCTCCATCCGCCGCCAGCTCGGTCTGGCCGTAGATCGGCGCCCCGCTTCGCCCGCCGAGGCCGGCCACGCCGAACTGGCGGTCGATGTTTTAAAAAGTTATGCCGCGCCGCTTAGCCACGCCAAACTCCATGCCTGGCACGGAATGGTTGCCGCCGGTCGTCTCGATTTGGAAAGTATCGGCGAATACCGTTCTCACGCCGCGCCGATGCAAATCGTCTCCGGAGGGGCGAAAAGGAAGGTGCATTATCAAGCCCCGCCTTCGCCACAGGTATATGCCGAAATGGAGCGTTTTATCGCTTGGTTCAACGCGCCGCTGCATGCGGGATCCGGCGGCGGCGACGTCCCGCCGCTGTGCCGGGCGGGGGTGGCCCACCTCTGGTTCGAAAGCATCCACCCCTATGAAGACGGCAATGGCCGCATCGGCCGGGCGGTTGCGGAAAAGGCGCTCCTGCAGGGCTTGTCGCGGCCGGCAATTATCTCCCTGTCCGTCACCATACGTAAAAATCGCAGCGCCTATTATCGCGCCTTGGAAGCCACCGGCGGCGGGCTGGAGATTACGCCCTGGTTGACCTGGTTTGCCGATATCGTGCAAATCTCGCTTGCCGAAACCTCCAGGCAAATCAATTTCCTGATCGACAAAGGCAAAGTGCTTGCCGTTGCCCGGGGGAACATCAATTCGCGCCAGGAAAAGGTGCTGCTCGCCCTGTTCAGGGCTGGCCCGGACGGATTCCAAGGCGGCTTAAGCGCCGGGAAATATGCCGCCATCAGCGGGGCTGCCCCCGCCACTGCCTCCCGCGACCTCGCCGATTTGGTGGCGAAAGGCCTGTTGCAGCGAACCGGCGAGAAAAAAGGCGCCAGATATGTGTTAAAATTGACGGCAACCCCGACTCCGTTATAATTTTGGAAACCACAAAAACGGATGAAACCAAACCATGCCGAACCGACCGCTTTCCGCCGCCGAAATCATCCTCCTGAAGAATCGCGGTTGCACCGCCGAAAACTGGGACCAGGTCAGCGTCCATCCCGCTTTCGAAGCGGCGGATTCACTGCATTACGTCGACTTTTCCGGACAGGTCCAACTCGGCCGCTTCGCGCCGGACGGCGGCGGAGTGCGTTTCGCCCGCCTGAAAAACGTCAGCCTTGGGGATGATTGCCGCGTCGAACATTCCCGCCTCGAAGACGTCGAGGTCGGCGACAACGTCTGTATCGAGCGGGTCGGCGCCATCACCCGGACCAGCCGCCAGCCCTTCGCCGCCGGCACCGCCGTAAACGTCCTCGCCGAGGACGGCGCCCGTTCCATCCCCCTGTGGCGAGAACTCACCGCGCAAATCGCCCACCTGGTTTGCCACGACAAAAACCAGCCGGTGGGCGAGGCCCTGAGGGAAATCATCGCCGCCGACCTCCGCGCCGCCGCGCCGTCCCGCTCGTTCATAGGCGACAATTGCCGGTTGGCGCAGGTTGAAAAAATGGACAATGTGTGGCTGGGCGACAACGTGGAGGTGAACGGGGCGGCGCGGCTCGAAAACTGTCATATCGAAGGCGCTCCGGTTCCGGTCCGCATCGGCTCCGGCGTGACGGCGCGAAACTGCGTATTCCAGAGCGGCGCGTTTGCCGGCGGCGGGGTGACCTTACTGGATTGCCTAATTGGCGAAGGCGTGTCCCTCGACCACGGTTTTTACGCCAGTTCCTGCCTCTTTTTCGCCAACTCGGATCTCGCCCTATGCGAAGCGGTCGGCGCCATGGTCGGCCCCTATACCGTTTCCCACCACCGCGCCACCCTGGTCCTCACCTGCCAGTGTTCATTCAACACCTTCGGCAGCGGTTCGAACGCTTCGAACCACCATTTCAAACTCGGCCCCCGCCACGGCGGCGTCCTCCGCCGCGGCACCCGCTGCGGTTCCGGTTCCTACCTGCTCTGGCCCGCCGACATCGGCGCCTACTCCACCGTCCTCGGCCGCCATACCAGCCACCTCGACACCAGCATATTCCCCTTTTCGCTGATTCTGGAAGGGCGGGACTACGGCGCCTCGGTGCTTATTCCCGGCGTGAACCTGTTTTCCATCGGCCTGCTGCGGGACGAAAGCAAATGGCGCAGCCGCGACCGCCGGCAGACCATCGCCCGGCCGCGGGACCTGGTCAATTGCGCCGTCCTTTCCCCTTACGTCATGCAGGCTATCGACAAGGGGATAGCCCTGTTGCGCCGCTCCGAAATCGCCCAGGGCGACTTCCGCCACGGCGGTGCGGTCATCCCCGAGCTGCGCATTCAGAAGGCGCTGGAGATTTACGAAACTGCCCAGACCTTTTACATCGGCGCCACCTTGCTACGTGAAGTGCAGGCCACCTGCGGCGGCAAAGCGTCGCTTAGCGCGTTTCTCCGCGTCGTCGAGCGTTGCATCGCCGCGGAAACGGACGTCTCCGGCGGAGTGTGGCGCGATTGGGGCGGGATGCTATTGTCCGGTTTCGACGCTGAGGAATTCCAGGCCGAATTGGTGCTTGGGAAATTCGCCACGGCCGAGGATCTCCGCCGGCGATTGGAGGTGATTCACGCCGGCTATGCCCGTCGGGCCGGCGTGTGGGCGGCGCGGCGCTGGTGGATAGAAAACGGCCGGCTGGAAGAGGAATTGGTGCGGGAATTTTTGGAACGCTGGCGCAAGTCGGTCGAGTACCGCTTCGCCGCCCAGGAGCGGGATCTCGGCAAGGAGTTCACCCGGGAAATGATGTACGGCTTCGGCACGGAAGGCCGCATGTCGGAGGCTTTCCGGCGGGTTCGCGGCGACGCCGCCAGTAACGATTTTATGCGCATAGCAGTGGGGGAGAAGGAGGAGTTGTTGCGGCTGGCGGATTTGCGGAGGTAGGCGTAAACAACTTTAACACAGAGGACACAGAGTGCACGGAGGGCACAGAGAACCACAACCACATTCAGTCAATTGCAGAGCACTTATTTTAACCCAGTTTTTTTGTGGTTGCGGTTTTCTGTGTCCTCTGTGATCTCTGTGCCCTCTGTGTTAATGCGGTTTTCACAATTTTGTCCTGTGGTCAGTATACAACGGT
>JAVBQR010000158.1:0-5537 GCA_031548865.1 Planctomycetota bacterium
GTGGCGCTGTCCCGTTATATTTCCCTCGGCTCGATGCTGGCCAGCGTGACTTTGGTGCTAGCGGCGGCATTCCTCCTGCCCGAGGCGTTCGGCCGCAATTTGCCGCTGTTTTTGCTGACGGTGGTTTTGGCGGCGCTGATTCTGCTGCGGCACCGGCAGAACGTGGCGCGGATTCTGGCCGGCACCGAGAACCGTTTTCCACCGCCGAAGCAGGGTTATACTGGTGACGGGTTGAAATAGTGGTACAGGCATTTAACACAGATGGCGCAGAGAATTACAATTACAAATGTACTGAATGCGGGACGGAATTGTGAAAGTCCTTTTTCACCATTTCACTTCGAAATCAGTATTGTAGAATTTTAACAGTGGTTTTCTGTGTTCTCTGTGCCCTCTGTGTTAAAATTCGATCACACCCTTTCCTTCCACCGTCAGCACTCCACCTCGACCCGCCTCCCCAAGCGTACCGCTTCGAGTTCGCTTCGCACCAGTTTGACGCTGTACGCCGCATCTTCCGGGGGAATGACCGAAGATGGAACGTCCGCCGCCGCACACGCGACGAAGTGGCGGAGTTCATGCGTCCAGCCGTCTCCGGGGGGGACGGGAAGCGGTTCCGGCTCGCGGCCGTCCCGGTACAGGGTCAAGTCGCCGGCGGCGGACAAGGCGAGTGTTCCACCGTCCAGGTGCACCGTGAAAGTCATGGAAAAAGGATAGCCGGCGGCGTACTCCCACGCCCCCGCCGCAGTCACCAGGAGCTCCGCGTCGGCGTAGTGGTAGCAGGCGGCGATGTGGTCCAGCGGGCCGGAACGGCCCCGCCGGCCGCCGGCGAAGGCGCTCACCGCGACAGGACGCCCGAAGGTGTGGGCGATGAAGTCGGCGTCGTGGATATGCAGGTCGAGGGGCGCTCCGCCGCTCTGGTCCTGGTTCAGGGTCCAGTTCTGCCACATCCAGCCGGGAAGGGCGGAAAGCCGGGAAAACGCCGCTGTCCGCACCCGGCCGAATTCGCCACTGAGGACTATGTCCCGCGCCTTGGCGTAGGCCGGCCAAAAGCGGATGCAGTGGCCGATATACAGTTGCCGGCCCGCTTCCCGGGCCGCCCGGACCATAGCGACGGCTTCGGGGTAGGCGAGAGCCAGGGGTTTTTCACAGACGACGTGCTTCCCCGCCGCCAGCGCTTTCAGGACCGCGTCGTGGTGCATGAAGGTGGGGAGGGTAATATCCACCAGGTCGACGTCCGCCTCGGCCAGGAGCTGGTCGAGGTTTTCGTGCCGGCTGATTCCCTCCAGGGAAAGGGACAAGGGGCCGCCGCCGATATTCCCGGCCGTGCCGGAAAAGTCGCCGCCACGCTTTTTCGGATCCGGTTCCGCGACCGCCGTAACCACCGCCGCACCACCCAGCGCCTGGTAGATCCCGAGATGCCGGACGCCCATGAATCCCAAGCCGACAATGCCGATTTTCAGCATATCCTCTAGACCCCTTTTCCGGAACGTCCCGGCCGCCTGGCGCTGAGTAGTTTGGTCAGGCCCATTTCCTTCAAGGCGTCCAGGCTGACCACGGTCAGAATCACCAGGCCGATGATGAGAGTCTGGTAATAGGCCGAAACGTTCATAATGAGTAAACCGTTCCTGATGATACCCATCACCACCGCCCCCAGGGCAACGCCGACGGCGCTGCCGACCCCGCCCTTGAAGCTCACGCCGCCGAGAATCACCGCGGTGATGACGTCCATTTCGTAGCCGATCCCGGCCGTGGAGGCGGCCATGCCGAGTTTGGCGGCGCTCATCACCCCGGCGAGGCCGGCCAGGACGCCGCAGACGACATAGGCGGAAAACTTCACCCAGCCGGTCCGGACGCCCGAGTAGGCGGCGGCCGGGGCATTGCCGCCGGTGGCGTAGAGGCGCACGCCGTAGGTGGTTCGCTTCATGATAATCTGGCAGGCCAGGGTCAGGAAGATGAAAATCAGCACCGGCACCGGCACCGTCCCCCAGACGTTATACATGCCGATGGAAGTGAAGGCGCGGTTGTACACGGAAATGGTGTATCCGCCGGACATGGCGTAAGCCAAGCCGCGAATGACCGAAAGCATGCCGAAAGTGGCGATAAAAGGGGTGAGCCCGGTCTTTAAAATAAGGAACCCATTTAGCGCCCCGACGAGGCCGCCGACCGCGAGGGCGATAAGCACGCCTTCCGTCACTCCCAGGCCGGCGCGGCTAATCAGCATGCCGGCCGTCACCCCCGACAGGGCGAAGACGCTCGAAACGCCGAGATCGATCCCCCCGATGACAATGACCAAACACTCCCCCAGGGCCATGACCCCGATGGCGGAGACATTCAGCATGATGCGCATCAGGTTCGCCGAGGTGAAGAAGGCTTCCGAAGTCAGCGAGAAAAACAGCAGGAGACACAGCAGCACCAGGGTGATGCCGGCGATGTCCGAGTTCTTCCGGAGCCAGGACAGGGCGCGGTTCATGACGGGTTTCCTCATACTGAAAATATAGTTTTACAAGTATTTTCGTAGCGATAGTTCGGGGAGCTGGGTCCCGGAACTCCATTGTTTACACCCCGGTTCTATGTAGAGACGCCGGGATGACGGGTAGGAGAAGCGACTTTGTTACCGGGCAGTTAAGCATGCGACAGCGCCAGCACCTTCTCCTCGGTGAGCCCTTCCGCATCGAGGCAGGCCTTGACCCCTCCCTCGTACAACACCAGCACCCGGTCCGAAAGCATCAGCACTTCGGCCAGTTCGCTGGACGACAGGATGATGGCGTACCCGGCCGCGGCGAGGCGGTCGATTATGCCGTAGATTTCCCGCTTCGCCCCCACGTCGATGCCGCGGGTCGGATCGTCCAAGAGTAGAACCCGCGGTTTCACCGCCAACCATTTGGCCAGCACCACCTTCTGCTGGTTGCCGCCGGACAGGGAACTTATGGGCTGGTTCGAGTCGGAGATTTTAATATTCAGGTCCGACACCGCCTTGGCGGTGATCCCCGCCGCCCGGCCGTTACGGACAAAGCCGAGACAAGCCGCGTCGCCGAGTGACGACAAAAGGAGGTTGTCCCGCACCGACATCCCGAGGATTACGCCGTGGCTTTTACGCTCTTCCGGAACCAACGCCAGCCCTTGGCGCATGGCAAAACAGGGGTGGCCCGGGGCGATTTCCCTGCCGTCCAGGCGAATGGTCCCGCCGCCGATTTTCCTGAGGCCGAACAGCACTTCCATGACTTCCGTCCGCCCGGCTCCGACCGCTCCGGCCAGGCCCAAAATTTCCCCCTTGCCGACGGAAAAAGACACGTCCCGCAGTAACGCGTCCCGCAGGTTTTCGACTTCGAGAAGTTTCGCTTTCGCTCCACCCGGGCCGGCGCTCCGCTTGAAGGTCGAGCCCAAATCCCTCCCCACCATGCCTTCGATAAAACGCGCCCGGCTGAATTCGCTCTTTTCCAGGACGCCGGCATTGCGGCCGTCCCGGAAAATAAACACCCGTTCGCAAAAGCGTTCGATTTCATTCAGCTTGTGGGTGATGAGGATGATGGCGACGCCGCGCTTTTTCAAATCCGCGATGATGCCGGCCAGGATGTCGACTTCCTTGTCGGTGAGGGACGAAGTGGGCTCGTCCATGATGATGAGTTTGGCGTTATAGGTGAGGGCGCGGACAATCTCCACCATCTGCTTTTCGGCGACGGTGAGGTTCGCGAGCGGCGTTTCCGGGGGAAACACCATGCCGAACGAACCAAGCAACCGGCCGGCCTCGCGGCGCAGCGCCGCTTCGTCAATCAGGAGTCCGCCCAGTTTGCGCGGTTCGTTCCCGAGAAAAATATTCCGTTCCACCGTCAAGTTCGGAAACAGGCTCAGTTCCTGCCTGATACTGACAATCCCCAAACCACGCGCGTCGGTGGGGCTACGAATCGACACGGAACGGTCCTCGACCAGGATTTCCCCCTGGTAATCCGCAAAAGCGCCGGAGATGATGTTCATCAAGGTCGACTTGCCGGCGCCGTTTTCGCCAATCAGCCCCAACGTTTCGCCGGGACGCACGTCGAAGTCGACGCCGTCCAGCGCCAGCGTGCCGGGGAAACGCTTGACTATCCCCCGCATTTCCAGAAAACACCCGGCCATCCCGAGCTCCTTCCCATCCCCGTGGCGACACTCCTATACAGCCGGCGTAACAAGGTTGTGATAATACCCTTGAAATCCGGGCAAAAAAGATTTTTGCAAAGTGGCGATTGGCGGTTAAATCGCCACTTTGCAAAAGTTCAGTTAAAACTACTTTCCACTATACCAGTAATATCGCAATGAACTCATCGCCTTCTGGACAGCAACGACGAAAGCATGATCACCAGGATGACGGCGAAGCCGTTGACGGTTTGCTGCCAGTACTGCGAAATATCCATCTGGATGATGGCGTTTTTCAGGATGCCGATGAAGAGGGCGCCGAGGAGCGCCGCCAGGGCCGAGCCTTTGCCGCCGGTAATCGCCGCGCCGCCGACAATCACCGCCGCGATGGCCTCGAACTCGTAGCCCTCGCCCGCCCGGGGGTAGGCGGCCTCGACCTTGGCCGCGCTCATCAGTCCGGCGGCGGCGGCGGTGAGGCCGGAGACGACGTAGCAGAACAGCTTCACCCGGCCGGTCCTTACCCCAAGCATGCGGGCGGCGTCCTCGTCGCCGCCGATGCCGTACACCCTGCCCCCAAGCACCGATTTGGCGAGGAAGACGTGCATCAGGAAACAGGCGGCGCCGGCCAGCCAGAGCGGAAGCGCCAGCCCAAGCAGGGAAAAGGAGTCCAGGGCCAGGAAGGATTGGTTGTCGATGTAAATGGATTGGGCGTCAGTCAGGATAAAAATTATCCCCCTGACGATGCCCATCGTGCCCAGGGTGACGATAAAGGGGACGATGTTCAATTTCGCGATGAAGAAGCCGTTCACCAGCCCGACCAGCGCCCCGGCCAGAAGCGCAAAAAAGACGGCGGCCAAAGGTGAATGGCCGCCGCCCAGAGTCAAGGCGGCAATGCTGCCGGCGAGGCCGAAAGTGGCTCCGACGGAGATGTCAATCCCGCCCGAGATGATGACCAGCAGTTCCCCCATGGCCATGACGGCGATGATGGCCTGGCTTTTGGCTACCGATTCGAAATTGGACAGGGTGAGGAAATAGTCGGACGCCAGCCCCGCCGCCAGGGAGACCATGACGATTCCAAAGACGGCCAGGGCCGAGTCGGAGGCGGCGGCTTTGCGGAGTAGATTGTAGGTCGGGTTTTTTGCCGCCGGCATGGGGTGTGTCCTCCCGATCCGTTGTTAAAAAGCGGTAAATGGCGGTTCAATAAAATCCAGCCGAACGGCTGGTTGCGGGGTTTCAAAGGGGGCGCAACCAGCCCCCTTGTGAGATGCGGTTATAGTTTTTAAATGGATAACGAAGTTATCTCATTAAAAAATTTCCTCTACGGAGCAAAGCGTCAGCGTGCTCCAAACGGAGTCGGAAGAACGATCAAGAACGTGTCTGCATCGGTTACTATGCCGCGATCCCGGGGACCAGTAGTGGAAGGGGAGTAA
>JAVBQR010000198.1:0-25027 GCA_031548865.1 Planctomycetota bacterium
CTGATCTGGTAGTGCGGCGACAGGCCCTTCACCTTCAGCAGGGCCGATTCGATCTGCGACGGATAGACGTTGACGCCGCGGATAATCATCATGTCGTCGGAACGCCGGCCGATGCGCCGGATGCGCCGGACGGTCCGGCCGCAGGCGCAGGGCTCGGGCATAATGGCGGTGATGTCCCGGGTGCGGTAGCGGATCATGGGAATGGCTTGTTTGGTGAGGGTGGTGAGGACCAGTTCCCCTTCCTCGCCCTCGGGGAGGACTTCGCCGGTATCGGGATTGATGATTTCCGGGTAGAAGTGGTCCTCGAGGATATGCATGCCGGAGAGTTCGCGGCAGTCGATGCCGACGCCGGGGCCGATGATTTCCGACAGGCCGTAAATGTCGTGGGCGCGGATGCCGGTCGCTTCCTGGATGTGGTGGCGCATCGCCTCGGACCAGGGTTCGGCGCCGAAGACGCCGACCCGGAGTTTGGTGTCCCGGATGTTGATGCCGGCTTCTACGGCTTTTTCCGCGATATGGGTGAAATAGGACGGCGTGCAGCAGATGGCGGTGACGCCGAAGTCCAGCAGGACCATGATCTGGCGCTCGGTATTGCCGCCCGAGGTGGGGACGACGGTGGCGCCGAGGGCTTCGCCGCCGTAATGCGCCCCCAGGCCGCCGGTGAAAAGACCGTAGCCGTAGGAGACCTGGATGACGTCGTGCTCGGACAGCCCGCAGGCGAGGAGGCAACGGCGCATGACGCCGGACCAGACTTCGATGTCCTTCTGGGTGTAACCGACCACGATCGGTTTCCCCGTGGTGCCGGAGGAGGCGTGTAGACGTACGACCTCCTGTTGCGGCACGGCGAAGAGGCCGTAGGGATAGGTGTCGCGGAGATCGTTTTTCATCGAAAAGGGCAGGCGGCGGAGGTCGTCGAGAGTCTTGATGTCAGCCGGGGAAAGGTTCAATTCCTGCATGCGTTTACGAAGGAGGCCGCAGTTCTGGTTGTGATAGGTGAAGAGGACCGTTTCCTTGAGGCGCTGCAACTGGAGCGCCCGCAGTTGCGGGAGCGGCAGGTAGTCCGGGGCGGAGTGGGCGTTGAAGGAGGCGGCGGGTTCGGGGATCGGGGGCATGCTGGGGCGTTCCTTATAGCAAACAATGGAATTAGGGGGATAAAATAGCCCGTACCGGTAAAATTCGATTTTTACGATAAAAATAGTACATGCAGACTCTACTTTGTCACTTGAAACGGCTAACAAGTCAAGAAAAATACGCATGGACGGAGGTTGCCTGTCCCATTTTCCGAATGGTCCGCGGGGCAACTACGGGTTTCGTTGAAGCGGTGGTTTTAGGCGCTTGAAAAAAAATGCGCCGTGGGTTATAATGCGGCGGATTTATGGTGTGGTTCGAAAAGACGATCGGCATGGGCTGGGAGACCGTGCGATATGGTCAGTAAAAGACAGGTCAATAAGCGGGACAGTACGCGCATCGTCATCGATCCACCCACTTTTATCCCTTCCCGGGAAATGCGGGCCGGTTATTTGCAAAGGCGGCGGGCGGAATTGGACGGCCTGCTTTATTGCGCCCACCAGAGCGATTGGAAACCGGTCATGAACGTGGTAAACCATGTTCGTGGCACCGGCGCCATGTACGGGTTCGAAAACATCGGCCAAGCGGCGGAACAGCTGGTCAGGGCGGTGCAAAACGGCGAGGCTCAGTCGCTGGAGCTGGTCGACCTTTACGCCCGGACGGTGAACGAGTCTTATGTGTAAAAGGAAAGCGATCGGCCGTTTATTCGCTTTTCATCAACAGTCGAGTGCAACCATCCTCTCTGCGAGATTACATGCCTTTAACCCCTCTCGGCTCCAAGGAAATAGGAATCGCCGGCGGCATCTTTTGTCTCGGAACCATCATATTCCTCAGCCTTTTCCAGCAATCCGGTTCATGGTGGTATTTGCTGCCGGTGTTTCTGCTGGCGGTGCTTTTTGGCTGGGTGATTTGGTTTTTTCGGGATCCGAAACGAACCATCCCCGCCGCCGCCGGGCTCATCGTGGCGCCGGCGGACGGAACCGTAACCCATCTGGACGAAGCGGTGGAAGCGGATTTCATCGGCGGCAAGGCGCTCCGTTGTTCGATATTCCTGTCCATTTTTTCGGTGCATATCAATCGCGCCCCGGCGGCGGGAAGAATAGAATTCCTGCGCTTCCGCCCCGGCGCCTTCCATGACGCGCGAAGCCCGGAATCCCTCGACAAAAACCAGAACCAGGACCTCGGCCTGCAATCCAGCGAGGCGGGAATGCCGGCCAGGATGGTGGTGCGGCAGTCGACCGGGGCGATTGCCCGGCGGATCATCTGTCCGGTAAGAACCGGGATGGAACTCCGCCGCGGCGAAAAATACGGAATGATCAAATTCGGCTCGCGGACCACCCTGTTCCTGTCGCCGGAGGCCAAAATAGTCTGGAAGGTCAAAATCGGCGACCAGGTCCGGGCTGGCGAGACGGTCCTGGCGGTGGTGGCTGGAGCTGCGGACCAAGCGCCGGAAAGTCGATAACCGTGAGCGAAAACCGAATGAGCAACCGTTTGCCGCAGCGCCGCTTTTACCGGCGCGTGCATATACTTCCCTCCCTCTTGACGGTCGGGAATTTTTCCTGCGGCTTCATTTCCATCGTCCTCTGCCTGAACGCCCTGTACTTTTCGACCCGTGCACAACTGCTGGAGGAGAAACCCGCCCCCGCGGCGGCGGTCGCGGCGGTCGCGGCGGCGCACGCCGGAAATGGCGAATCGCCGCCGACGAATTCCGTGCAGCCGGGCCAGGGTTCCGAAGACCGGGCCCTGAACAAGGAGGAAAAACGCGCCCGCCGCAACAGCCTCGCCCTACAGACGGTCGGCGGCGCGCGGGCGCGGGCCGGCTTCCTCTTCCACTGGGCCTGCATCGTCATCTTTTTCGGCATGGTTTTCGACATGCTGGACGGCAAGGTCGCCCGGGCGATGGGGGCGGCGAGTTCCTTCGGGAAGGAATTGGATTCGCTGGCGGACGTCACCTCCTTCGGGATTGCCCCGCCGATCATCGTCAACACCATTTCCCTGGCGGTGATGCCGGCCAGTTACGCCTGGTGGACGCAGGTCATAACCTTCGGGCTCATTTTCTCCATCTGCGCGGTGCTGCGGCTGGCGCGTTACAACATCCAGTCCGGTACCGGCGACAAGAATATTTTTTCCGGCCTCCCCAGTCCAGCCGCCGCCGGCTGCGTGGTTTCGGCGGTGCTTCTTTCCGAAGGGGATTACGCCTGGGTCGAGATGTTTTGTTCCTGGCTGGTCGGCCTGCCGTTTCTCGGGCAGGAGATTGTCCAGGTGAAAAGCCGGCTCCTGGCCATTTTCCTGCTGGTGCCGGGCCTCCTGATGGTGAGCACCGTTCCATTCGTGCATGTGGCGAACCGCTATCTCACCGGCAAAAAGTCCTTCACCATCCTGGTGGCGGCGGTACTCCTACTGATTTTGATCTGGCACGAACCAAGGCTTATGCTTTTCCTCTGCTTCAACGGTTACATGGCTTGGGGTCTCATTGAATGGACCAGGAAGAAATGGCGCGGGGAGGACGGCGGCGAGACCTTGTCCGAGCCGCTGTCGGATGAACCGGGCGATGAAGGCGGAGAGGTTGTGGAACGGTCGTGAGATTAATCAGAATCAGCTTTCTGTCGATTCGATAACCACTTTTCAAGGGAGGCTTTTCATGGAAAACATGGTTGCGGTGATCCTGGGTGGCGGCAAGGGCTCCCGGCTCTTCCCACTCACCAAAGACAGGTCGAAACCTGCCGTCGGCGTCGCCGGCAAATACCGCCTGATTGACATTCCCATCTCGAACTGCATCAACTCCGGCATCACCAGAATGTACGTCCTCACCATGTACCAGTCCGCATCCCTTAACAACCACATCTCCAACGCCTACCGCTTCGACCAGTTCTCGCGCGGCTTTGTCCAGGTCCTGGCCGCCGAACAAACCGCCGAATCCAACGAATGGTTCCAAGGCACCGCCGACGCGGTCCGGAAGACCCTCCCCCACCTGGGGCACCGCGGGAGCGACCGTAAAGGCCTGGTCCTCATCCTCTCCGGCGACCACCTTTACCGCATGAACTACCGCCTCTTCCGCGATTCCCACATCCGCCAGAACGCCGATATCTCCATCGCCGTCATTCCGGTTACCCGCGAGGAAGCGCCGGAATTGGGGGTCCTGAAAGTCGACGAGGCCGGCCGCATCGTCAAATTTGTCGAAAAGCCGAAAACCAAGGAAGCGCTCGACGACATGGCGACCGACACCACCATTTTCGGCCTGTCGCCGGAAGAAGCGCAAAGGCGCCCCTTCCTGGCCAGCATGGGTATTTACATTTTCGATCCGAAGATTCTCACCGAGCTCCTGAGCGCCGATCCCTGCCGCACCGACTTCGGCAAGGAAATCATCCCCCAAGCCATCGCCACCCATAAAATGTCAGCCTACTGCTTCGACGGCTACTGGGCGGATATCGGGACCATCCGCGCCTTCTACGAAGCGAATCTGGACCTGGTCTCGCCGATTCCCAAGTTCAACCTGTTCGACCCGGGCCACCCTATCTACTCGAACACCCGTTTCCTCCCCGGCGCGAAAATGAACCGGGCTTCGGTGGAAGCCGCCCTGCTTTGCGACGGCACCATCGTCGAAGGGGCGACGGTCCGGGACTCCATCCTCGGCACCCGGACCCGGGTGCGGCACGGTTCGGTTATCGAGGAATCGCTGGTGATGGGGGCGGACTACTACCAGCACGGCGACGACCCGGGGCCGCGCATCGGCATCAACGAAGGCGCCTACCTGAAACGCTGCATCATCGACAAGAACGCCTCCATCGGCCGCTACGTGCAAATGGTCAACCGGCAAGGCCACAATACCTATGACGATCCGGAAGGCAGATTCTACGTGCGGGACGGCATTATCATCGTGGTCAAGGACGCGGTGGTGCCGGAGGGGTTTGTATTCTAGAGATTTTTCCCGACCAGCGGACCAACCGCCGCCCGCTGGTCGGGAGATTCAACTCCAGATCCTCGACGTTTCCGGGAATTCGTGGTTTGATAGCCGTATACCGTTTATTATTCGCCCCGGGGATGCACCCTCGGGGCGAAATTGGGGAGAAGTGCATGACTCGACTTTCACGTTTATTCATCAATGGATTATTGGCCTTTCTCCCTATTACGATCACGCTGTATGTGACGTGGTGGATTGCCTCGCTGGCCGAGAGCGTGTTCGGGGCGCCGCTCAGGAGCTGGCTGGGAATGCGGCATGACCAGACCGGTTACTATTTTTACGGCTTGGGGCTACTGTTCATGTTCTTTTTCCTGGTGGGGGTGGGTTTGTTCCTGGAATTTTATTTGGGGAAGCTCCTGATGTCCTGGAGCGAAACAGTGTTGTCGCGGATCCCCGGGGTAAAGACCCTCTATTCCAGCATCAAGGAAATCATCGACTTTTTCAATCCGAACAAGAAGCTGAACAAGAACAATTACATGGTGGTCGTCACCTTCACGAAAGACCTGAAGGTACTGGGTTATGTGACCCGGGATACCTTGGATTCGTTCCGGGGCGGGCAAATCGGCGACGCCGACGAAGTGGTGGTGATTCTGCCGTTCTGTTTCCAGATGGGTGGGAATACGATTATCGTTCCGAAACGGTCGGTGCGGCCGCTGGACCTGTCTTTCGAAGACGGGATGAAGATCGCCTTGTCCGGCTTTGTACTGTCCGGGGAGGAGGACGTCCCGGAAGAAAAGTTGCCGCCGGTCTTGGCCAAGGTGACTAAGCGCATGGAAAAAGGCGCGCCGCCGGCGAAAGAAGGCGGGCGCAACATGGGCTGAGGCTAGGCCGGGTAAATATCCGCCAAACGAAAAACTTTATACATTCTCCTTGCATCGCCAAAATAATGGGTTATGATTACCATTGTTGATGCGATTGAATGTAAGCCATAGTTTTTAAAAGCGGAGGGAAACAGCCATGCCAAGTCTGCTTTGCAAGCGCAGCGCGCCCGGCCCGGACGGTTGCATTCAAAAAATCACCCCGGAAAGATCCGGCTTCAAATATGTTGGCTTCGAGGTTTACCTCTTAAAGCCCGGTATGACCCTGACCCAGGACAGCGGCACGCGCGAGGTTTGCCTGGTTTTCGTGGCCGGGGTGGGGGCGGTGAAGACCAAGAACACTTCCTTCAATAACGTCGGCCAGCGTATGAATCCTTTTGAACGCAGCAAACCCCATGCCGTTTACGTGCCACCGCACGACACCTACAGCGTCACCGCCGAGTCGGATGTCGAACTGGCGGTCTGCACCGCGCCGGCCCAGGGGAAATACCCCGCCCGGCTGATTGGCCCGGCCGACGTGAACGTGGCCCAACGGGGTAAAGGCTTCAACCAGCGTTTTGTCCAGAATATTCTGGACGATCAAGCCCAGGCCGAGAGTTTGCTGGTGGTCGAAGTGTTCACCGACGAAGGAAACACTTCGTCGTATCCCTCGCATAAACACGACAAAGATAACATTCCCCACGAAACCTTCCTGGAAGAAACGTATTACCACCGCTTCGACCCGCCCCAGGGCTGGGCCATGCAGCGCATCTACGACGACGACCGTTCGCTTGACGAAACCGTCGCACCCTACGATAAGGACGTGGTCCTGGCCCCGAAAGGCTATCATCCGGTGGCGACCATCGCCGGCTATGACAATTATTACCTGAACGTGATGGCGGGACCGACCAAGCTGTGGCGGTTCACCTGGGAGAAAGATCACGCCTGGATTAACACCGACGCTTATCCGCGGAAGAAATAGGGGTGGATGGCGTTGCGAGAAGGAGAGAGTAAGCGGCCGCGCTAATGCGGCCGCTTTCTTTTGGTTGGTATACCTAAAATCATCAGCATCGTCGTAAATTTTTTCTCGAAAAATTCCATGCTTTGGTTTATACATGCTATAATACAGACTGGACCATGATTTATATTCTCCGTTTACATCGATAACCTTCGATTCAATCTCCGACGGGATCAGCCTCCGTCCGGAACGGTAATTTATTCCCACGCCATATTTCAGAAAGGGACGCCACATGCCCGAGAATAACGCCGCCAATGGGGGACTCACCTTCCTGGCTCCGGTTTCCGGAATCGTCATGCCCATCACCGACGTCCCCGACCCCACCTTCGCGGAAAAGATGCTTGGCGACGGCATCGCCGTCGATCCGACCGGGGAACTCCTGGTCGCACCAGTGGCGGGAACAGTCACCAATCTGCATAAATCCCACCACGCCCTCACCTTGACCACCGCGGAAGGCTGCGAAGTGCTGATGCACATTGGCCTGGAAACCGTCCTTTTGAAAGGACAAGGCTTCACTCCCCGGATCAAGGAGGGGGACCGGGTCAAGACAGGCGATCCGCTTATCGCCTTCGACGCCAATTACCTGGTGAAAAACGCGGCGAGTCTCCTGGTAATGTCGGTGTTCACCTCCGGCGGCGAAGTGAGTCCGCTGGCGAATCCGGAATTACAAGTCGAAGCCGGAAAGACGCCCATAGCGGAAATAATCCTGGCAAAATCCGGCACGGCGGCTGTCGCGGCGGCAGGCGCGGCGGCGGCGGGAGCGGCGAAAACTTCGGCGCCGATGGTCATCCGGAATCCGGTCGGCTTTCACGCCCGGCCGGCGGCGGTGCTGGCGAACGGCGCCAAACAGTTTGCCTCGGACATTAAAATCAACAAGAACGGCAATACCGCCAACGCAAAAAGCGTGGTGGCGATAATGGGCCTGCAGGTCGAACATAACGACACGGTCACCCTTACCGCCAACGGCCCCGACGCCGACGCCGCGTTGGCGAAGCTGGTTCCGCTTATCGAAGGCGGGTTGGGGGAAAGCCTCACCGGTCCCCCGCCGAAACCGGCGGCGCCTCTCCCCAAAACTCCCCCGAAGCCGGTGTCAACCGACCCCAAGCGTCTCCTGGGCGTTTCCGCGTCTCCCGGCATCGCGGCCGGGCGGGTCTTCCAGCTCCGCACCGCCGACCTCGCGGTCGAAGAGAAGGGGAAAGGAGCGGCTGTGGAAAAGGACAGCCTGCTTGCCGCGCTTCGCGAATCTAAGGAGGAATTGAGCAAGCTGCAGGCCGACCTCAAGAGCCGCGCCGACGCCGGTAAAGCGGCGATCTTTTCCGCCCACCAGGAAATCCTCGAGGATCCGGAAATCCTCGACGCGGCGCAGAAAGGTATCACCTACGGCGAGAGCGCCGCTTTCGCCTGGAAGAAAGCGTTCAACCATCAGGCGGAAACGCTCGCCAAACTGAATAACGAACTCCTGGCCGGCCGGGCCAACGACATCCGCGACGTCGGCCGGCGGGTCTTGGGCCACCTGACCGGAAGCGCCGGCAAGGGTCCGGCAATCCCCTCGGGGGTCATCCTGGTGGCGGAAAATTTGACTCCCTCCGACACCGCCGGCCTCGACAAGGCGAAAGTCCTGGGCTTCGCCACCACGGGCGGCGGCGCGACTTCGCACGTGTCCATCCTCGCCCGGGCGGCGGCGATCCCGGCGGTGGCGGCGATCGAGGATCGGGCGCTGGAAATCCCGGACGGCACGATGGTCATCCTGGACGGAGCCAAGGGGGAAATCCGCCTGAATCCGTCTCCCGAAGAAATCGCCCGGGTGCAGACCTTGCGGGACCGGGCGTCCCTGCGGCGGAAGGACGAGCTTCGTGACGCCAACCTACCCGCGGAAACGCGGGACGGCAGGAGGATGCGGGTGGTCGGGAACATTTCCGGCGCGGCCGAGGCCAGGGAAATCCCCGGGTTAGGCGGCGAGGGAGTGGGGCTCCTGCGTTCCGAATTCCTCTTCCTGCAGCGCGAGGCGGCGCCGAATGTCGAAGAACAGGCGGCGGTTTACACGACTATCGCCAAGGCGTTCGGGCCGGATCGCGACCTGGTGGTCCGCACCCTCGACGTCGGCGGCGACAAGCCGCTCAGCTATTTCCCCCTGCCACCTGAAGACAACCCGTTTCTGGGCGTCCGGGGTATCCGCTTGAACCTGGTGGACGCGGACCTATTAACCAACCAGGTGCGGGCCATATTGGCGGCGGCGCCGTTCAGCAAGCTCCATATCATGTTCCCGATGGTGGCGACGGTAGAGGAATTGCGCGGGGCGAAGGAAGTGGTGCTCAGGGAAAAACAAGCCCTGGGCATTTCCGCCGAAGTGAAGATCGGCATTATGGTCGAGGTCCCCTCGGCGGCGATTATGGCGGAAGAGCTGGCGCGCGAGGCGGATTTCTTCTCGATCGGGACCAACGATTTGACCCAGTACACCTTGGCGATGGATCGCGGAAACGCCCGCCTGGCGAAGTTCGCGGACGCGATGCATCCTGCCGTTTTAAACCTCATCGCCATGACGGTCCGGGGTGCGCACCGGCACGGGAAATGGGTGGGGATTTGCGGCGGTCTGGCCAGCGAAGTGGTGGCGGTGCCGATTTTATTGGGGCTGGGGGTGGACGAGCTGTCGGTGACGGTGCAGTCGATACCGGCCATCAAGGCGGCAGTGCGGGCGCATAGCCGGGCGGAGTGCGAGGACTTGGCCGGCAAGGCGTTGGCGCTCCTGACGGCCGGGGAAGTGCGGGAGCTGGCCGGGAAGTTTTCCGACGCTGAATAAAACGTTTTTTCTTTTACTTCTTGACGATTGATTGGAGCGGCAATGTTCAAGAACGCTTTCGCCTTTTTGCAGAAAGTCGGCAAATCCCTGATGCTCCCGGTGGCGATTCTTCCCGTCGCGGGCATTCTTCTCGGCGTGGGATCGTCGCACTTCAGTTGGCTGCCGGAGAGTGTCTCCCACATCATGGCCGCCGGCGGCAACGTCATCTTCGCCAACATGGCGCTGATTTTCGCCATCGGGGTGGCGCTGGGATTTTCCAACAACGACGGCGTCGCCGGCCTCTCGGCGGTAGTCGGGTATATGGTGATGATCGCCACGATTTCCATTTTCGCGGTGGAGATTCTCCATTTGAATCCGGACCCGAAGGCAAACCAGCTGCATACCATCATCGGCTTGAAAGCCATCGACACCGGGGTGTTCGGGGGAATTATCATGGGGGGGCTGGCGGCGGCGATGTTCAACCGGTTTTACCGCATCGAACTGCCGCCCTACCTCGCCTTCTTCGCGGGGAAGCGGTTCGTTCCCATCGTCACCGGCGGAGTGGCGATACTGCTGGGCGTGGCGCTCTGCTACGCCTGGCCCCCCATCCAAAAGGAAATCACCTTCTTCTCCAACTGGGCGGCTTACAAAAATCCGGTCCTGGCCGGCAGCATCTACGGGGTGGTCGAGCGCCTGCTCCTTCCCTTCGGCCTGCATCACGCCTGGAACGTGCCGTTCTTCTTCGAACTCGGAGCTTTCACCAATTCGGCCGGCGAAGTGGTGCACGGGGATATCACCCGCTTCTTCGCGGGGGACCCCACCGCCGGCATTCTCTCGGGCGGCTTCCTGACCAAGATGTGGGGCCTCCCCGCCGCCGCCATCGCCATTTGGCACTGCTCGAAAACGGAAAACCGCGCCCGCACCGGCGGCATCATGCTTTCCGGCGCCCTGACCGCGCTGTTGACCGGCATCACCGAACCCATCGAATTTTCCTTCATGTTCGTGGCGCCGCTCCTCTACGGCCTCCACGCCCTCCTCACCGGCGCCGCCTTCGCCATCATGAACCTGCTTGGCGCCCACCTCGGCTACACCTTCTCGCAAGGCGGCATCGACTTCCTCCTCTATTACGAACTCGACCGCAAGCCCTGGCTGGTCTTCATCCTAGGTCCAATCTACGCGGTCCTGTATTACCTGATGTTCCGCGCCTTCATCCACTACTTCAACGTCAAGACGCCGGGCCGCGAAGACGCCGACGCCGCCGCAGTCACGGCACAAGGCGCGGGCGGCCGCTTCGGTTTCGCGAAGGAGCTGGTCCTGGCTTTCGGCGGCAAATCGAACATCACTTCGCTCGACTCCTGCATCACCCGCCTGCGGGTCGGGGTGAAGGAACCGGCGAAAGTCAATTCGGTCCGCCTGAAACAGCTGGGCGCCGCCGGGGTGGTGATGGCGGGAACGGGAGTGCAGGCCATTTACGGCACCCGGGCCGGCAATTTGATGACCGACATGGACGATTACCTCAAACAGGCCGGCGACGACGCCGAGCTCCCGGCGGGGACGCTACCGGTAGCGGCGCCGGCAGCGGCGTCCGATTCCAAGCCGGCCGAACCGGTACAGCCGGTTTCGGCGGAGGTTATCGACAAGTTGCGGAAAGCGCTGGGCGGCCACGATAACATAATTTCCGCCCAGGCGGCGGCAAAGACCCGGCTGATTGTCCAGCTGCGGGATCGGGCCAAACTGGACAGCGCCCTGGCGAAAGAAGCCGGCGCGGCGCTATTTGTCCCGGCGGGCGGGGATTTGGTGCATGTGCTGGTGGGGAATAACCCGGAACGTTATGGCGGGCTGATTTGAGTTGGGTGTAATACCCGCTAACGAGGTAAAAAAGTGATAGTTTTATTTCACCACATCCCTAACTTTACACGCCGCCGGCGGCGCGGCGGGCGGTCGGGTTCGGGTTCGCCGCTCTCGAGCCAGCGCGCGGGGTCGCTCCGGTAACAGCGGGCGAGGACGCCGTAGAGCTGGCGGTGCCAATTGCGGAAACGCCGGGGGGTGGTGAAGAAAAGTTCACTCGCCACGGCGAAGAACTCGTCCTCGTTCAAGAGCGCGTAGTCGTCCAATAAGGAAGCGTTCCGGCGGATGCGCCGCATCTCCGCTCGGTACAGCTCCGGCCAGCCCGGGCGATCCGCCTCGGCCAAAGCCAAACCCTCCGCCTGCATCAGGTGGACGAATTCGTGAATCCCCACATTCAAACCTTCCTCGGGATGGGCGAACTCCCACGCCAGGTCGCGGGAGGACAGCATCATGGTTCCGGGCATATTGCCGGGAACGCCGACCATGCCGCTTTCCTCGTATTCGGTGACCAGCCCGTCCTCGGCCTGATAGGCGCCGTGTTCAAGCCCGTCGGGACGGAAAATTATTTCCCGTAAATCCGGCCATTCCCATTCGTCGAAACCGAGGGTGGGAATTACCGCCGCCGCCGCCGCGCGGAGGCGGAGGGCGTCCGTCACCTTCGCCCCGGCGCCATGGAAAACCACCTCCGCCAGGAGAAGCTTCACCCGCTGGCGGAAGAGTTCCCGCCCGGCGGCGTCGAGGCAACGGTAATGCGGGATGCGGCGGAGCAGGATTTTTTCGTGCGCGGCCGGAAAGGGCTCTTTCCATAACGCCTGCCGGCGCCGGCCGCTTTTCCCAGCGCAGAATCGCCAGACCGTGAATCCGGCAAGGAAAACCCCGGCGCCAACCAGCGTCCCGCCCAGATAATAAGCCGCCGCCGCCAGGGCCAAAACAAAAAGCAGCCGCGCGAACAAGGCGCGGCGTTCGCGGGCTTCGGCCTGGGGGGTGGCGGTGCCGGCGGCGAGGCAGGCGTCGGCGAGAACGAACGGGGGTTTGTCGTCGATGGGGGTCACGGCATGCCAAACATGAACGGTACTAGCGGGTTGCCTTAGCTAAAGTCAATCCGCCAGTTTTTTTCCAAATTGCCGAGCGTATCCAAGGCTTCCTGGAAATCGTAATTCTCGATTTGGCGCAGCAGTTCCTGGCCGCCCGCGACGTTCCCGAATACCTGCCGCGCTTCATCCAGCAGGTTCAGGCATTCGATGTCCCCCGACGCCAGGAGCGCCCGCAACCGCGCCGACAAATCCCGCGCCCGGGCGGGATCGAACCGGCTGCCCGCCGCTTCCACATCGGGGGACGCCGGAGCGGCAGGGGGAACAGGGGCGGCCGTCGAGGCCATCTGCCCGAGTTCCGCCATCACCGCCGCCAATTCCTCTTCAACGGTTTTCAATCTGACCGAGGCCGTGGACGCTTCCCCGCCCTTCGCCAGCGCCGCCTCGAGCCCCGCCGCCGTCTCCGCCAGGCGAAGCGCCCCAACCATGCCCGCCACTCCCTTCAGGGTATGGGCGAGGCGGTGGGCGTAGGTCATATCGTTCCTCTCCAGGGCGGACTTCAACTCGACGCCGATATTTTTGTTGTCCCTGAGGAAGTTTCCCAGCAAGCGATCGTAGAGCCGGGTATTGCCGGCCGAACGCTCCAGCCCCACTTTCATGTCGAGGACTTTGGTGTCGGTGTCGGTAGCCGACTTCTTTTTCCGCTTTTCCTCTTCCTCGGCGGCGGCGGCAACGGGTTCGTAGACACCGGTATCGGGAGGCGGGATGGGGGTAAGGTAATGGAGGAGGCAGTCCCAAAGTTCCCGCGACTGGAACGGCTTCGAGAGGCAGCTCTGCATGCCCTGTTTGAGATAGTTCTCGCGGTCGTGCACCATGACGTTGGCGGTAAGCGCGACGATGGGGGTTTTGCAGCCGAGTCCGAGTATTTGTTTCGTCGCCTCCAGGCCGTCCATGACCGGCATGTGGATATCCATCAAAATCAGGTCGTAGGGATGCTGGTTTTCCTGGCGTTCCTTCACCATCTGCACGCCGGCGAGGCCGTTTTGGGCGAGTTCGCATTTCAGGCCGATGCGGGAGAGGTGCTCGGAGATGACATCCTGGTTGATGCCGTTGTCCTCGCAAACCAGCACCGTACCCCGAAAATAGGGGCGGAGAACCGCGCGCACGGAGCGTTGGCGGGCGCGGGAGGTTTCGCTGTCCGCGACGGTGTCGAAGCGCAGGGTGAAGGAAAAGCGGCTGCCGGAGCCGGGGGAACTTTGCACGGAAAGTTTCCCGCCCATGAGCTCGACGATGTTCTTGGTGATGGGAAGGCCGAGGCCGGTGCCACCGTATTTGCGGGTGATGCTGGAGTCGGCCTGGGAGAAGGGGGAGAAGACCTTTTCGATTTGCTCCCCGGTCATGCCGATGCCGGTGTCGTCGATTTGGAAAGTGATGTAGACGCTATCCGGGTTTTCGCGCACCGTTTCGGCGGAGGCGTTGACGCTTCCCGTGGTGGTGAATTTTACCGCGTTCGAAAGCAGGTTGAGGAGGGCCTGGTATAGGCGGGTGGGGTCGCCGAGAAGGCGTTTCCCCGGCAGGTCGGCGGCTTTGAAGTTGAGGGCGATGCACTTTTCCTCGGCTTTGGGGATAATCACCGTCTCGCATTGCGCCAGCACTTCGCCGAGGTCGAAGGGGATTTTTTCCAGCTCCATGCTGCCGGCCTCGATTTTGGAAAAGTCGAGGACGTCGTTGATGATATGCATGAGGCCGTCGCCGGAGGTTTTGATTTTGCCGAGGTAGTCTCGGGTGCGGCGGGGCGCCTTGGGATCGTTCATGCCCAGTTCGGCGAAGCCGATGATGCCGTTCAGGGGGGTGCGGATTTCGTGGGACATGGTGGCGAGGAAGGCGCCTTTGGCCTGGTTGGCCTGATTGGCGGAGAGGGTGGCACGGTTGAGGCGGCTGATGATCAACCAGAGGGCGGCCAGGCAGAGGCCGGAAAGGGTGAGGAAGAGCGCCCCCGACTTGCGGATTATGCCCAATTTTTGGTCGTAGATGTTTTTCGGCAGCATCGAGACGAAGATGTGCCCGTCCGAATGGCGGGTGGTGAAGGCGGCGTAGTAGTCTTCGCCGAAAACGTTCAGGTTGTCGAAGCCGTCCCCCTTGAGGATGCGGCTCAGCCACTTTTCCTTGCCGACGTCCTGGCCGACCCGGGAGGGATCGTGATAGGCGAGAACGCGGCCGTCCTTGACGATCAGGAGATAATTGCCCTGATCGGAAGCCATGACCTCGACATTCCGCTGGATGGCGATGGCGTCCTTGATGGCCTGGATGTGCACGAGGTTGTTGCCGACCTGCACATAGGCGGGCATACCCTGCACCGAAGCGCCGATATACTGGTACCAGAGCCCCTGCGCGCCGTTCGGCTGGGGGGGCTGGATAATCTCCAGTTTCTTGTCAGTTAATAGGACGTCGAAGACCCGGGACTGGGGGTGCGAACGCATCAGGTAGCCCTGATAACCGGGATTGCTGGTGGCGACGATGACGCCGCTTTGGTCGACGAAGACCGTGTCGGAGACGGACAGCATGTCGGCCAGGGCTTGCATTTCCCCGAGACTCGGGTACTTGAGGGGGGCGGAGGGGTTGTCCTTGCCGACGGCGGCGAGATCCCGGCCGGGATTGTCGGTGACGATTTTGTCTTTGAGGATGGCGGCGAGGGCGCGGGTGAGGCCGAGATTTTTCTTGTCAATAGTCCCCATCACCACTTCGGTGATGGTGTCGGAGAGCCGCACCTGTTTATCCAGGGTGTCCAGGCTGGCGGCAAGCTGTTCATCGATGAGCCGTTTAATCGAACTGTAAGTCAGGCTGATATTGTAAAGGCACAACAACATCAACGCCGCGATGACAATAAGGACTCCGGCTTGATAGGTCCTTTTCACGAACTTCCTTCCTCCCTGAAATCCCCCCCGCCGCCGGATTTGGCCAGCGCCGCGAGGGATTCGCCTTCCAGGCGGTATACGGTCCAGGCGTCGCAGGCGACCGCCCCCAACCGGCGGTAAAAGGCGATGGACGGTTCGTTCCAATCCAGGCACCACCAGTCAAGACGCCGGCCGCCGCGCTCGAGGGCGATTTGGGCGATGCGGGCGAACATGGCCTTGCCGTAACCCTTGCCGCGATGCTCCGGCTTGACGAAGAGGTCTTCCAGATAAAAATTGGCGCAGCCGAGAAACGTGGAAAAATTGCGGAAAAAGACCGCGAACGCCACTGCTTCCCCATCCGCTTCGCCGATGAGCGCCTCGGCCCGCTTGTCCCTGAACAATTGTTCCCGCAAAACCTCCGCCGTGGCGACGACCTTGTGCTCCAGCTTTTCGTAGCGGGCCAGGGCGCGGATAAACTCCAACAGCAACAGGCAGTCTTCTTCCTTCGCGGGGCGGATGATGAATCGGGGTGAATTTTCAGACATGGGGGTGTTCTTTCTCGTAGCTTGGTTTGGAGGAAACGCAGGCAACAGGCGGTCAATGTGGACTTTTCGAAAAAATCGAGCGGCGATTTTCTCGATTTTCGCAAAAATCCCATGCCATGTAAATCCTGAAGTTTTGCAAAGTGACGATTTAACCGCCAATCGTCACATTGCAAAAATCGTTTTTGCCCGAATTTTCGGGGTTTTTGATTTTACAAAATCGCCATTCGGCGGTTTGAATGGTGATTTTGCAAAACTCCAGTAAATCGATAAAAATAAAACAATAAATACCAGAAGTTGGGGTCAGGATAAAACCGACGCCGGCAAATGGCGGAGCATTTCCCCAGCATCCGCGCCATACAACTCCCGCGCCACCGCTTCCGCCGCCACCAACGGCAAGCAGAAACCCGTCCACAAACGGAACTGTTCCGCCCCCTGCATGATAAACATGCCCAATCCCGGGAGCGTTCGCCAGCCCGCCTCCTTCGCCTCGCGGAGCAGCCGAGTGTGGTATGGTGTATAAACAGTGTCGTAAACCACCCCGGAACCTTCGCGTAACCGCGACAGCGGGTATGGCGTTTCCCCGGGATTTTTCCCGGCCATGCCGAGCGGCGTGACATTCACCACCAGCTCCGCCACCACTTCGAGCCTCCGCTCCCAGGGAATCGCCCGCAGGGCGAAATCCCCCGCCAGACGTGCCGCCTTTTCCAACGAGCGGCTGGTCACGGCAAGATTCGAAAAACCCAAAGCCAAAAGACCTGCCGCCGCCGCCCGCGCCGCTCCTCCGGCTCCCAACAGGAGAACCGGCGTAGCGGCGGGCAACTGCAAATCCCGCAACGGTTCGGAAAAGCCATAAACATCGGTGTTGGTCGCGAACAGCGTACCGTCTTCCCGCCTGACCAGCGTGTTCACCGCCCCCACTTTTTGGGCGAGCGGATCGACCGCATCGACAAAGGCGCCGATATTTTCTTTATGGGGGATGGTCACGCTCACCCCCCTTATCCCCAGAAGCCGCACCGCCCCGACAAAATCCGCCAGCCGCTCCGGCGGGATGTCCCAGGCGGTGTAGGCGCCGGAAAACCCACTCGCCCGAAACGCGGCATTATGCAGGACCGGACTCAGGCTGTGACGAACAGGATGCCCTGCCACCCCATAAAGAAACGGCGCGGCGGCGGCATTGGCGGCGCTGGCTTTCGCGTCGGGTGTCGGGGCAGGCAAGTCGTCATGCATTTTTCGTACCGGTATCGGCGTCGTCACGCGACTGTACGGTGGTGTCTTTCTCGTCCGCCCGGGACATGGGGGGATAACGCCCGGAAGCAGTCGTTTCCGGCGGCGGCCGGCGCTTTTTTCCCCGCGGGGACGGGTTGTAAATCCCCATGCCGATGGCGGCGATGGCGATTATCGCCCCCAAAATATTGAGCGGCTGCACTGCCGTACCGTAAACCAGACAGTCCCACAAATAGGAAAAGGCAGGCTGGGTCAACATCACCATGCCGGCGCGGAAGGGCGACAAATGCGGCAGGCCCAGCGATAACAGCAGCCAGCCCATGGATTGGCAAAAAATCCCCAGCACCGCCAGGATCACCCCGGTCCGCACATCCGGAATCCGGAAGGAGAGCCCGTCACCCAAACAAAACACGAAGATAAACATAGCGGAGGAAATAGACACCCAGGCCATATTCGCCACCGGCGCCATCTTCTCCTTCACCAATTGGGTACGCCGCAAGGTCACCACATAAAAGGCATAAAAAAAGGCCGAGGTCATCGCCAGCCCGGTCCCTTTTAAGACTTCCTTGCCAACTTCACCCGTATACAACCCCAGCAACAGGGTTAGCCCCAATAACGCCAGCGGAATCGACAATTTCTGCGTCCAGCTCAACACTTCGCCAAGAAACAGCACCCCGTATAGCGCCAGCATAATTACTTCAAAATTACCGACAATCGTCGCAATCCCCGGTCCAACATGAAGAATCGACTTGTGCCAAATCAAAATGTCGCAGGTGAAAAAAAACCCGGCCGGAACAATCAGCTTCAAACAAGACCGCGGCGGTACCAGCTTCACCCCCTGAATCAATCCGAATAAAAACAAGGCCGCCGCCCCAAACAACAGCCGGTAAAAGGCGATGATACTGGTGTCAACCGATGCGCCCTTGACAAAAAACGCCGCGAAGGAAATGCAAAACGAGCCCAAAGAAACGTACAAGTAACCTTTGCGGGTAGGGTCAAGTGCTTTGTCGCCAAGCGTTTTTTTCTCACTGCCAGAAAGAATCCGGGTCGTCATAAAAATATAACCTTAATAAACCGGCATCGTCCCAATTAACTTACCAGCCACCTCATTATAATCACCCCCAGCATAGGGTCAATAAGCGGTGCTAGGTTGTCGGATTAATGCGCTCCGGCAATTCTCGCCAGCACGCTCTCCGTGGTTATCAACCCAACCACCCGGCTCCCCTGGACCACCAGGGCGTGACGTAAATGCGTGCGGCGGAACAAATTCAGCACCTCCGGAATCGCCACTCCAAACCTGACCCGTTCCAGGTCAAGGGCCGCCGCCTCGACGCCGTCCCGGTCGTCGCCGGGGTGCATCAGGAGGGCGGTCAGGGTGACTATTTTCGAACTCGGCCGTCCGGCCGCGTCAATCAGAAGCGCCAGACGTTTTTTCTGCCGGGACATTTCTTCAATCGCCCGCGACCGCTCCACGCCGAGCGGCAGCAGGAGTAATTTACGCAGCGGCACCATACTGTCCCCGGCGCAAATCCCCTCCAGTTCCATAATCCGCACCGCCATGCGGTTCTGTTCCTCGGTAAGCACCCGCTCCGCCACCCCGGCGTTGAAATGTTCAAGGAGAAGCACCCGCTGGCTCTGCGCCAGGGGGATCTCGCCCCGCGCCCCCAATATCCGCCGGAGTAGCGCCGAGGCCTGGTTGAGAAACCACACCGCCGGCGTCAAGACCCACTGGAAGGCGCTAAAGACCCGTATCAGGGACAGGGAGAAGTAATCCGCGTGGTTGTAAGCGATTTGCTTGGGTAGGGATTCGGTTAAAATGAAAAACAGCGGGGTGAGAATCGCGGTGGTGAGAAGTTCCGCCTGGGGAACTTTCCAGGCCGCCAATTGATTGGCCAGAAAAAAGGTGCCGGCGTAAGCGGCGATGTTATTGTCGATGAGAATCGTCGTCACCATGGCGTCGAGGCGTTCCATGACGTTCAGGACCGCTTGGGCGCGGCGGTCCTCGCCCTGTTCCAAGCGGATGTGCATGCGCACCCGGCTGACGCGGTACAGGGCCGTTTCCATTCCCGAGGAAATGAAACTGAGGAGGAGAGACCCAGCGATGCCGAGCAGGTTCAGTAATAACTGCATGATGCTTCCCGACTCAAGGTTTATTCACAAACATCCGCGACGACACCCTTTTCTCCGCCTTCTCCCGGTCCGACGCGCTCACCAGCTTCACGCCGACCTCGCCCACCCGATTGTGCCAGGTCGACAACACCCGCAGCCGCACGTTCTCCACCGCCACCTCGTCGCCGATTCTGGGTATCCGCCCCAGAAGCGCCACCACCATTCCCCCGACCGTCGCGCTCCTGGGAGTGTGCGAGGTCACGTTGAAAATGTCCCGCCATTCCCGCACGCTGAAGCGGCCGGAAAGAATGTACATGCCCCGCTGTTCGCGAATCTCCGACGGCGGCGGCGCGCCGTGTTCGCCGAAGTGGCCGAGAACCTCGTCCATGATGTCCTGCAGGGTGAAAAACCCCACCACGGTCCCGCGTTCATCCACCACCGCGAACAAATCCCGGCCGCCTTTCTTTACCGCCTCCAAAACCTGATCCGAGCGGTCGTGTTCGGAAAAATAGTGGAACTCCCGCAGGTACATTTCGACCGTTTCCTCTTCGAGTTCCTTCTCGCTTTTCCGATCCATATACACGTCCCGCACATCAATCCAGCCGGCCAGGTCGTCCCGGGTGGCGGAAAGGATGGGCAGTTTGCAATGCCGCCGCCGCCGCGCCTCCCCGAGGGCTAAGGCCAGGTTCGAACCGGGCGGCAAGGGTTCGACGTCGACCCGGGGAACCATGAAGTCGCGGATGCGGATTTCCGGAAGCTCCACAATCGAATCGATCATCATGTACTCGCCGTCGGAAATCACCCCGTGCTTGCGGCTTTGTTCGACCAGCAGGCGCAGCTCCTCTTCGCGGAGGTTCTGGGGGTCGTGCCTTTTCGGAACAAAGACCCGTTCGAGGCCGGTGACGACGGCATTGAGCACGCGCATCGGTTTACCCAGAAGGCGGTAGAAAAGCCACACCGGTAGCGACGTCAGGCGGGCGATCGGCAGGCTGGACGCTATCGCCAATTGCTTCGGAAAAACTTCCCCGAAAAACACCACCATGAACAAACTCGCCAGGCTGAAAATAAAGGCGACCCCGGCGCCGAAGGCGTGGCCGATGCCGGTGGCGATGGCGGCCGAGAGGGCGTAAACCATGACGTTCACCGCCATGTTGCAGAACAGGATGCTGGGAAGGAGCGTTTTCAGTTCGCTATGGAGTTTTATGACCACGTGATCGATCCCCGCCTGGCTCGCGCGTAGCCGGTTCAGTTCCGGGGTGGTCAAGGAAAAGAGGGAGGTTTCGCAACTCGAAAAAGTGGCGGAAAGGATCAACAACAGGACCGAAACCAGGAGTGCGACTGGATGGTTGACAGGAACAAAGGCGAGGATGTCGAAAAGCGTGCTCATATCCGCAGATTATGCGATTTTCCCCTATGAATGACACGAAAAAATGACAACGGCCATAAAAATGGGAAGCGAAACGCCGGAAAAAATCGGCCGGCTCCCGGGGTGGGGGAGCCGGCCTGGGTGGTGCGGGGTTGGAACAAAACCACTTCGAGCCTGCTTGCTCAAGTTAGCTTTTTTCCGTATGCCACCTGGCGTACGCATCCGGAGCGGCTCTAGCTTGCGGCCACGACATGCACTTTCCGCTTGGTCATTTCAAACTTGACCACCCCTTCCTGAAGGGCGAAAAGGGTAAAATCGCGGCCCTGGCCGACGCCGGCGCCGGCGTGGAAGCGGTTGCCTTTTTGGCGGACGATAATGGTGCCGGCGGTGACAGCTTCGCCGCCGAAGCGCTTTACGCCGCGGAATTTCGGTTTGGAATCGCGGCCGTTGCGGCTCGAGCCCTGCCCGACTTTATGTGCCATGACGAACTCCTTTGACGGATAGATTCACTTTGCCTTACCAGCGTTTCCCGCGATCGGCCGGCGCGCATTCAGCCGTTGATGGCGGTGATTTCGATCTGATGATAATTCTGCCGGTGTCCCTTGGTGGACATCGAATCCTTGCGGCGGCGGAAGAAGACGGCGCGGGTCTTTTCGCCTTTGGTTTCCCGGAGGATTTTGGCGCTGACCGAAGCACCCGCCACTTTGGGGGTGCCGACGGTGGAACTGCCGCCGTTGACGATCATGAGGACCTCGTCAAGGGTGACGCTGTCGCCGGGCTTCCCGGAGAGGAGTTCGACTTCGATGACATCGCCCTGACTGACAACGACCTGCTTGCCGCCGGTGCGGATAACTGCCTGGGTGGACATGGTGGCTCCTGAGCGCAATGCAATTGACATAGGGCAATTGACAAAACAAAAAAACTGACTCGACCGGGTCGGGTCAGAGTACTAGTAATGAACGGTATATTATAATCATATATCGGCTGTTTGCCAGAAAAAAAATCGCCCGGCGCCGGATTTTTCTCCGGCGGGGAAGGAAACAGCCCCCTTCCCCTGGCCCGAGATCGAATCCTTAAAAAACCGGGTGGTAGAAATCCACCAATTCGGCGCCGTCGAACAGTTCCGGGAACTGGGGGACGATGCGCCGGAAATGCTCCGACGCCGCATGTTTGTCCAACGCGACCTGATCCCGCCATTCCTCGATGAAACAATGCACGCGCTCGTCCTTCAGGCTCTGATTCGAAGTGTACATGACGCAACCGTCTTCCTTGCGCGTAGCGTCCACCAATTCCTTGACCAGCTTCTGGTACTTGGCGATATGCTCCTTCTTGACGACGTGGCGGGCGGTGATGCGGATCATGGTTGCTCCTTTTGGAAAATGGGGGTCTGGGCCTTGGCGCATTTATTAAAACTGCGTTGCCGACGCTCACATCGACAACGCAGCGGTGAATTAACCCGTGCAACCTACTTCTTCAATCGCCCGCGTAAAGCCTCCAGCTCCGCGTACATCTCCTTCGGCACCCGATCGCCCAGCGACTTGAAGAATTCCTCGACGCCGTCGCACTCGGTCAGCCATTCCTGCTTGTCGATGGCGTAAAGCTTCTGCATGGTCTCGGCCGAAACGTCCAGGCCGGTCAAGTCGAGGTCGCCTTCCTTCGGGGTCGCGCCGATCGGGGTCTCGTGCGCGCCGACGTCGCCGCGGCAGCGGGCGAGAATCCACTCGAGGACGCGCAGGTTGTCGCCGTAGCCGGGCCAGAGGAACTTGTTGTTGTCGTCGCGGCGGAACCAGTTCACATGGAAAATTTTCGGCGGATTCTTGCACTTCGCGCCCATTTCCAGCCAGTGCTGGAAGTAGTCGCCCATCGCGTAGCCGACAAACGGCGCCATCGCCATCGGGTCGCGGCGGACTTCGCCCTGTTTTCCGTACTGCGCGGCGGTGCGTTCCGACGCCATGGTTGCCGCGACGTAGGTGCCGTGCCGCCAATCCTTCGCCTGGTATACAAGCGGAGCCAGCCGCGCCCGGCGGCCGCCGAAGATGAAGGCGCTGATCGGCACGCCCTTCGGATTGTCGACTTCCTTCGAGCAGCAGGGCACCTGCTTAATCGGCACGGTGAAGCGGCTGTTCGCGTTCGCGCCCTCGACCGCCTTGCCGTCCTTGTCCTTCGCGTCCGGGTTCCAGTCCTTGCCGGTCCAGTCCTTGCCGTGGGCGGGCGGGGCTTCGTCGTGCCCTTCCCACCATACGGTACCGTCGTCCTTCAGGAGCACATTGGTGAAAATGGTGTTTTTCTTGACCGCGACCATCATGTTGGGGTTGGTCTTCATGCTGGTCCCCGGGGCGACCCCGAAGCAGCCCGCTTCCGGATTGACCGCCCAAAGCCGCCCGTCCTCGCCGATGCGTAGCCAGGCGATGTCGTCCCCGACCGTCCAGACCTTGTAGCCTTTCTTCTTCAGGCCTTCCGGCGGAATCAGCATGGCCAGGTTGGTTTTGCCGCAGGCCGAGGGGAAGGCGGCGGCGAGGTATTCGGTGTGGCCGTCCGGATATTCGACGCCGAGAATAAGCATGTGCTCGGCCATCCAGCCTTCCTTTTTGCCAAGCCAAGAGGCAATGCGCAGAGCTAGGCACTTCTTGCCGAGAAGCACGTTTCCGCCGTAGCCGGAATTGACCGACCAGATGGTGTTGTCCTCGGGGAAGTGGAGGATGCGGCGTTTTTCCAGGTCCAACTGCGCCTTCGAGTGGAGGCACTTGGTGAAGCTGCCGTTCGTTCCCACGGCATCCAGCACTTTTTGTCCCATGTGAGTCATGATTTTCATGTTGAGGACGACGTAGATGGAGTCGGTCAGTTCAATCCCGTACTTCGCGAAGGGGGAACCCACCGGACCCATTGAGAACGGCACCACATACATGGTGCGGCCCTTCATGGAACCGCTGAAGAAGCCTTTCGCCTCGGCGTAGCCGTCGGCGCGGGATTTCCAATTGTTGATCGGGGTGGCGTCGTCTTTTTTGTCGGTGCAGATGAAGGTGAGGTTTTCGGTGCGGGCGACGTCATTCAGGGCGGTACGGTGGTAAACGCAACCGGGGAGTAGCTTTTGGTTGAGTTCGATGAGTTCACCGCTGGCGAGGGCTTCCTTCGTGAGTTTGTGCGCTTCCGCTTCGCTGCCGTCGCACCAGTAAATCTGGTCCGGCTGGCACATGGCGGCCATTTCCTTGATCCATTCGTGCATTGCCTTGTTTTCCGACTTTCCTGCCATAGGTGTTCTCCTGGTGTGTGAGTATCCCGAACCGATTATTTGGAGAGGCCGTAGCCTGTGTAAATGTGTTCGCAAATTCCCAATAAGTGTAATTTTCGAAATATCGGGCAATCCGCAGTTCTATTCTTTCAAAAATTTGACAAAACCCTACTAATCATGCTTAATTTATCTATACTGTCAACGAGATTCTTTTTTACGCCTTCTGTTCCGTTCCGCCCTGGCTGTTACTACATCTTCTTGCTCTGCATGATATTATCACGAAAGGACCGACATGCTGACCCGACCGGAAGCCGTCGAATTGTACAAAAAATATAACCCCTCGCCCGCCCTTTTCCGGCATTCCCTGGCGGTCGAAGCAGTGCTGCGCCACTTTGCGGGAAAATTCGGCGCCGACGCCGATTACTGGGGACTGGTCGGGCTATTGCACGACCTCGATTACGAAATGTATCCGCAGGAACATTGCCGAAAATCCCCCGAACTTCTCCGCGCCGCCGGCTTCGACGACGCCTTCATCCACGCCGTCGTCAGTCACGGCTTTGGAATTTGCACGGATGTCGAACCCGGGCTTCCCATGGAAAAAGCCCTCTACGCCACCGACGAACTCACCGGCCTCATCGCCGCCGCGGTCCTGATGCTTCCTTCCAAAAACCTGGCCGATTTGAAACTGTCCTCCCTCAAGAAAAAATGGAAGGATAAGCGCTTCGCCGCCGGCTGCAGCCGCGAAGTCATCGAAAAAGGCTGCGCCATGCTGGGAATGCCCCTGGACGAGGTCATGCAGGAGACGATGAAGGGAATGGAGGGGATACGGGCGGAGTGATGGCAAACTACCTGGAAATAAGGTAAACTGAAAGGTGCGGGAATAGGCGCGCCTCAAGGATGATCATGGACAAGCGGACCCTGGAGCAATCGCACGATTTACTGGCGCGGCACTTCCTCAACTCGGCCGATCTCGCCGCCGGTTTGTTCCGGCATTACCTCGACCCGGAAATTACCCGCGCTATCGACCTCGACAGCCTGCAAAGCGAAACGGCCGATACGGTCGACGCCAGCCTGGGAAAACACCAGGGCGATTTTCGTTACCTCGCCCGCTGCAAAAATTCCGACGCCCAGTGTGAAGCGCTCATCCTCCTCGAACATCAG
>JAVBQR010000116.1:0-18178 GCA_031548865.1 Planctomycetota bacterium
GTGTTGTCGATTTTGATGGTGGCGGGGCAGTAGGCGACGGTGACGTTGCCGGCGCGGTCCTCGCTGACGAGACGGAAATTGTATTTCTGTCCGCTCGGCGGGGTCCAGGTGGTTTTGCCGCTGGGGGGGAGGTTGTCCTTCATGACCAGCCAATTGGCGCCACGGTCGTGATTCCCTTGGGCTTCGACCGCGTACTGGATTTTCACCGGGTTTTCGGCGAAATGTTTGTCTCCGGATTCCCATTGAAATTCTATGGACGGCCCCTTGCCGGTGATGTCCTGCCGGGGAGCGATCCATTTGGCGGAGGGGGGGGTGCGATCAACGACGACGACCGATTCCGGTTTGGTGCCGGGGCGCGGTTCGCGTTCGCGATTTCCGAAGCGATCGGTAGCGACACAAACAAAGCCGTAAATGCCTTCGCCGGGGACTTCGACAGTCATCGGGGAGGTTTTGTCGGGATCTTCGCCATAATACTTCCAGGTCTTCCCCATGTCGTCGGTTATGTAGAATTCGACCTTCTGCACGGCGTTCGAGACGACGTCACGGAGGGTATAACGTAGATTGAAGCGGGTGAAGCGGGTGACCTGGGCATTTTCCGGTATCGGCCGGGCAAGCTCCTGGCCGGACGCGCTTTTGCCGTCGGACTGGGTTATAGCCGGCTCGCCCGCGAATACTCCCAGGCTGGAGAGTATGGCGGCGATAATCGCTAGCAATGGGGATTTAGTAATCCGCGCGAATGCACGTGGCATCGGGTCATCTCCAATTCACGCAAAACTTCAGATAGCCGGTATTGACATATTATCGGCCATTTGTGGCAAATTGTTTGGTAAAAGGGAAAGTATCGCAATAACCGCCGGTCTTTGCAAGTTCTTTCGCCTTACCGGTAATGCCTTGCTTTGGGCAAACGGTAGGCTATAATCCACCTTTATCGGAAAATGATCGTGTCCTAGCGGCCGCTTGCCGTTTTTTTCGGGAAATATCTTGCAGTCAAGCTTGGGAGCGAGAGAACCAAGCGGGTAATGCTTTACCGGGAAACTTGCAGCAGTTTGCACGATTCCCGGTAAATTCCCCTTACATGAACATACGGAGTCAGCCATGCACCGGTCGTTTATTTTCCCTGTTTTGTATTTTATCGGCCTTTTTTCCTTCGCACTCGCAACAGAAGTTGCTTTTCCCTCAGACGATTTGCCCTTCGAACCGCTTACGCCAAGCTGTTACATCTATGAAGCCGCGCCGATCGACGCCGACGCCCCTTTCGCCGGCAAGGCAGGGGATCCTTTTAATGCAGTCGTCTCCGGAGGCGCTTGCCCCGCCGCCAAAGGTATTAAAATCCTGGTCACCAACGACGTCCACGGGAATGCCATGGAAAAGGAAAACCGCGGCCTGATCGGATATGCCAGGTTGGACGCCTATGCCGACCGGCTCCGTAACGAAGGCTGGGACGTCATACTCATGGACGCCGGCGACGCCGTCTCCGGTAATTCCCTGACTTATTTCGACGCGGGGAAAAGCATCGCCGAACTGATGGGGAAAATCGGCTACCGAGTCATTGCTCCCGGAAATCACGAATTCGATTACAATGTGCCGCAGAACGACCCCGGTTATTATACCGACACCCTGGTCCCGATTATCCGCGATAACGACCCGGAAACCCTGGACCTAGTATCGGTCAATATCCGCCGAAACGGCCTGCCGGTGCAGGGGATTCAGGAAATGCCGGTGGTGGTGAGGGAAACGAACGCCTTCAGGCTGGTCGTGACCGGCGTCCTCACCCCCTACGCCAAAACTTTTTCGAATGCCGCCGGCCTACGGGAATACGAATTCGGGATAATCGAAAAAAACGGTGAACCCGACCACGCCGCCACCAAGGCGAATATCCTGAACCAGCTTAAAAACGCCGTCTGGCGTTACGACCTCCCCGGCGACGTGGTGCTGGTGCTATCCCACATTGGTTACGACGAAACCAACCCAGATTACCAAGACGGAAACCTTACCGGCAAGGACGTGGCTTCGGTAGCAAATGTCGACGTGGTGGTCGACTCCCAGTCTCATAACATCATTCCTGTGGAAAAAATCGGCTCCGCCTGGTACACGATACCCGGCCGCTACCTCGAAAATATCGCCGAAATAACGGTTACCCGCGAAGGAGAACGCTTCCTAACCGGTATGGAATTAAAGGCCTATGCCGATATCTCCGACGTATCGCCTTCGCTGGAAATGCTCCGGGACCTCCGTCAGGTCTCGGACCGCATGGGTTTGGGGGATAGGTTATTCGAGCTGAAATCAAATCTCCTCGGCGACGAAAACCTGAGTTCCGACTCGATACCCCTGGGCCGTTTCGTCTGCCAAACTCTGAATGCCGTCGCCCGGACCGAGGTGGCGATTTTCAATGCCGGCGGCATTCGTTCCGGCTTCGGCCAGGGTTGGGTAACAGTCGGAGATATTTATGACTGTTTTCCTTTTCAGAATAATCTTCTCCGCTACGAAATGAGCGGGCGGGAATTGGCGGGGCAACTCCGGAAAACCCTTTCCGTACCGGTTACCAATAGTTTTCCCCAGTTCGCCGGCTTCACCGTCTATGCCTGGCAGGAGAAGAACGGCAAAGAGTACGGTATCGCCGGCTTCCGCGATGCCGACGGGGAAGACCTCGACTCGGACCGAATCTACTCGGTGGCGCTTATTTCCTTTCTGGCGAACGGCGGCGACAATTATGTGTTCGACCGGAAGGGGTTCCGCCACGATCTCGGCGACGCATCGACCTTGATAATTCAGTATCTTCGCAACCAAGCCGAGGTCAATTTGGACAAATACCGGGACGACAATTTTCTCCTCTACCCAACCCGCGAAGAGGCGGAAGCGGCTTTCAAGGCGGGAGGGAAGAGGAAAGTGGCGTGAGTCATTTTGCTACCCAGTTAAACAAAACACATGGCAGGATGCATCTTTTCATAGCTTTTTCCAGCATGCTTCGGAGACCCTTTATGCCCCAAACCCGTTCCTTCCGCCGCCTGTTCCTTGCCGGCGCCGCCCTTTTCCTCACCCTGCTTCCCTTGACCCATGCCGCCGCCATAAAGGACCCCAAAGACAAAGACCGCAAAACCCCGCTCATCCTCCCCTACGACATTCATGAAGGGGAAGAGGAAAGCGTGCTCTTTTCCCAGCTCGCCAGCCAGTTCCGGCAGCATTGCCTCCGGGTCTACATCCATGCCAAATCCTACGAAGGCAAAAAACCCGCTGTCGGCGACTTCGGCGACGACGTCACCTACGAGCGGCCCACTCCGGTCGGCGGCTATTGGTGGGACGACCGGCACGTGATTATCCCGGATACCGGCCTGCAAAACCAATTCATCAATTTCATCGAAATCCAGGCTCCCGGTTTCGATGATTTCTATCCCGCCCGTATCGCCGGAACTTTCGTGAAGCTCCAGGCGCTCTTGTTGGAAGTCCTGCCGAAGGACGACGGAGACATTCTCCTCCCGCATCCGCTGGAATTTACCGACGGCGACATCGAGGAAGCCTCCCTCCTGACCTATTTGTGGGAAGACGGGGCGTGGCGCATCAAACTCGGCACCGGCCTCGGCAAATCGGCAATAACCGACGACGGCGACGAGACCATCGAGTTCGCAAGCCAAGGCGTTCTTGTCGATCTGGACGGTCGCGCCCTCGGCCTCGCCTTCGGCAGCAAAGCCCTGATGGGTGAGGGTATCAACTATTGGCAGGGCGGCCTGCTCCCTTATACTCCAATGTGGTCACGGGAGGAAGCGGATAAAAGCGAAGCCAAACTGCGCAACCAGCTTCGCGACGGCGTGTTGGAATGCCGCTTTCAGATGCGCATCAAAGTAGACGACGACGAGGAAGAGAACGGCGATTGGTCCATCGACACCGAGGACGACTCGACCCGGCAAAGCTCATCCGAAATCCGTACTCCGGCTTTGGTGGTCGGGAAACGCCACCTTATCGCACCCCTAGGCCTGCAATCCGACGGCATTGCCAAAATCGAGGCGATAAGCGTTATCCTGCCGGACGGCAAGGAAGTGGCGGCGGAATTCATCGGCGCTTTCCGGGATTACCTGGCGGTGGTGCTGGAAGTGAAGCAGAATCTACCGACCGACGGGCTTCCGGCCGGCTTCGGACTCCTGGATCCCTTCGCGGCGCCGGGACTGAAAGAAAAAGCTGCCGAGTCCTCCCAGCCGCTGATGGAATGCCTGCAGCGTTGGCAAATAGACTACTCCCTCGGCCGGCGCCGCGAACTTGCCGACCACGACCGCTGGCTCGGCACTTTCCGCGGCTTCAAGGGGGACACGGTCGTTTCCACCCTGACCAACGAAGCGGACGGCGCCATCGCCTTCGATACCGAGGGAAATCTGGTCGCCATGGCCGTCACGCCGCGCCTCATGCGTTCCCGGGATCGTAACGGCCTGCTCGGCCAGGGACATGCCGACGCCTCGGCCGGTTTCCGCCCGGTCGCATATTTGCAGAAGAAATTCCGTGCCGACGACGCCTTCGACCCCGCCCTCATGCCGGTCGACGAAGACCAGGGCCAGAGGCTTATCGATCTCGGCGTCGAATTCCAGCCCCTGGACGTGAACACCGCCAGGCTCTTCAAAGCCAGCCGCGAGACGCGGGGCGGGAGGATCGGTCTTTTGGTCACCCATGTGTACCCCGGTTCACCGGCGGACAAACTGGGGATAAAGAGTCACGACGTGCTGCTGCGCCTGTTAATCGAAGGCAAGAAAGAGCCTATGGAATTGCGTTCGAGCGGTTTCATCCCGGGGGGAATCGACAACGGCGACCTCACCTCCGACGCCTTCAACAGCTACATGGCCTATATGCCCCCGCCGTGGCCGAACCGGGAAAACGTCATCTCCACTATCCTGACCGGCGCCGGAGTAGGGAGGAAGGTCCGCCTGGATTATCTGCGTGATGGCGAGGAAAAAACGGCGGATTTCGTCACCGATTATTTCGAACCCGATTACCGTTGCGCGAAAAAGGAAAAATTCCCCGAACTCGGACTAACGGTTAAGCCGATAACCTTTGAAGTGGCACGTTTCTTCGGCTTGCCGGAACTGTCCGGGGTTATTGTCAGCAAGGTCGAGGACGGCGGCAAGGCTTCGGTCGCGGGCGTGCACCGGTACCAGCTGGTTACCCAGGTGAATGGGGCGAAGATCGCGGACATACAGGATTTCCAGGCCCGGGTCGAACCGTTCGAAAAGGGTGAAGCGTCTGGGGTCGAATTGACGGTGGAGGGGTTTGGGAAAACCCGGCTGGTGAAGATCGAATAGGAGCAACAATGTTGAAATTAGCCATATCCGGCGCCGGCGGCAGAATGGGCCAGAGGCTATTGGCCTTGTCGGATCAGGACGCGGATTTCCAATTAGTGCAGGCGATAGAATGGAACGGTTTTCCCCTCCTTGGCCAGAAATTGAACGCAGGCGGGATTCTGGCCCGGCGGGCGGAGGAAGTGGTGTGGACCAGTTCCTTGTCCCCGGGGGTCGACGTGCTGGTGGATTTTTCTTCGCCCGAGAACGCGGTCAAAAACGCCGAATTGGCGGGAAAGTACGGAACGGCATTGGTGGTCGGCACCACCGGTTTGTCGGCGGAGCAGGAGGGGAAGCTGCGCGGGGCCGGCGAGAAAATCCCGGTAATGTACGCGCCGAATTTTTCCCTGGGAGTCAATCTGCTTTTTAAACTTGCGGCTGAGGCGGCGCGGGTTTTGGGACTCGGCTACAATGTGGAGATTGTCGAAGCCCACCATAACTTGAAGGTGGATGCGCCGTCCGGCACGGCTCTGGGGGTCGCCAAGGCGGTGGCGAAGGAGCTTGGCCTGGACATGGAGAACGATGTCAAGCACGGCAGAGTGGGTAAGCCCGGCAAGCGTCCCGCCAAGGAAATAGGCATGCATTCGTTGAGGATGGGGTCAATTGCCGGGGATCATACGGTACACTTCTGTAACGAATTCGAATGTTTGTCGATAACCCACCGCGCCGAGTCGCGGGACGTGTTCGCTGCCGGGGCGCTTCGGGCGGCGAAGTGGGTAAAGGGGAAGGCGCCGGGGTTTTATTCGATGCGGGAGATGCTGTTTGGGTGAGGAAGTATTTTCTGAGGAAATCGGACCAGCCGCCGCTCGATTTCCTCAGAAAGTGGGGGAAGCCAGCATTAGCGCGGGAGGAGAAGAGCACGTTGAATTTGATCGTATAATTTCTCGGCGCGGCGAAGCATGGCAACGCGGGCGGACATGAAATCGTATTCGTGCGGATTGTTCATAACGTTTTTGCGATAATTCTCGACCCGTTTTATTTGACCGCGCAAAGCGCGACGCATGGTGTCAATCGGCACCAGCTTGTCGGGTGCCGCCCTGTCGTTTTCACGGTATCGGTGGTCTTTATAGGCTTGGGTGTCACGCATGAGTTGACGGTACACGGCTTCGCCATCGCTGAAATCACTAATACCTTGCTGTACGGATTTAAGGGTTGCCGGCATTTGGGCGTAAACGACGAGATCATTTTCTTGGAGAGTCTTTTCTGCATGCAACAATTGGTCGAAGGTTGCGGTGCAGGTATACCTGATAATAGAATCTGCCGATTTTTTCAGCGTTTCGCCATAAAGTATTTCCGCCCGTGATTTCACGCGCGTTGAGTAGGCTTTTGCCAGGGCTACGGTCCAACTGAACTTTTGCAAAGTGGCGATTTAACCGCCAATCGCCACTTTGCAAAAATCGTTTTTGCCCGGATTTCAAGGGTTTTTGATTTTACAAAATCGCCATTCGGCGGTTTGAATGGTGATTTTGCAAAAGTCCAGGTCCAAGATAAAAAATCGTCCGTTTCCTCTTCACTCGCCATCCAACCACCCCTCGCCATAAATATCATTAGCCTGCGTAATATTAAAATGCCCACGCAGATAATCCTTGCCGTATATCTTGGCGATAATTTTTGCCCAGTGGGGAGGTAGCGGCATAATCCTGAGTATGCGGGTCGCCTCCTCCCGATTACCTGCTAGGGAAGCATCCATAGCCGCGTCAAACATGGCGTCGCATTCCTCTTCGGTGTATTTTTTGTCCAAATCGGCTTCGGTAATGGTCGACATTTGAGTGGCTCCTATAAATCGAGCGTCGCTGGGGTTGAGTGCTCACTCCCATTTTATCCATGAGTGGGCGGAAAGTCGAGTAGGAAGCAGTGGCGCGTTTCCTATGATAAATCCCGAGCTTCTTTCGACGAAAATTGATTCGCCCATATAATTATCCCCCCGCCCAACACCGCCTTGCCGTCGTACAGGACCAATGACTGCCCCGGCGCCACGCCTTGAATCGGTTCCGCGAACTCCACCGCCAGCTCGCCGTTATGTTCTTCTCCCACCCGCATGGCGCGTAGCGGCTGGGCGGAACGGACTTTACCCAAACACGCTGTTCCGGCTTGGGGCACTCCGGCGGGAAAACTCAGCTCGCCGATGACACATCCGCCGCTCATCTGATCAGACCTGGTTCCCACCACGACGCGATTGTTCTCGGCATCGATACGTATGACATACAGTGCTTCGCGGTAGGGAACGCAAATTCCCTTCCGCTGTCCAATGGTGAAATGCCAGAAGCCGGTGTGCTTTCCTAAAACCTTGCCGGAGGAATCGACAATTTCTCCCTCGCGGTCCGGTTGGTCCAGGAGGCGCGCGTATTCACCGGCGAAGAAATCCTGGCTGTCCGCCTGGTCGTGCACCGGCACGCCCCACTCCCGGGCGAGTTCGCGGACTGAGGTTTTATGATAAGTTCCCAGCGGGAAAACCGTCCTGGCCAATTGCTCCGCCGACAAACGGTAGAGAAAATAGGATTGGTCCTTGTGCGGATCGACGCCGCGAAGCAAACGCGGCCCGGCGTAATCGATGCGCGCGTAATGCCCGGTCGCGAACTTGTCGAAAACCAGCCCGGAAGCTTCGGCCTGGTGCCATAGCGCCCCGAATTTCACCGCCGGATTACAGCGGACACAAGGGTTGGGGGTACGACCGGACAGGTATTCCCGGCGGAAATCGGCGATGACCTGGTCCGCAAACGCGCCGGAGCAGTCTATGGCGTGGAACGGCAGGGCAAGCTCGTTCGCCAAACGCTCCGCCGCTTCGGCATTGCCGGCATTTGCGCACCCCTCGATTCCCGGGCCCTCCACCCGCATGGTCACGGCGGTGACGTCATGGCCCTGCCTCCGGAGAAGCAGGGCCGTCACCGCCGAATCGACACCACCGGAAAAACCGACCAGAATGCGTTGTTTGGCCATATGGTCATTCACCCCAACAACAAGAAGCGTTCCAGGCAGAAACCCTCCGGCTTGACTTTGCCGCAGAGCTCTGCCGATTCCAGGGCGTACAAGGGGGATATCTCCACTACCGGCCGCTCCGACGCTTGTCCCGCCGACAGTTCGGGAACCGGCATCAGGACGCCGCAGTCGGTAAGCCACTCGCAAAAATAATTGGAAAGGAGCTGCCGGCAGGACGTGACCGAGTCGATGCCTTCCGCATTCTTCACCGGCGCGAATTCGTGTTCCCGCTTCACCTCCAGGTTAACGGTAGCCCGGGCTTGCGGAAGTGCGTCGAAAATGAAGGTTTCAAATTTGACCGCATTTTCCTTCTCCGGTTTCACCAGCCGGTTCCCGGCGATATACGCGACCTTCTTCCTGCTCTGGTGCCACGGCAACCCGATGGCGCCGCAGCGCTCGGCGAAGTCGACGTTGATGATGTGGATGGCGATGGAACCGGCCCAGAACCTGAGCCGGCCGTCGCTGCCCATTTCCCGCTGTTTGTCGTCCGGCAGGTCGACGTATTCGACCACCAGCGCCTTACCGTTTTGCTTGCAGACGACGCCGATGCGTTCGCTCGGAAGACATTTCATCAGTACTTTGCAGGACATTTCCGCGCCTTCCCGCACGTGCCAGCCGATGAACACCGGATCGCAGATACTGACTAGCGGATTGTCGACCTGAAAGGTGCTGATATATTCAATACCGCGCCGGCGCATGTCCTTGATCGCCCCGGAGGTATACATGCCGGAAAGCGCCCCGCCGTGGCCGTTCGGGTTCATGGCCAGGCTATAGGGCGAGGCGAGCATCAGTTTGCCGTCGAGATCGAGGCAGGGGACCATGTCCTGTTGGAAAAAGAAAACGTCGTTTTTCGACAAACCGAAGTAGCCCTTTTCCTCGAAAAATAATTTGGTGTCGTGATCGTTTTCCCGGCTGGTCATGATATACCAGGGGATGGTTGCGCCGTAGCGGCGGGAACGGGCGAGAATGCGCTCGGCGTGCCATTGGAAAAGGGTACGGTCGGAAATCGGCCCGATGGGGTAGGAACCCTTGGGGCCGGAGAAACCGAGGCGCGTGCCTTGTCCGCCCGCGACCAGGAAGGCGGCGGCCTTCCCCTGCCGGAGCATTTTTTCCCCGATTTCCCGGGCCTCCTGGAAAAGGGCGCGATCCCGATCCGTCTTCGGGAGTTCGATTACCGCGCCGGGTTCGTAGCCGTCCTGAATCTGCGCCTGGACGCCGCCGGCGGCGAGAAGCTCCTTGCGGCGTTCCTCGACCCAGTTGAAATCCACCCGCCCGATATCGGCGAGGAGTTGCTCCTGCTGGTCGAGGAAAAGCTTGTCCCAGCCGGCGAGGATGTGTTCCTGTTGGTGTTCTTGCAGGAGTTCCAGGGTTTCTTCGTAAGTGGGCATGTTCTCTTCTCCAGGCAAGTGCTTACTTGCATAAATAACTGGCAAGTAAGCACTATAATGCAATCTTTCACAAAAAAACGGTGGCGGAACGCGGCTCAAAACCCTGTTCCGCCGCATACCTCCCCACGCCGTCATCCCGGCGTCTAACCATTGAACCGGGATGACGGTGTGGGGAGGTATGCAGCGGAACAGGGTACGGAGGTTCGCTCCGATACGGAAATTTTACACAGGTAGCCGCTTGCGAAAATAAAAGCCCTACAAACTGGTGAGACCGGAACGAATCGCGAATTTGGTCAATTCCGCCACCGAATTCAAACCCAGCTTCTGCATTATCTGCCGGCGGTGGCTGTCGATGGTTTTTACGCTGACGTGGAGCATCACCGCGCTTTCCTTGGCGGATTTGCCGTCGGCGAGAAGGCGGAGAATTTCCAGTTCGCGTTCGCTCAGCCGCTCCATTCCGCCCGGAGTTCCGCTTCCCCGGACCGGTACGGCGCAAAGCCCTGCCTCGCCTGGGGCGGGTTTTCCGGCAAAAACTTCCCGGACCACCTCGCCGGCGACCTGGGGCGTCACGTAATTCCCCCCCGACGCCACCACTCGCACCGCTTCCGATAACTCATCGAATTCGCACATCTTCACCACATACCCACCTGCGCCGGCGCGAAACATTTCGGCGACGAAGCGGCTCTCGACATGCATCGACAAGGCTAGAATCCGCGCTTTTGGCGCCACTTCCCGTAATTTCCCCGCCACCGATATGCCGTTTTCTCCGGGGAGCGTAACGTCCAAAATCACCACATCCGGTTGCGTCTCCCCGACCAGCCGGAGGGCTTCGCCGCCGTCGCCGGCTTCGCCAACTACCTGAAATTCCTCCTCTGCCGCCAGGAGCCCAGCCAAGCCTTCGCGAAACAGGCGGTGATCGTCAACGATGAGGATGCGGATCGGCCGCGACTCATCCGCCATCATTCCGCTCCCAGAAATTCCAAATCGCACTGCCGCGCCGCCAAATCAACCTTACGCACCCGCACCCGCACCACCTGGCCTATATGGAAGCCGGGGGCGCCAGCCAGCTTGGCGCGTTTCGTCTTCTTGCCGGTGCCCGCCGCCGGCGGCGGCAGTTCCACCCGGGTCGAGAAGCCCTTGTGCTGCAGGGCGATTTTCGGAATCATGCCTTCCACGAAATAACCGGCAACCTCCACAAAAATGCCGAATTTCTTGACCCCCGTCACCACCGCCTCGAACTCGCGCTCGCCCGCCCGGGACAGGAGTTCCAGGCGGCGGAAATCCTTCACCTCCTCCTCGATTCGCATCGCCCGGCGCTCCCGCGCCGAACAGTGTTCGCCAAGGAGGCGGAGTTCATCGTCGGGAAGAACCGCCTTGCGCAGTTTTTTCGGCAGTTTATTGCTTTTCGCCGCCCCCAGGGCGAAAGCCTTATCGAGCATTTGGTGCAGGTACAAATCGGGATAACGCCGAATCGGGCTGGTGAAATGCATGTACTTCGGGAAATTCAGGGCGAAATGGCCGATATCCGCATCCGGCCCGTAAACCGCCTGCTGGAAGCTTTTCAAAATCATCAAATTTACCGCGTGCTCCTCCGGCTTACCCGCGACCTTGGCGATGACGGCCATTAACTTCCGCCTTTGAATCGGCGGCTTGAAGGGGTAACCGCTCGCCGTCAGGTACTCGGCCAGTTCCAGCGCCCGTTCCTCCTTCGGGGACGGATGCTGGCGGTGGAGGGCGGGGAGGCCGTTCGCCGCCGCCCATTCCGCCGTGGCGCGGTTCGCCGCCAGCATGAACTCCTCGACCAGCTGATGCGAGAAATCGTGCTCGACCTTTTCCATCGCCACCGCCTTGCCTTCGGAGTCGATAACCACCCGAAATTCGGACAGGTTCAGTTCAATCGCCCCGTCCGCAAGACGCTTTTCGCGAATTGTTTGCGCCAGTTCATTGAGTTTAAGCACCCGGTCCAGAAGCTCCGCATCCTCGAAATCGCGCCTGAGGGACTCATAATTAACCAAGTCCCGCACCTGGCCGTAGGTGAAGCGGTAACGGCTGCGGATTATCGAGCGGTGAATGGTATAGGAAAGGCGCTCGCCATCCGGGGTAAACACCAGGCGCACCGTTTTGGCGGGGCGGTCCTCGTTTGGGCGGAGTGAACATATGTCATTTGAGATCTCCTCCGGTAGCATGGGGATTACCCGCTCCGGTAGGTAAATGCTGGTCGAACGGTCGCGCGATTCCAGGTCGAGGGCGCTTCTTGGCGTGACGTAATGCGCGACGTCGGCGATGTGCACATCGACGACGTAGTTGCCGTCCGAATTAACCCTGAGCCCGATGGCGTCGTCGTAATCGCGGGCGTCGGCGGGGTCGATGGTGCAGCAGATTTCTTCGCGGCAGTCCAACCGGCCCAGGAGATCCTCTTCGGACAACTCCCGTTCCAGGCGGCGGGCGTCGTGAAGAATTTCCGGCGGGAAAATCCCCGGAGCGTCATTCTCGGCGAGAATGGCGGCTGTTTCCGTGTCCGGGTCGCCGGACGGTCCCAAAACCTCGACAATAACCGCCCGGGGTCCGCTTGGATCGAGAGGCCAGGCGATGACTTCCAGCAACACCTTCTGCCCGACCGGCGGCAGTTCGCTGTCCGCACCGACCAGCAGCCGGACGGACGCTTTGGGGCTGGCGGCGCCTTCCTTTTCGATATTGCGGCGGCGGCGGAGGGATTTGGCCGCCTGCGAGGCGGATTTGGCAGGGGCGTGGGGGGCGTATTCGATGGCGAATTCGTATTGGTTGCGGGGGTTCTCGACCACTGCCTTTTTGCCGGCGAGCATCCGGGCGACCAGGCGGCTGTGGGCACGCTTCACCACCCGGAGGACTTTACCCGACAGGCGGCGGTCGCCTGGCCGGTCGTCGCCGCTGACGGACACGCATACCGTATCCCCGTCGAAGGCGTCCAGGAGACGGTCGATGGGAACGAAAATATCGGGCGTTTCGGGATCTTCGGGGATGACGAAGGCGTGGCCGGCCATGGCGATATCGAGAATGCCGACGACTTCCCGCCGCGCTTCGGGTAGCCGCCAGCGGCTGTCGCGGCCGCGAATCACTTCCTCGTTTTGCCGCAGTACCTCGAGGACGCCACGGAATTGATGGAACTCTTTTTTGGGTATCCCCATGGCGTAAGCGATATCGCGGGAACGCATCGGGGCGTAGCCGGGGTCTTTCAGGAAATTCCGGAGCGCCGGGCCGTATTTCTTGAAGAGGGGGTGTTCTTCGTCAGTTGCGTAAAGAGCGTCTTCGCTCGGAATTTCCGGTTCATCGTTCTGCACGGTTTTGCGTCTTTCTGAAGTTTTGCAAAAAAGTTTGGACAAGGAATGAATCAACGGGGAATCTGGGCGGCTGCCGCCGGACTCCCCGAGTCCGTCCCCCGCTTACTTCGCGACTCTCAGTTCCGCGAGTCCCCCCATGTACGGCCGCAGCACCTCGGGAATCGCCACCGAACCGTCCTCGCGCTGATTGTTTTCGATTATCGCCACCACGGTGCGGGGCAAGGCCACGCCGCTGGCGTTCAAGGTATGGGCGATTTGGGTTTTCTTGTTTTCGTCCTTGTAGCGGATGTTGGCCCGGCGCGCCTGGTAATCGGTGAAATTCGAACAGGAGCTGGCTTCGAGGTATTTCCCGACCCCCGCCGACCAGACTTCGAAATCGTAACACTTCGCCGCCGAGAAGGACATATCCTGGGTGGACAGATTGAGGACCCGGTACGGGAGTTCGAGCGCCTGGAGAATATCCTCGACGTCTTGCCGGAGTTTTTCCAGTTCCCGGTAGCTCTCTTCCGCCCGGCAAACCTTTACCAGTTCGACCTTGTTGAATTGATGCACCCGGAGAAGTCCCCGCGTGTCTTTCCCGGCCGCTCCCGCTTCCCGGCGGAAACAGGCGGAATAGGCGCAGTATTTGAGGGGAAGCTCGGCCAGGGTGAGAATTTCATCCCGGTGAATATTGGTAATCGGCACCTCGGCGGTTGGTATTAGGAATAGGTCATCCTCCTTGTCGCAGTGGTACATGTCTTCTTCCATTTTGGGAATCTGCCCGGTACCGATCATCGATTCGCGATTGACCAGGAATGGCGGGAACCATTCGGTATAGCTGTGGCGGCCGGTATGGAAGTCGAGGAAAAAATTGTATAAAGCTCGTTCAAGCTTCGCCCCCAAACCGCGGTAAAGAATAAAACCGGGTCCGGAAATTTTTACGCCGCGCTTCAAATCGATCATCCCCAGCTCTTCGCAAATGTCCCAGTGCGGACGCGGCTTGAAGGAAAACTCCGGCTTTTTGCCCCATTCCGCCACCACCTGATTGACGCTTTCGTCGCCAACCGGCGAGTCGGGGGAGGGGTGATTGGGTATGGCCAACATCAGGGTCTGTAATTCCTGCTGGAGATCGCGTTCCTCGCCCTCAAGAGTCGAGACGCGTTCGCCGACCTTTTTCATTTCGTCCTGAATGGAGGTGGTGTCCTGGCCGTTCTTTTTGGCGGAGGCGATATCCTTGGAGACGCGGTTCCGTTCGTTTTGCAGGTTTTCTTTTTCAAGGAGGATTTCGCGGCGCCGGGCGTCAAGTTTGATGGCGCGGTCGACGTCGACCTTGACCGCCTTGAGGCGCGCGGCTTCGCGGACGAATTCGGGATTGTCCTTCAGGAAACGCATATCCAGCATGGTTCAGCCTTTCGTGTTTTGGTCAGTGAGGCGCTAGGAGACAAAATTTTGTCAGTGTTCCGCTGCATATATTATCGGAAAAACCTGGTCGCGCCTTCACTCCGATGGTTTTTCAGGTGATTCGCAGCTCTCCTCCCGGTGGCTCAAAATGAAACGCCGGCTGGAAATGCTGGCGAAGGCTTCGGGGATGACCCGCTGCAGTTCCCCGAGGGAATCTTCGGCGACCTGGGGCAATTCGGCAGCGGCTTTTTGTAACGTTTCCAGGCTCGCACGATTCCGTGCCGCTTTTTCCAGGCGTTCCAGAAGCTCCGCCACGGAAGTGAAGCCAAGGTAACCCGCCAGGCCACGACTCTTCGCGGTGGTGAGAGTCAGGCGTTCGCGGTCCACCCCCGAGTTTTGTCCCAGCGATTTACCGAGGGCGAGAATCTCCGGCATGGCGTCCTCCATGAAGAAGCGGAGAATACCGAAAAACTGATCATCAGGCATAATCTGGCGCAAGGTCGCCAGTTGATTGCCGTCAATACGGCGGATGGAACCTCCGCCGGCGCCGGGTTGGTATTGCGTGGAAGGTTTCTGGCGGGCGATGGAGATGGGCTTGCTGCCGGTGGCTTTGGCTACGGCGGTCATGAGGTCGATGGGGGTGACCGGTTTGGCGACAACCCCGTCGGCGCCGGCGCGGGTGTAGTATTCCGGCTGGCGCATCTGTCCTTTGGCGACGGTTACGAGTACCGGGGTTTTCGGCACTCCCCGCACCTTTTCGTCCTCGCGGATAAGGCGGAGCGTTTCCATTCCGTCCAGCTTCGGCAGGGCGGAGTCGAGGATAATCAGGTCGTATTTACCAGTGCGGGCCTTTTCGGTGGCTTCGACGCCGTTGTCGGTGACGGACAGCCGGTGGCCGTCGAAGCGAAGATAGGCTTGAATGACCCGGCTGGACATGGGAACGCCGTCGGCGAGAAGGATGGCCTGGCTCGGGAGGCGCATGGCTTCGGCTGGCGCTTCGATGCGCTGGGTATCGCGGTTGGCGCGGGGCCGGCGGATGGGAATGGTGAAGTGGAATTCGCTTCCCCGGCCGGATTCGGATTCGTAGGCGAGGGTTCCGCCCAAGGTGGCAACCATACGCCGGCAAAGGGAAAGGCCGGCGCCAATGCCGCCGAAACGGCGGGTGCCGGCGTTGTCGGGGACGGCTCCCGGTTCGTAGCGGATGTCGCCGTCGTCGGCGCTGATGCCGGGGCCGGTGTCGGAGACCATGAAACGGAGGCGATCGTCGAGAACGTCGATGACCAGGGCGACGTGGCCGCGTTCGGTGAATTTGACCGCGTTGTCGAGGAGGTGGGCGAGGATGCGCCGCAGCATATGCGGGTCGACCATGATCGGATCGGGAACGTTCGGCGCGGTTTGCAGCCGTAGTTCCAGGCCTTTTTCCTCGGCTCTAACCGTAAAGAGGTTGACCACTCCGTGAGCGAGGTCCGATGGAGATACCGGGATCGGTTCCGCCTTCACTTTCCCGGCGTCGAGGTTCGCGACGTCGACCACGTCGTCGACGATGCGCACCAGGGAATTGGCTGAGGAGTGGATGACTCCGGCCAGCTCCGCCTGGCGATCGTTCAGGCCGGCGTCCATGAGCATCCTGGACATGCCGACGACCCCGCTTGCCGGGGTGCGGAGTTCCCGGGCGATTACTTCGAGGAACAGTTTTCGCGATTTGTTGGCTTCGGCCAGGGAGTGTTCCATTTCCCGCAGCCTTCCCGCCGCCAGCAGTTCAGGCCCGGCGTCGAAAGCGAGGATAAAGTGGCCTTTGGCGGCGCCGTGCTCGTCCTGCCAGTCGGAGATGGCGATACGGCAGGGAACGAGGGATCCGGAACGGGAGACGAGCTCGATGACGGCGTCGGCCTTGGGGTCGCGGTCGTGGCGGGAACAGAGGCGGTTGAATTCGGGCAGTTTACCGACATAAACGAAATTGGTCAGGTTGACGCCGGCGAGTTCGGGTTGGGTATAGCCGAGGGTATCGGCGAAAGTGGCGTTGGCACTGGCGATACGCAGGTTGAGGTCAGTGAGGGCGAAGCCGATGGCGGAATTTTCCAGAAGGATACGCAGATCCACGTCCCCTTGGGCGAGGACGGCGTTGGCGGCCTGCAGCTTTTCCATTTGTTTCCGATAGGCGCCTTCCAGTTCGAGGCAGCGCTGCACCAGGCGGCGGTTTTCCTCGAGGAGGCGGTCGCGTTGTTCCCTGTCCCTGACGTTGTCAGGCTGGGTGGCGCGAACGGCATCGGGGTTGGCCGCGCAATCTTGACTGGGCAGCTCTCTTCGGCGAATAATTACGTCCTTGGAACGGCCTGGCGCTTCGTCACTCATATATAATCCTCGGGAACTTCTTTTCGGGTTCATCCATTGGGGAATATTTCGCGGCAGTTAGCGGCCTGGTTCCCTCTTGCGGGTGGGAACTTACGCGTATTATACAGGTTGACCGCTCAATTTCATATGGAAATGTTTAACGGAAAGGCCTTTTGACATGTCAAGCCACTCGGGTCGGGAGGCAGGGGAAGAGTCTTCGGAAACCCCGAATCACGACCAGGTCCAGAGGATTATTCCCGAGTCAATTTCCGGGGATTGCAACGAAAACGCGCCGGGAGGTTATACCTTCCTGCCGCCGTTTTGGCTCGAACAAGTGGAGTCGACCAGCGAGGATTTGGGCCAGCGTTTGCAGGCGGGGGAAAACTTGTCGTCGGGATATGTGCTGGCGGCGCGCCGCCAGACCCGGGGCAAAGGCAGAATGGGCGCGAAATGGCTAACACCGGAGGAAGGCGACTTGACTTTTTCGTTTATATATTCGATAGAAACGGCGTATCATGAAGTTGGTACCTTTCCATTGGCCTGTGGTTTGGGGGTACGGGATTACCTGTCCGGTTTGGGAATCGCGGCGTTGTGCAAATGGCCGAATGACCTCATGGTCGGTGAAGCCAAGTTGGGCGGAATATTGACCGAGGTTGTAATGCGGAGCGGGGGTACGACGCTCCTGGTGGTGGGGATTGGCATTAACCTTCGCCATATCAACGGCAGGGACGAGGAATTAGGCCGGAAAACCGCATCGTTGGAAGCCTTGGCGGGGCGGAAGTTCCTGCCGGAGGTGGAGCTTCCGGCGGTGCTTGCCGGGCTTCAGGCGCGCTTACGGCAGTGGCGGGACATCGGCCACCAGGTTGTGGTAAAGGAAATGCGACGGTATTTATGGGGAATGGATAAACGTTTTTCCGCCCGAACCCGCGAGGGAGCGGTGGAAGGGAGGATCGCAGGTTTGGGGGAGAACGGCGAATTGATCCTGCAAAATCAGGCTGGCGGAATCATATCGGTCGCCAGCGTAAGCGCTTTGGAGGAACTCTGAATCGATTCCAGGTTTATTTCTGGTAAAAGTTGCGTTCTTTTTGTACGATGGACGATAAGAAGGATAATAGTGGGTAAAGGAGAACTTGCAAAGGAAATCGCGCGAGGGGTTGGCCCGTTTTTCTTTAAAAGCCACTTAAGGAGGTCGATTCATGTCCCAATCCACGAAAGTGACGATTCCCATCGAAGGGATGAGTTGCCAGCATTGCGTGAACTCGGTTATAGAAGCATTGTCGAAACTAGCCGGGGTGAAGGAGGTCAAGGTGGATTTGCAAAGTGGGCATGCCGAGGTTAGCGGCGACAATTTGCATATAGATACTTTACGCGCTGCCATTGACGACCTTGGCTTTACGGCTGGCACGCCCAAGTAAACTTCCTTAGATCTGCAACGTTCTTAATACTGGAACCGCTTCCGCAAAAGTAGTAC
>JAVBQR010000081.1:0-13238 GCA_031548865.1 Planctomycetota bacterium
GGCGGTATAATCGCCCTTTTGCAAAACCACTGTTTCACACTTTCGATAGGAGAAAAGCATGGCGGATTTGCCGAAAAAAATGAAAGCGTTGGTCGCCCGCGCACCCGGCCAATACAAGGTCGAGGATGTCGACACTCCCCGCGCCGGCGACGGTGAAATCATCATCAAGGTGGAAGCCTGCGGCATCTGCGCCGGCGACGCCAAGGCTTACCACGGGGCGGAGCGTTTCTGGGGCGGCCCCACCCAGCCCGCCTACATCAAGGCCCCGGTCATCCCCGGCCACGAATTCATCGGGCACGTGGTTGAAATCGGCCCCAACGCCAAGGGCAATTTTAAGATCGGCGACCGCGTGGCGTCCGACCAAATCGTCCCCTGCTGGGACTGCCGCTTCTGCAACACCGGCCGCTACTGGATGTGCCAGAAACACGATGTCTACGGCTTCCAGCATAACGTCAACGGCGGCTTCGCCGAATACACCCGCCTTCCCAAGGGCTCGCTGAACTGGCACGTCCCCGCCAGCATTCCCATGAAGTCGGCCATCCTCATCGAGCCCTATGCCTGCGCCAAGCATGCGGTGGATCGCGGCCAGGTTACGCCGGACGACGTGGTGGTCCAGGCTGGGGTCGGCTGCCTCGGACTGGGCATGACCGGGTACCTGCGCATGCACAACCCGAAAAAACTCGTCGTCCTCGACATGAAGGACTCGCGCCTCGAGTTGGCCAAGAAATTCGGCGCCGACGTGGTCATCAACCCTTCAAAGGAAGACGCGGTCAAGAAGGTGCTGGACATGACCGGCGGCTACGGCTGCGACGTCTATATCGAAGCCACCGGACACCCTTCCGCGGTGCAGCAGGGCATGAACATGGTCAGGAAACTTGGCCGTTTCGTCGAGTTCAGCGTTTTCGGCGCGCCGACCACCATGGACTGGTCGGTCATCGGCGACGTCAAGGAACTGGATCTCCTCGGCGCGCACCTCAGCCCGTATTGCTTCGAGCCGGTAATCGAATGGATCGGGAACGGCAAGCTGCCCACGGAAGGCGTGGTCACCCACGTCTACAAGCTTGACCAATGGAAGGAAGCCTTTGACCTCGCCGCCAGCGGCGAGAATGCCACCCGGGTCGTCATTGTTCCGAACTGAAATACGGAGAATGGGAGTTTCAGCGGTTTTTTTTAGGCCTTTAGTTTGGAGGGTTTTCATGCGTAAATTTATTCTCGTGTTGTTGGCGGCGCTGGTACTGACCGTGTCGGCGGTACGGTCCGGCGAGTTCAACTGGAGGATGTGCGAAGGGCAGAAGATCAACATCCTGGTGGTCCAACACCCCTATGCCGAAGGCATGATGAAGAAGCTGGCGGAATTCGAAGCCGCCACCGGCATCAAGGTTGAAAGCTCAATCATCCCCGAGGAAAACTATTTCGACAAGCTGACCACCTCCCTCACCAGCCGCTCCGGCGATCCCGACGTGTTCATGACCGGCGCCTACCAGGTGTGGGAATACGCCCCTCCCGGCTACCTCGCCGATCTGGACGCCTTCATCAAGAATCCGGCCAAGACCGCCCCTGATTACAATTACGCCGATTTCTTCCCCGGCATCGTCGGTGCGCTGCGTTGGGACAAGATTCCCGGCCACAAGGTCGGCGCCGGACCGCAGTGGGCGCTCCCCCTCGGGTTCGAAGCGAACTGCCTCAGCTACAACAAGGACGTTTTCAAGAAGCTCGGCCTGAAGGTTCCGGCCACCATCGACGAACTCATGGACGTCGCCAAAAAGGCCAATAAGTTCGAAGGCGAAGGCACCTACGGCATCGCCGTCCGCGGCACCCGCAACTGGGCGACCATCCACCCCGGCTACATGACCACCTACACCAACTCCGGCGCGGTGGACCTCGCCATCGAAAACGGCAAACTGGTCTCCAAGGTCAACTCCCCCGAAGCGGTGGCCATGACCGAAAAGTGGGTCAAGATGATCAAGGAAAGCGGCTCGCCGACCTGGGCCTCCTACACCTGGTACCAGTGCGGAGCCGACCTCGGTGCGCGCAAGGCCGCGATGATGTTCGATGCCGACATCCTCGGCTATTTCAACAATGTTCCCGGCGCCTCGGCCCAATCCGGCAACCTCGCCTCCGCCCCGCCCCCGCTGCCGGCCGGCATGAAGGAAATCAAGTCGAACCTGTGGGTATGGTCCCTGGGCATGAACGGCGATTCCAAGAAGAAGGACGCCGCCTGGCTCTTCATCCAGTACTTCACCTCCAGGCCGTTCCAGCTCTTCTCCGTCGTTGACTGGAAGTCTGTGAACCCGCCCCGCAAGTCGGTCTTCAACGACCCGAAATTCCAGGCCCGCGTAGCGGAAATGGACGGCTTCATCGACATGTTCAACAAGACCATCGACGGCACCACCATCTGCTTCACCCCGAACCCCTACTTCCTCGAACTCACCACCGAATGGGCCGCCACCCTGCAGGATATCGTGGCCGGCAAGTACAAAACCGCCAAGGAAGGTCTGGACGCCCTCAAGATCAGGATGGACACGGCTCTCGAAGACGTGGAAGTCCAATAACGCGGTAAAGTCACAATCATCCAATCTCCGGTATCGGGAGAGCCCTTCGACGTCCGCGTCGCAGGGCTCTTTCACTTTTTCCGGAAGGTTTTTTTGGTTTCGTCGAGGTTTTGTTCCGGGTATAAAACACCTCACCCATGCGCTTTGGCCGCCACGGCTGCGGTACCCTATTTCCGTGCCAATGCACCGGAGACCACCGCCAGCCTGGCCGGCCTGGCCGCCGCCTGGTGCGTCTCCATGCCTGCGCCTGCGCCAATACGTTTCAACCCGCTTCCTAGGAGAAAGGTCATGCTTGGAAACTTTCTGGAGCTGTGCGAACGCTCCCACCACGGCCCCACTCTCGCCAAAGACGATTGGGATATGACCGTTGTCGACGGCACCGCCGAAATGGTCGACAAATATCGCCTCGGCTGGGACAGGCAGCAACTCATCCCCCGGGACGACGACCTCATGGATCGCCTCTTCCAGGCCGCCCGGGAACTCCTCATCAACCTCGGCATCTACAACCTCTCCACCAACCGCATCATCCGTCTCTCCCCCGACGAAATCGACGCCGGCCTGCATAAACAAAAACAAAGCCTGGTCATGGGCGAAGGCAAGGACGCCGTCACCCTCTTTCCGCGCCATCCCGAGGACTCCCGCCGCCCCCTGATTTGGGCCGGCAATCCGGGCTGTCCCACCCCCGAACACCTGTTCCTTCCCACCGTGAAAAGCTGGCTGCAGGAACATGTCACCGACCTCGTCACCTGCGGCTCCCTGGCCACCATCAATGGCATTCCCGTGCGCGGCGGCGAACCGTCGGAAGTGCTGGCGGTGAAGAAGGAACTACAACTGCTGCAACAAGCCAGGCTGGAAACGGGACGCCCCGGGATCGGCATGCTCGCGGCCGAAAGCAGCGTCTCGGAAATCGGCGACCTCGCCGCCGCCGACCAGTATGGCCTACGGCCCTGCGACGCCCACCTGGTCGCCATGTTCAACGAAATGATGATCGACCGCGGCAACCTGGTGCGGGCGGCGAACTCGCTCGCCTACGGCATGCGTAACGCCTCCCTCGCCTGCACCATGGTCGGGGGGCTGGGCGGGGACGCCCCCGGCGCGACGGTGGTGATCATGGCCTCGATGCTGGCGGCGAACCTGCTTTGCCTTGCCGATTACCACCTCTGCCACCCCATTCACATCACCGCCGTCGCCACCACCGCCCCCGGTTGCCTCTGGCTGCAAAGCGCCTGCTGCCAATCCTTCGCCCGTAACGCCCCCGCCATCATCGTCTGCGACGTCTACCCGAAAAGCGGCGGCCTGACCCGGGAACTTCTCTACGAGGCCGCCGCCAACGCCCTTCTCATCACCGTCTCCGGCGGCCACATCGAAGGCTGCGGCGCCGCCGACGGCAACAAGCCCCACGGCACCGGTCTCGAGGTCCGCCTGATGGGCGAGGTAAGCCGGGCCGCTTCCCGCCTGGGCGTAACCCGGGAACGTGCCAACGACCTGGTCCTGGCCTTGCTTGCGAAATACGAACAGGTCCTCACGGCGCCGGGAGGAAACCCCGGCCAGCCGTTCGACCAATGTTACGATCTGACGACGCTCCGGCCGGTGGCGGAATGGGAAGGGATGTACGAGGAGGTTAAAGCGGAATTACGGGGTATGGGTTTGGAAGTATAGTTTGTTTTGTCTGGACTTTTCAAAATCATCATTCAAACCGCCGAATGGCGATTTTGTAAAATTAAAAACCCCTGAAATTCAGGCAAAAACGATTTTTGCAAAGTGGCAATTGGCGGTTTAATCGCCACTTTGCAAAAGTTCAATTTTATCTTTTCCGGAGAACTTTATGAAGAGCGGCGACACGGTGCCATTTTTCCGTCGCGGGGACATCGGCGGAATGACCTACATCATCACCAACAACATCGTCAATTACCTCATCGTCACCCTCACCCTCTCGGTGGCTTTGGGGTGGCCGCACGAAATCGTTTACGGCCTGGTCGTGCCCGGGATGTCCATCGGACTGTTGTGCGGCTGTTTGTACTACGCCTTCATGGGCTACCGGCTGTCGAAACGCGAGGGGCGCGCCGACGTCACCGCCCTCCCCTCCGGAGTCTCGACCCCGGCGATGTTCGTAATTCTCTTCGGGGTTATCACGCCGTTGCATTACGCCATCGGCGACCCCAAGCTCGAGTGGTCGGCGGCGGTGGCGGCGGTTTTCATCGGGGGCTTCGTGGAGTTTCTGGGGGGGCTGATTGGGCCGTGGATGAAGAGGAACCTGCCCCGGGCGGCGCTACTCGGGACCGTAGCCGGCATCGGCTTCATCTGGATGGCGACCCAGGGGATTTTCGACGTGTACGGGGATCCGGTGATTGGTTTGCCGATCCTCCTGGTGGCGATGGTGGGTTTGTTCGGGGGCTATGTATTTCCGAGGGGAAGTCCCCCGCTGGTGGTGGCGATTGTCGGGGGGATTGTCTACGCCCTGATTCTCGGGCGCACGAAGATTGATTTTTCCGGCGTCGGGTTTTATTTTCCCAATCCCGAGACGACTATTCAAAGCCTGATCAACGGGTTCTCGGTGGTGGTTCCCTATCTGACCGTGGTTATTCCCATTGAAATTTACAACTTCATCGAAACCATGGACAATGTCGAAGGCGCCAACGCCGCCGGCGACAACTACAGCGTCCGCGAAGCCCAATTCGCCGACGGCATCTGCACCATGATTTCCTCGGTATTCGGCGGGGTGGTCCCGAACACGGTTTGGCTCGGCCACGCCGGATTGAAGAAAACCGGGGCCGGCATCGGCTATTCGATTATTTCCGGGCTGGTCCTGGGAGCGGCGGGAGTCTTTGGTTTATTCTCCTTCCTGAACGGTCTGGTGCCGCCGGCGATTTGCGCCATTACCTTCCTGTGGTGCGCCATTATCATGGTGTCGCAGGCCTTCAAGGACACGCCGCGGAAGCACTACGCCGCCGTCGGCGTGGCGATGGTGCCGCCGGTGGCGGATTACCTCTATACCCAGGTCACCGGCGCGGTGGCGCTCGGGGGTGAATGGGCGGGGGCGCTCGATACAGGTTTGTTAGGTTACGGTGCGAAGATTACCGAAGGCCTTGCCAACAACGGGGTGATGTGGAACGGCGTGCCGGCGGTAAAAGCCGGGGCGATATTAATCGGCATTCTGCTTGGCGCCATGACTGCCTTCATCATCGACAAGCGTCTCGACAAGGCGGGTCTGATTTGCCTGGCCGGGGCGTTACTGTCCCTGTTCGGTTTCATCCATTACGCCCAAATGGGGTTTTACCCCACATCGCCCTTTTTCATTGCCTACCTGGTCATGGCAGTGCTTTGTTTCGTCCTGCATTCGGGTCGGGACAGCTGGTTCAAGGGACCGGATGAATACGAATATGTTTAACCGAAGTTTTGCAAAGTGACGATTGAACTGCTAATCGTCACTTTGCAAAAATCATTTTTGCCCGAATTTCCTGGGTTTTTGAATTATAAAATCGCCATTCGGCGGTTTGCATGGTGGTTTTGGAAAAATCCAGTCAAAACTCGCCGTCACCCTCCATCGGCAGCACCTGATGGGGACTCATAACCTGCGCTTCGGGAGCGGGCAAGGCCTTGGCCGATACAGGCGCTGAGCGGTTCATAAGGGTCGATGAGGCCTGCGACCACGAACCATACCTGCCGCCGGCAGCCGGCCGGGTGGTAGTCAGTTCACGCTGCTCCCGCCGGCCTCCCGTCACCAGCCGGACCAAATCGTCAACCACCGTATTCAGCGATTCGGCCTGGGAACTCAGTTTTCCCGACGACGACGCCGTCTCCTCGGCGTTGGCCGCGTTTTGTTGCGTTACCTTGTCCATTTGGGCGACTGAAGTATTCACCTGATCCACACCCTGCGCCTGTTCATTGGTCGCGGAGGCGATTTCGCTGATGAGTTTGCCGATTTCCCTGGTCCCTTCCTGGATATCCCCGAAATCCTTGGTCAGGCCGCCGGCGATATTCGAACCGTTCCGGACGCTTTCCACCGTGCCGTTGATCAATTCCGCCGTGTCCCGCGCTGCCTGGGCCGAACGCTGCGACAGGTTCCGCACCTCGTCCGCGACCACCGCAAAGCCCTTCCCCGCTTCCCCGGCCCGCGCCGCCTCGACGGCGGCGTTCAGGGCGAGGAGATTGGTCTGAAAAGCGATATCCTCGATAGTCTTGATGATGCGGCTGACCTTTTCGGATCGGTCGCTGATTTCCCCCATCGCCTTCGCCATATCGGTCATGGCGAGGCCGCCCTTTTCCACCAGCTTGGCGGTTTGCTGGGTGCTGGCGTTGGTTCTCTGGGCGTTGTCGGCGTTCTGCCGGGTCATGGAGGCCATTTCTTCTAGGGCGGAGGAGGTTTCCTCCAGGGAAGCCGCCTGGCTGTTGGCGCCGTCGGCAAGGGATCGCGAGGCGTCGGAGATTTGTTCCGAGGCGTAGGTAATCTGTTCGGCGCCGTTCGAGAGAACGGCGATGGCGCGGTTGATCGGCCGGGTGACACTGCGGGTGATGGCCACCGCCAGGATGATTCCCAGAAGGAGCGACAGGACGGCGACGACGCCAAGAATCAACTTCGACTGGTCGACCAATTCGGAAATTTCCGCATTGTCGTCGCGAATGTTGGTCATGCCCTCGGCCAACGATTTGGTCGAAGATGTCGACAGCATGGTCGAACCGGTATTGATTTTTGCCAGCATGCCGAGGGTGTTGTCGCTCAGTTGATCGAGGCTGGCGTACAAGTCCCGGGATTTCACGATGCCGGCCAGGTATTTCTCGAAATTGTCGAGTACCGTCTGGTATTGCGCCAGTACCGCCGGGATGGTGATATTGGCCGGATTGACAAAGGCCTTGAGGGAGTCGCGGATGCGGGTCATTTCGGTAACCGCGTCGTTGAAAATTTTTTTCGACTCCTCGCCACTATAGGACTGCGCCCGCCAGAAAGCGCTACGCACATGGTTGAATTCGGTCGACAGCGAGTATAGGAAGGACATGGCCCGGGCGCGCCGGAGGAGCCCCGCCTTGTCTTCCACCACGTTTTCGGCGGTCATGCCGCTCACCATGTCCTCGAGAAGCTTGGCGGTGTCCTGGGTCAACTTGTCCACCATATCCTGCGCCTGGGCGCCGATGCCGGGCATTTCCTGCCGTGTAGCCATGAAGTTGTTTGAAACCGCATTCAGTTGGCCGGCGATGCCGCCGAAAGCCTCGACATCCTGCTCGATGCGGGGAAGCGCCTCGCGCATTTCCCGCAAATTTTCCGGCGGCCGTTTGCCGAGAATGCCTTCGATGTTTTTGGCCGCCTCGCGAATCTTACCGAGGTATTCGTTTCCCTTGGCGAAATCCTTTTCATCGTGGTTGTAGGCGTAACCGTAATAATGCGACCCCGCCGCCAAGGCGTTGGTGGCGAGACTGAAAAATTGTTCGTTGGTCGGCGCACTTTCGTTGGCGGCTTTCTCCACCTCATAGGCGGTCGCGGTCAAACCACGATCCGTACTGACAACCGCGTACAACCCGACAGCAGCTATGATAAAAGCCAAGCCAACCATGATAAAAAACCCGGTGTACAACTTCGCGCGCAGACTCATGATCATTCCCTTTACGAATACGAAAAAAATTGGACTTTTCCGGACAATCACGCCCTGTCCAATACGAATTGCCCTGAAATCTACAACATAGAAACATTGTTATATAGCAATAAACGATAATTATATGGCCTTTAGCAACTTTGTCAAGAAAAACTTAACGTATTTATAAGCGACATTATATACTGTGCCGGTGGAACAAACACGGCCAAGAAAAACAGTTAGCGCAACTGGCTAATCATGCTTGAATTGTGGTGCGGCTCCCGCGTAGCTGGCTTGGTAATAATTTATTTTCGCGTGCATTTTTAAAATTTTTGGGAAAAAACGCTTTAATACAGGGGATTGTTAACATATACCGGACAGTAAAGTATGGCTTGTCGCTCCACGCCACTGGGGCGGCAAGACTATGTGCTTATAGCAAAACTTACCAGCGGTTTTATGAACATCACCCCAAGGAGGAAAAAAATGGTCAGGAAATTCGACGTGGCAAGGCGTAACCGCCTTGGTACTACGCTTACCAGTTGGATTGTCGCAATCGTGATTCTACTGCTGATCGTGGCTGGACTACTGTATTACCGTAGCAGCGAAACACCCCAAAGCGGAACCGCCGTCACCACCCCCGCCCCGGCCGCACCCTCGACCGATAATAAATCCCCCTCCGCCACCACGACCGGGACCCCGCAAAACAAACCAGCAGGAACCTCCATGGGAACCTAGCGCCTCAACCCCGAATCCGGGTCCGAGTCCAGCGGCTCCGGGTCCGCCAGCGGCACAACAGACAGCGTGGGAGACGCGACCAAAGTTTCTTGAGGCCATAGGTCAGGACAAAATCGGTATACAAGTAACGGCCGCCCTCCGAGGCGGCCGTTATTTATAAATTGCCGGGCTTCTCCAGAAACCGGGTGAACCGCCGTTCGCTTTTCCATCGGTGGGTGTCATACCGGACGCCTATTGCATGGGTGGAGAGGCCGGGTCAGTATAACCTGAACGCCACTGCCCCGTACCGATTCAGGCGAAGGCGCTCGGCCTTGGTCGGCAACGGAACGTTCGCCGCCGAGGTCGACTTGTAGCCCGCCCCGTGCAAACTACCGGTAAGCTGGCGGAGGTCAATCTGTTTCCCGTCGCCAGTACGGTTAAACAATAGAACCCCGCATTCCTTGCCGTCCAAGGACACCTTTTTCAGCGCCAGAAGCGCGTCGTCACCCACTTCGACCCGTTCCAGGCGGTTATCCTCGGCAAATACCCGGTGCCCGCGCTTCAGTGCATTCACTTGGCGGATATAATCGGTGATATCGTATTTGGCGCCTTCGTAATCGTGCGGCCGGGTGCTGACCACATGCGGTTTCCTCATAAACCCATACTCAAACCCCAGTAAAATCAACACTCCCGATGACACCAGGGTGGTCAGGAAATAATGCTGCTTGATCCGGTCCAAATCTTGGTGCCACTCCTCCGCGAGGCGCCGGGTGTCGTGCGACTCGGGGAAACAAATGGAGCGCACCTTGCCGCCGCCCATCCGCAATTGATCGGTAAACCAATCGGCGCGGTAATCCCACCACTTGCCGGAATTGAAAACGAAATCGTGCCCCGCGCCGGCCAAACCGATGGTCTGATCCACCGGACAACCCAAGGATTCGGCGAAGAATTTCGCCTCCGGAGTGCGGTTTTTCGCCCGGTAAATCAACATTTTCCATAATTCATTAGGGATCTGGTAGGCGGCGTCGCAGCGGAAGCCCCTGACCCCGCAGGACAGGTACATCTCCACCACCTTCCACCAATATTCCCAGAGATTGTTCCGATCCGACGAATGTTCGTTGTCGATCTCGTTCAAGTCACCCCACACCGTGTAGCCGCCGGGGGCATTTTCATCTTTACAGCCGGGATTTTTTATGGAACCGTCCGAGTTTTGTTTGTACCAATTCCGGTGGTCGCGGGTCAGCGGATTGTCGTAGGCGGTGTGGTTGATGACCAGGTCGACCATGACCTCGGCGCCCATTTCCCGGCAGTCAGCCACAAATTTAGCCAGCCGGCCCTTTTGCGCCTCGAAGGAGTCGAAAGGGAAAAAAGCCGGATTGAAGGAAAAGTAATCGCGGATGGCGTATAGAGATCCGGATGCGCCGGTCAAGTTGATCGGATTGATGAAAATCCAGTTAAAGCCCATGTCTACCGCCCGTTCGACATGCGCGGCCCATTTGTCGACGTCGCCGAGAAGCGATGGAAATATATTATAAATAAAGGGGATATCGCTTTTCGGTTCGCTCATGGGGGGAGTCTCCGAAAAAAAACGCGCCGCATAAATGCCGGCGCGTGTGTAAGAGGAAAATTTACCCGGACGGCAGTTGCGCCGCCTCAATTATCTCGACAACGCCGAATTTGCGTGAACCGCTTCGCAAATCCGGTGTGGTTGGATTACATATCAAAGGATGGCATCTGGGTGACATTCATGTCCGCCATCACTTTGTCGATATTCAAGAGAATCTTCACCTGATCCCCCACCTTGCCCAGACCACGAATCGACTCGTGATCCGATCCGGAACCGAAGCGGGGCGGATCTTCAATCTGGTCGTCACGAATGTCCATGACTTCCTTCACCGTATCGACAATCATGCCCATCCAGGTGCCGGTCACATCCACTACGATAATACACGTTTCCGAGGTGTGATCGATTTCCTGCATGCCGAATTTAAGGCGGGTGTCAATTACCGGAATAACCTTGCCACGCAGATTGATCACCCCCTTGACAAAGTGGGGAGCCTGCGGCATGGGAGTGATGGGCAACAGACTGAGAATTTCCTTAACCTTCAGGATTTCCAGGCCGTATTGCTCTTTATTCAGGACAAAGGTCAGATATTTGCCCCCACGGGAGGTACTGGTTGTGGTTTCAGCTACGCTCATGCCGTCTCCTTTTTATGTCTGCATCCCACATATAGCATTATGGACGATAATTCACCTCTTGTCAATGTGAAGCCAAAGAACATTTTCCGGTTTACCCAACCGCGTCCGATACACTTCTATTTCCGCATATATATGGTCGGTCGCACATATTCGAACCGGTGGTTGACTCCGCTCAAGCTTTCCGAATGCCCGATGAAAAGGTAGCCGCCTGGCTCAAGGATGTCAAAATAACGGTTGATCAGCGATTCCTGGGTGGGGCGGTCGAAATAAATCATTACATTGCGGCAGAATATATAACTGAATTTATTCTTGAACGGCCAATCCGAAAAGAGGTTGAGGTGCCGGAAAGTAATCATCCGCCGCAACCGTTCGTGCATCTGATAGGCCGGACGGCCTTTCGCGTCCTGGACATTGCCGAGATATTTCTTCACCAGCCCGGGCGGGATGCCTGTCACCCGATCTTGCGCGTACACCCCTCTCTGCCCGGTCGCCACCACTTCCGTGTCAATGTCCGTCGCCAACAGCTTGACGTCCCATTCCTCCGGCTTGGCCATAAACTCCGAAATAGTCATCGCCATCGTATAAACTTCTTCGCCGGTGGAACAGCCCGCCGACCAGCCCCGGAGACGAATTTTCCCGCCCACCTTCGGCTGTTGGGAGAATTTCGGCAATAACACTTCGGAAAGGAAGACAAAATGCTCGTTCTCGCGGAAAAATGAAGTGAGGTTGGTTGAAATCGCATTCATCACTTCGCGCAACGCTTCGCCGGTGGTGTCGCTGGTCATCCACTGGAAATATTCGCGGAAGCCGGACATCTTGCGCTGGCGAATAACCTTGCCAAAACGCGCCCGCACCAGCTCCATCTTGTTTTTACCCAGATTGATACGCGCCTTCTCGTAAATATATTTACAAATCTTACCGAACAACTCGTCGGTAAGATCGTCTTCGCGAATATACATCCGGGTGCTGGGGCTTTTGGGTTGGAAGGGCATGGCCATCCTGTCTAAAAGAAATAGTCATCACCGCCCATCGGTTGTTTCGTTGTCATTACCATACTATACCAGCGCGGAAAATTAATGCAATCATCTCCCAGCCATAAGTTATATCTATCCGCCGTACCGACGCCGTCCAACCCGGTCATTTCTCCTGACCTGATAAATTCACCGACAACACCGCCAAGCTGCTCACCAATTCCACATTTTCCACCAATACATTCTCCGGCAAATCCAGCTTTGCCGGCGCAAAATTCCAGATCCCCTTCAGGCCCGACGCCACCATCACATCCGCCGCCGTCTGCGCCGATTGGGCCGGGACGGTGAGAATCCCCACCTTCACTCCCATCGACTGCGCCAGCCCCGGCATCTCACGCATGTGGTAAATTCTCCGCCCATGAATCTCCTGTCCAATCTTCACTTCATTCACGTCAAATGCGGCGACAATGTTCAAACCGCAACTGCGGAAATTGTCATACCCGATCAACGCATGGCCGAGACTCCCTGAACCTACCAGAAATGCATCGGTTTTTTCGTTCCAACCAAGAAAATTCTCAATTGCCTCAATCAGCGGCATCAATTCGTAGCCGATGCGCGGCCGGCCGGTTATGCCGGTCAGGGCCAGGTCTTTCCGGACCTGGGTTGAGTCGAGGTCGAGCTCGCGGGAAATCCTGGTGCAGGAGATTTTCTGCGCCCCTTCCAGCTTCAGCTGCCGCAGGAGCCGGAGGTACGACGGCAATCGGCGAATGCTGGGATGGGGGAATTGCCGTTTAGGTTCACTACGCATAGGGATGAAGCCTTTTTTTGAAAATTGATTTTACATCAGAAATACAATACCGAATTGTGGCGCAAATGGTGAAAATTCTTCTGCCCATGCTCAGCCTCCATTCTTCCCCGAAAGAAAAGAATGGAAATCCCGGCGGATCCATACCCGAAGGGACTGGTCACAAAACGACTGCAGCAAGTTGATCCTGCGTCACGGCGGCTGCGTCCGCCATTTTTGCCTGAACCGCCGGCAAAAATGGCTACCGCAACCACTGTTCCTTGCCTGAACTTGCTACAGCCCTTTTGTGACCAGTCCCGGGCCCAAAGGGCGATTTTTTGGGGTAAGGTGGTCAGTCAAACCCCGGCGTGCTCTAGGATGGCCTAACTACCCGCCTTCTTCTCCTCCGCGACCCGTTAAATCGCACTGGCACGCCTTAAGGGTACCGAACGCC
>JAVBQR010000168.1:0-4527 GCA_031548865.1 Planctomycetota bacterium
CGGGTGGCGGCGCAAATCCTTCGCGGCTTCGCCGAGAAGGCCTGCCACCACTACGGCCAGACCTTGACCGAATACCAGGTGGGCACCGAGAACGACATCATCTTCACCCGCCGCCAGCCCTTGGGGGTGGTCGCCTGCATCTCGCCCTTCAACTATCCGGTCGAACTGTCCATGCAGAAAATGGCGGCGGCCCTGGCGGCCGGAAACGCGGTCATCGTCAAGCCGGCCTCGGACAATCCGCTCACGGTCATGAAAGTGGTCGAAATCTGCCTGAGAGAGGGCATTCCCGGAAATGTCCTGCAGCTCCTCACCGGGAGCGGCGGAGTGGTCGGGGAGCTCCTGGCCAAGAGCCCGGGCGTCAACGCCATCAGCCTCACCGGCAGCACCGAAGTTGGCCTGCAGGTGGCGGAAACAGCCGCGAAGACCCTCAAGCGCGTTTTCCTGGAACTGGGCGGAAACGACCCCTTCATCGTCTTCGCCGACGCCGACCTCGACCTCGCCATCGCCGATGCGACCCAGGGCCGGGTGCAGAACGCCGGCCAGACCTGCTGCTCGCCGAAACGCTTCATCGTGCAGCGGAGCGTCAAGGACCGTTTCGTCGAAGGGGTCAGGGAGCGCTGCAAAAAATTGCAGCTGGGCAGCCCGCTGGACGACGCCACCGACCTGGGGTCCCTGATCAGCGAACGCGCGGCGGCCGAGGTTCTCCGGCAAGTGGAGCATACCGTCAAGCAGGGCGCCAAACTGCTGTGCGGCGGCCACATCTTCGACCGCACCTATTTCGAGCCGACCATCCTCGACGAAGTGACCCTGGCGATGGACGTGGCGGGCGAGATGGAGGTATTCGGCCCGGTGTTCCCAATAATCGCCTTCGACAGCGAGGACGAGGCGGTGGCCATTTCCAACCACACCCCCTACGGCCTGCAGGCGGGGGTGATGACCAGGGATATGGGCTGCGCCATGCGGGTCGCCTCGCGCCTCGAATGCGGCGGAGTGGTGATCAACAGTTCCGGCAATTACCGCCACCTGGATCAACCCTTCGGCGGCTGGAAGATGAGCGGGGTCGGACGGGAAGGGGTCAGCGTGACCTTGGACGAGATGACCCAGGAGAAGAGTTATATCCTCAAAAATGTTTTGCTGAAATGAATGCTTCGTCACCGCCTCCCGGAAGAAAATGCCCCTTATGCCCTAGTGAATAAGGGGCATTTTCACGCAAATACAAAATGCCCATGCCGATTTTTTTAGGTATTGACACCGGAACGGAAATCCTTATCATAGTGAAGTTTTATATATAAAACTTTGTTGCATCGATATTTTCGCGCGCCGTGTTGGATAGGCGCGGTATCCCAAACCAAGGAGAAGAACATGAGTAGAAGCGCATGGTATTGCATCGGTTGTGTCGCCCTGGGAGCGGCGGGGGCAATCCTTTATATGAAAAACAAGGAGAAGCTGAAGCCGATTGCGGCGAATCTGGTCGCCGGCAGCCTGCGCCTCAAGGACAAGGCGCTTGAATACGCCGAGAAAACCAAGGAATGCGCCGAGGATATCGTCGCCGAGGCCAAGCACATCAACGAGGCCGGAACCAACGCGAAATCCTGAACCGCCATCGTTCCGCGTTTCACCTTTTTTATTCCCCACCATAAGGTTTCACTATGCGCTATGATGTTCTGCACGACATCCCGGGCAGACTGCGGGTACATTGTCGCGACCCGAAGGCAATCGGGAACGCCACCGCGGTCAGCCAGCTTTTGGACGCCCAGGACGGGGTGGTTTCCGCCGTCCTGTCGCCCCGGACCGGCAACCTGCTCATCACCTACACCAGGGTCCTTCCGCGGCGTCACGTCCTCAATCTCCTCGACGTGCTCGAATCCTCGGACTGGGAAGCCCTCGCCCTGAAGACCGAAGTCCCGCCGCCGTCGTTTTTCCTGACTTCGCTTTGCTCCGTCGCCTCCACCGCCTTCTGGTATTTTGTGAAATGGCTGGTGCTGCCGCCCTTTATCCGCCATGGCCTGACTTTTGTCAAAGCCATCCCTTACATCGGAACCGGCCTTGCGGCGCTGGGGCGCGGCAGTCTGGAGGTGGCGGTCCTCGACGCCACCGCCCTGGCCATATTGGCGATCCGGCGCGATTTCGCCGCCATCCGCACCATTCTCTGGATGTTCTCGGCGGCCGAAGCGTTGGAGGACTGGACGCGGGAGCAGTCCCGGAACAGTCTGGCGGAGAGCCTGGCCTTGAAGGTCGACGCGGTCTGGGTCAAGACTCCCGGCGGGGAAATTCGCCGGCCGATGGCGGAAGTGCGTCCTGGCGACCTGGTCGTGGTGCGGACCGGCAGCGTTATTCCGGTGGACGGCGTGGTGGTGGAAGGTGACGCCCTGATCAACCAGTCGGTCCTTACCGGCGAAAGCGAGGCGGCGCATAAATGCCCTGGCCTGTCGGTTTTCGCCGGTACGGTAATCGACGAAGGCAGCATCGTGATCCGGGTCGAGAAAACCGCCAACGACACCCGGCTTCAGGGCATCGTTTCCTTTATCGAGGAGTCGGAAGCCCTGAAGGCGGGGGTACAGTCCCGCGCCGAACGCATGGCCGACGCCATCGTCCCTTACAATTTGTTCCTGGCCCTGGCCATCCTGGCTATCACCCGCAATCCCTTGCGGGCCTCGGCGGTCCTGATGGTCGATTATTCCTGCGCCATCCGCATGGCGACCCCGCTGACCATCCTCAGCGCCATCCGCGAAGGGGTGAAAAGCGGCGTCCTCATCAAGGGCGGCAAATACATCGAGTCCCTCGCCCAGGCCGACAGCCTGGTCATCGACAAAACCGGCACCCTCACCCAATCCCGGCCCGCGGTGGCCCGGGTCATTCCCTTCGCCGGGTGGGACGCCACCGAGGTGCTTCGCACCGCCGCCTGCATCGAGGAACATTTCCCGCACCCGGTCGGCCGGGCGGTGGTGAAGCGGGCGGAACAGGACCAGCTGCGCCACCGCGAGCGGCACGCCAAGCCCGAATACATTTTGGCGCACGGCATCGTTTCCACCCTGGACGGGCGAAAAATCCTGATCGGTAGCGCGCATTTCGTTTTTGACGACATGCATATCGCCCGCGAGGAGGAGGCCGAACGCGAAGCCGCCGTCGAGGCGGAAAAGGGGCGTTCCCTCCTGTACATGGCGCACGACGGACATTTGGTGGGGATGTTGTCGGTGGAGGATCCGATCCGCGAGGATGCCCGGGCGACTCTCGCCGCCCTGTTTACCCACGGGGTGGAGAGGGTGACCATGCTCACCGGCGACGGCGAGCGGACGGCCGGCGCGGTGGCGCGGACCTTGGGAATCGGCGAATACCGTTCCGGCATGCTCCCGGTGGACAAGGCGGATATGATTCACGGCTTGCAGAAACAGGGCCGCAAGGTGATTTTCGTCGGCGACGGCGTGAACGACTCCCCTGCCCTCTCGGCGGCCGAGGTTGGGGTCAGCCTCAAGGACGGAGCCGACCTCGCGAAGGAGGTGGCGGGGGTGGTGCTGGTGGACGGGGAGTTGTCCGGGCTGGCGACGGCCCGCTCCCTCTCGCGGTTGGCCATGCAGCGGATCGACCGGCAGTTCGGTTTCATCCTGGGTTTGAATTCCCTCCTTATCCTGTTCGGATTGTTTGGCGTCATTGCTCCCCGCCTGGCGGCGCTGCTGCACAATCTCGGAACCGTGCTGGTCACCGCCCACAGCGTGAGGAAACTCCTGCCCGACCGCCTGGCGGAAACGGCCGAGGAAATGGTAATCGAAATGCCGCTGGAAACGCCCTGCCGGGAAGTCGCGGCCGAGGTTGCCGATACCAATGACGCACGCACGGCGCGGGCGTGAATCGGCAATTTGTGATTTTGCTGTTCCGGAAACAATTTGAAATTCGGGGTCATGTTGTGCCATTGCTTTGGCGGTATAAAGCTTTTGCATTACGTGTCCGCGAATTTCAAAATGTCGCCGGTATACTATTGAAAGGTTTTATGAAAATTGAAAGTTTTTTCCCCGGCCGGCTGCGGGTGAGTTCACCGTTGTTTACGAGATCGGAAGCGTTTGCCAGGATAATAGAATATGTGGAAGGCATCGAAGGCATCAGGGATGTTTCGGGCAATCTACGCACCGGCAGCATCACCGTGTTGTACGATCCCGAACGCATCACCACCCCCATGCTCATGTCGGCGAAAGAGGAAATCGAAAACCTGGAATCGGAATCGGTAACCCGCTTCAGTAATGTCACAGAAATATAAATTTTTTTTATGGAATTATTTTTGCCCCGCGTGAACGCGGTTATAAGGGGGGGTGTAGTAAAGCTTCGGCCGAAGCTCGATTCACCCGAATGGAAATCCCGGTCATGCGGGGTCCAAAGGGAATTTCTTAAGGCGTGCCAGTGCGATTTAACGGGTCGCGGAGGAGAAGAAGGCGGGTAGTTAGGCCATCCTAGAGCACGCCGGGGTTTGACTGACCATCTTACCCCAAAAAAAATCGCCCTTTGGGCCCAGGTATGGATCCGCCGGGATTTCCATTC
>JAVBQR010000166.1:0-14787 GCA_031548865.1 Planctomycetota bacterium
CATGGACACCAAGCACATCCGCAACTTCTCCATCATCGCCCACATCGACCACGGCAAATCCACCCTCGCCGACCGCATCCTCCTCCAAACCGGACTCGTCAGCGAGCGCGAATTCCGCGCCCAATTCCTCGACGACATGGACCTCGAACGCGAACGCGGCATCACCATTAAAGCCCACCCCGTCACCGCCGAATTCAAATCGCAAGACGGCCAAACCTACCAGATAAATTTCATCGACACCCCAGGACACGTCGACTTCTCCTACGAGGTCTCCCGCTCCCTCGCCGCCTGCGAAGGCGTGCTCCTCGTCGTCGACGCCTCCCAAGGCATCGAAGCGCAAACCGTCGCCAACACTTACCTGGCCCTCAACAACGACCTCACCATCATCCCGGTTGTCAATAAAATCGACCTCCCGTCGGCCATACCCGACGCCGTCTGCGAGGAAATCGTCCAGTTTCTCGGCTGTAAACCCGAAGACGTCCACTACGCCTCGGCCAAAACCGGCGCCGGCATCGAAGGCATTCTCGAGGAAATCGTCCGCACCATCCCGCCCCCGGCGGGGAACGCCGCCGCCCCTTTCCGCGGCCTCATCTTCGACTCAGTCTACGACGATTATCGCGGCGTCATCACCTATCTCCGCATCGTCGACGGCGACGTCAAAAAAGGCGACAAGGTGGAAATGCTCTCGAACGGCAAAGTTTACGAAGTGACCGAGCTGGGCATCTTCGCCCCCACCATGAAACCGGTGAAAGTCCTCTCGGCCGGGCAGGTCGGGTACGTGGTCGGCAACCTGAAGGATATCCGCGGCGTCAAAGTCGGCGACACTCTCACCGACGAAGGCTCCAACATCGCAGCCCTGCCGGGTTACGTCGAACCGAAAAGCATGGTCTACTGCGGCCTCTATCCGTCTTCCACCGAAAACTTTGAAAACCTCCGTAAAGCCCTGGACCGCCTGGCCCTGAACGACGCCTCGTTCAATTATCTCCCCGAAAGCTCGACCGCCCTGGGGCACGGCTTCCGTTGCGGTTTCCTCGGGCTCCTCCACATGGAAATCGTCCAGGAACGCCTCGAGCGCGAAAGCGATCTGGATCTGGTGAAAACCGCCCCGAACGTCACTTACGAGGTCCTCAGGACCGACGGCTCCGTGACCGAAGTCCATTCTCCCGCCGACGTCCCCGACCCCTCCTTCATCGAGGAAATCCGCGAACCCATCGTCAAACTGGAGGTGATGGTCCCGAAGGAATACATCGGCGCGGTGATGACCTTGGCCGAAGAGCGTCGCGGTCAACACAAAGGCCTCGAATACATCGGCGGCCGACGGGCGCTTCTCCACTACGAAATTCCCTTCGCGGAAATCGTCTTCGACTTCTACGACAAGCTAAAAGGCTCCACCAAAGGTTACGGCACCATGGACTACGAGTTCATCGGCTACCACGCCGCCGACCTGGTGAAAGTCGATATCCTTATCCACGGCCAGCCCGTGGACGCGCTGTCCATTATCTGCCTGCGGGACAAAGCGGATCTCCGCGGCAGGAAAATTCTCGCCCGGCTACGGAAGGAAATCCCCAAACACATGTTCCAGGTCGCCCTGCAGGCCGCTGTCGGCGCGCGAATCGTCGCCCGCGAAAACATCAGCCCCTTCCGCAAAAATGTGCTGGCGAAATGCTACGGCGGTGACGTTACCCGGAAACGGAAGCTTTTGGAAAAGCAGAAGGAAGGCAAGAAGCGGATGCGGGCCATCGGCAACGTCACCGTGCCGCAGAAGGCGTTTCTGGCGGTATTGGAAGCGCGGGAGGATGAGTGAAGAAGGTCACCTGACGTGTTCGCCGACGATACGCAGGAAGGCGTCGGGAATATACAGGAGGTTCCAGGTCAGCACCAAACCTTCGACATTGCCGGCAGCGGCGAGGAAAGCGCGGATGTTATCCTCGGTCAGACCGATTTCGTAATCGGGATGGAGGGAGCATTCGATGCCGGGGTGCACCGGGGCGGTGGTGGCGGCGCGGGCTTTGGTGATTTGTTCGCGGACCGCTTCGTCGGTGAAGTAAACCGGGGTGAGGTTATGGGCGGTGGAGGGGAGATCGAGGCCGATCGAGTTGCTGATAAGTTCCATAATCGCCCGCATACTGAGGCGGCGGCCCCATTTTTTCAGGCCCATGGCTTCGCAGAAAAATTCCAGGGGAATACTGGACGGTCCGTAAATATGGCAATAAATGCGCGGCTTCAACCACGCGGCAAGCTTCCCCAGTTCCGCATAATTATGCCCGCCCTGACGCGCCAAAGCCGGGGCCAAGACATCCAGCCCCAGCGGCACTCCCATTTCCTTGGCCAAATCGGCATAGCGTCTGGCTAGGCGGATTATGGGAATTGTGCGGAATTCAAACCACTGATCCACTCCCAAATGCTTGGTCATGCCGGAAAAACTGCCGAGTTTTCTTAAATCGTCGTCGGTGCAGGAGGAGATATATTCGCGGACCTCGCGGCAACGGTTGCGCCATTCCTGCATACGGCTGTCCAAAGCCATGCAGGAGGGGCAAAAACAGGTAAAGATTGCCTCGATGCCCAGGGAGGCTAGAGGATAGCCCAGGATATCGGCGAATAACCCCTTATATTGGTTGGTTTCCAGTTCCTGGCGGCATTTGTTGAATACCAGCCGGTTATATTTGGCGTTCGAGGGGCAACCGAAGAGATAGGCCTCGTCGGCATCGAAAATTTGGCTCCACAGGCCGGTTTCCCCGGCGCCTTTTTTCCCCCAGGCGTCTTCGACCAGTTCATCGTTTTCCGGTATTATGTCGTTGTCGGAAAGCACTTTGTACCATAGATAGACTTCAATGCCCTGGATTCGGCAGTGTTCGATGATGCTTTTGTTGATGTCGGGGTTGTGGGAGGGAAGAAAGAGGAGGCGTTGCAGGCCGGCCAGCTTTTGCGCGGCGTCGATTTTGGCGAGAATCTCCGTCCGCCGATAGGACGGCAGGTCGATATCACCGACACGAAGCTGGGCACTGATGATTTTCCCTGCATGCGTCGCCAAACTGCGCTCCTTTATAGGAATCCGGCGTTCACGAAACAAAACTCCGCCTAAACATAAGTGTTGCCGTTGCCCGCTTCTTCCCGCGTGACTAACATTAAATAGCTACATCACGTGGGGTTCAAAGAAAATCGTACAAAACAGCTGCCCGGTTTTCCATAAAAGTCTACATTGCGTAATCGCCATAGACTGAGCCATAAAGGCGAAGGGAATATTGCAATGGGAGTTGGCAGTAAACCGACGATGTTATTGCGGATTTCCATTAATATCGACGTTGCGGGGTAATTGCTGAAGAAATGCCTCAGGGCAGCAAGAAAAATGCTCGTTGGTTTTATATCCGACTGATAAACCAAATAAGAACCAGAAAACCTATTCCCGTCAAGGTTTTTCTGCCGGCAAAGGATTGATAGCGACAAGGGGACAAAAAAAAGCGGACTGTTTGCCAGTCCGCTTGGGGGAAGTGCGTATATGCCAGCGGTTTTCAGCGGCTGTAGAATTCGACCAACAGCTGTTCGTTTACCGGCAGGCGGACGTCTTCCCGGACCGGGAGGCGAACCACCTTGGCGGTGATGGTTTTCGGATCGACGGCAATCCAATCCGGGGCGCTGTAGCCGGATTTCTTTTCGACAATGGCGGTGACCAGCTTGCGGACGCCGGGCCGCTCGGATATGGTGATGGTGTCGCCGGTGTTTACCAGGTAGCTGGCGATGTCCACCCGGTGGCCGTTGACGAGGACATTGCCGTGGCAGATGAGCTGCCGGGCCTGGGGGCGGGAGGCGGCGAATCCGGCGGAGTAGACGACGTTGTCGAGGCGGCGTTCGCAGGCGATGAGGAAGGCCTTGGAGGTGTTCCCCTTGGTGCGGCGGGCCAGGTTGAAGAGTTTACGCATCTGGCCTTCGCGCATGCCGTAGTAGAACATTACTTTCTGTTTTTCCAGGAGGCGGTGGCCATATTCCGACTGTTTGCGGCGGAACGGTTCCTGTTCACGTTTCATGAACGCCTTTTCGACGTTCGAGTTGTCGTATATCATGAAGCCGAGGCGGCGGCAGACTTTGGTTCTGGGTCCAATGTAACGGCCCATGGGTGTTTCCTTTCTTGCGTCTTGCGAAATCGGGCGATAGACAATATGCGAACGGTGGTATATGGAAAAAGTACCGCCGGCTTTTCTTCGGGTTGGCGCTGGTGTGAAGCCGGGGTTCTTGCTTGACAAAAATCCACGCCGCCGGAAAGCCGGTTCCGGCGGCGAAACATATATTTATCCATCCGCGGGGGGTGACGTCAAGGAAAAAGTTTGGATCGGGATAATCCTTTCCAAAAAATATTTCTCCGTATAATATTGGGGCTGAGCAGAAAAGCGCCGCGGTTAATGCCGGCGGAACGGTTTGGCTGAACCTTTCCCCGCGTTACACCGGAAACTGCGGTTGCCGGAGGCAGGTCGGCCGGCAAAATAAATCCGCCACGAACTCCAGGTGGCCTGAAAGGCTGAAGCCGTATTCAGGCAAGTATACTACGGCGGACAAAGGCGCTCCAGGTCCGGGGAAACAAGAATTTGCCAAGAGGCCATTTCCGGTCAAAACAATCCGGATTCACGCCTTGAAGCATGCTTTTCCCGGCTTTCTGTCCCAAGCAGGAGAAGCCAGTAAATGACCGCCAAACCGTACAACAACCGGCCCGCCAAGCCGGATGCCGGCAATCCTCCGCCACCGGCGGAGGGGGAGGCCGCGTCGCCTGCCAAACCCGAGGCGGAGCGTCAGCATCCCAAAGCTGTGGAAAGCGACAATCGGCTGAAAAAGGCTTACGGCGATTTGCGTCCGAGGGGCGGGGGGGTGGATCGTTCCCGCCTGGCCGAACCTTCAGGCAGAACGAAATCCCTCCCTGACGGCGAGGCGGTGGTTCCGTCGGCAGCTGCGGAAACGGCTGCGAAACCGGGCGAAGCCGAACCCAAGCGGAAAAAAGTCGATGCCGGGGCGGCGGCGAAAAAAAGCGACGCCGATACCCGGCCCAAAAAAACCGATGCAAAAGCGGGATCAGATTCCGATAGTGTCAGGTTGAAGGATTCCGACCCCGAAGGCAAGGGGGCGAAAAAAGCTGACCCCGAAGCGGAGGACGATGACTCCGTCCGTGACGTTTTATGGACCAAGACCCGTGCCGGGGACCGCAACGCCTATGAAGCGTTGGTCGACAGTTACCTGCCTTTGGTCAAGGTCACCGTGTCGCGCATGGCTATCAATCTTCCCACCTTCATTTCCAGGGAGGAATTGTATTCGGCCGGCTGCGTGGGATTGGTGTCGGCGGTGGAGCGTTACGATCCCGGCCGCGACGCACGGTTTACGACTTACGCGATAACCCGCATTCGCGGGGCGGTCCTGGATGAACTCCGTTCGCACGATGTGCTCGGGCGGGTGGTCAGGGATCGGGTGAACCGGATTGAAAGAGTCGAGGCTGAGCTTCTGAGCGCGAATTCGCTGGCCACGCCGGAGGAAATCGCCGAAGCGGCCGGCCTGACGATGGACGAATACTGGGACGCGGAAATGGGAGCCCAGGCGGCGAAGCGGGTGAGTTTGTCGGATACAGGCGGCGCGTCCGGCCGGCGCTCGCTTGAGGATGTGTTGCTGTCGAACCGCGACGATTACCCCGGGGCGCGTTTGGAGGCGGAGGAAATCCTGGAGGTGGTTATGGGACTGCTTACGGAAAAGGAAAAGCAGCTGGTGGTGATGTATTACGAAGAGGAATTGACGCTGAAGGAAATCGGGGACGTTCTGAAGGTGACGGAAAGCCGGGTGTGCCAGATTCATGCGGCGATGCTGCAAAAAATTCGGAAAAAGTTGGAAAAAATGGGGATTCCGGTTTAGTTGGCGTGGTGGGAAATTCACGCAATTCTGTTGGGAATATTGGCTTAAATATGAATGGGGGAGGTTTTTCGGGGAGTTGCGTTTTAGGCTAAAGTTCTTGAACAGTGGTTATCGGACGTGTATACTAGATATAATTATCTATTTGTCGTTTCGCCCAGTATTCGCGGTAACGCCGTTATTTCGGGAAGGAACGTGGCGGAAGTGGTTGTGCCGCGTCGAGGAGCCGGAAAGGGCGGGATTGGCGGACGCGGTGGGAAATGATATGACGCGGGTAAGAGAGTCGGGAGAGAGCATATGGTGGATCAGATCAACGGTTTGAATGGCGTGGGCGGCGTGCAGCCGATGCGCAAGATGAAGGCGGCATACAAAATGTCGGAGACTCCGGTTCATGGCGACGCGGTGGAGTTTTCGTCGGATGTTATGCGTCTTCGCGGGGTGGAGGGGGTAAGGTTGGAGCGGGTGATGGCGGTGAAGTCGCAAATCGCCGGAGGGAATTACTTCACGGCGGAGAAATTCGACAAAGCCATCGATCGGGCGCTGGATGAATTGTTTGGCGGCTGAAAGCCGCGAAACCAGGCGCCGGGTTCCTACAGACAAATTCGGTATTCGGACGCGCCCGTTAACCCGGGCGCGATCTTTTTGCCTTTATTTCCTGAATATCCCAAACCTGATTGTCGATGAAAAACATTGGTGTTTTTGAAAATTTTGTAGTATAGTAACATGGTCGGGAATGGCGCCGGTCATTCGGACCTGGTTTCTAGCTGAGGAGCGGGAATAATGGCAAAAAGCGACGATTTGAGCGAACAGCGCATCTTGAAGCGGCATTATCTCATCTATTACCTCCGGGTATTCAACCGCTCGACCGGCGAGGTGTTGGGGCATTTAGTTGACATAACCACCAAGGGGATAATGATTATGCGCGATTCCCCGCTGGATATCGGTGAAAATTACTCCTTGCGCATCCGTTGGCGCAATGCCGCCGGGCGCCTGCAGTTGGCGGATTTCGAGGGTGTTTGCCGTTGGTGCCGCCCAGATGTCAATCCGGATTTCTACGGCGCCGGTTTCCAGATAACCACCACCAATGAAATGCACGTGCAAGCCATACAAGGTTTGATTAACGATCTCGCCATGCCGGATTCTTCACTGGAATCCTTCGATTGAAGTGGTAAGATTGGCGATTTTTCTTGACAGGTCGGGCGAAAAGGCGAATATTACACGAGCGGGAGGGATGCTGAGCGAGGTTCTTCCCAGGGGTCCTGCCCGATACATGGCTGTATCGATGTGGGAGCGGGCTTTGCCCGCTCTTTCTTTTTTATTTGCGTGAGTCGGGAATTTTTGTTTAAAGAAAAGCGAACAAACCGCCGCTCGCCTCTCTTTAAAGTCTCCAGGTTCCGTTTAACGTTGCGAATTATGTGCAGGTCACCGTTTACGCTTGAACTTGCGGAAATAGACTCCCGACCAGCAACAGAATACTTTCAAAGGAAAGCGCACGGCGATTGGTCCGCTTTCCTTTAAAAGCCCGAGGAATTGCTACTACATGAATACCAACGAAGAATTTTTGCGTAACATCGACAGCCTGCATCGTGAAAAAGGCATCGACCGGGAACAGTTAATCGAAAGCATCGAAACAGCCCTGGTTTCAGCCGCCCGCAAGCGCTATCCGAATATCGAGGAACTCCGGGTCCGCATCGACCGGGAAACCGGCGTTATACGCTTGATGGACGGGGATATCCCCTTCGACGAAATGGATCCCGCCGCCTTTGGCCGCATCGCCGCCCAGACCGCCCGCCAAGTGATGATTCAGCGGATTCGCGAAGCGGAATCCGACGTGGTGTACGAGGAGTTCATCGCCCGGGTCGGCACCATCGTCAACGGCACGATTCATCGCGTGGAGCGCGGCACGGTCATTTGCACCATCGGCAATAAAACAGACGGCATCCTTCCCCGCCAGGAACAAATCCCCTCGGAAAACTATCGCCCCAACGAGCGTATCCGCGCCTATGTGACGCAGGTACGCAAGAAAGGGAATAAGGTCATCATCATCCTGTCCCGAATCCATCCGGATTTGGTGCGTGAGCTGTTTGAACTGGAAGTGCCGGAAATTTACGAGCATATAGTAGAAATCAAGGGCCTGGTCCGCGAACCCGGCTACCGCACGAAAATCGCCGTCACCTCTTCCGACAGCCGGGTGGACGCGGTCGGCGCCTGCGTGGGAGTAAGGGGAAGCCGCATCCGGAATATCGTCGAGGAACTTGGCGGCGAAAAGATTGACATTGTCCGCTGGAACGAGTCGCCGGAATTGTTTATCAGGAACGCCCTTTCCCCGTCGGAAATCGATCATATCGAATTCGACCGGGTCAACCAGCGGGCGCGGGTGATTGTGCCGGACGACCAGCTTTCCCTGGCGATTGGCCGCAAGGGGCAGAACGTCAGGTTGTCGTCCCGCCTGACCGGCTGGAGCCTGGACATTATGACCGTGAATCAGCACAGCCAATGGCGGGAGAAGGGGCGTCAGGAGATTGCTTCGCTCCCGGGCGTCGGCGACGCGACCATCAACAATATGCTGATTGCCGGTTTCGAGTCCTTCCGCGATATCATGGAACTGGGCATCGAAAAGTTGATGACCATCAAGGGAATCGGCGAGAAGAAAGCCCAGGAGATTTACAATTTTGCCGTCGCCGGCTATTCGAAGCGTATCGAGTCCGACACTCGCGAGCAGATGAGTTCGCGCGAAGGCGGCGAGGACAAGGGGTAGGGGTGAAGACGGTTTTTGTAAGGGAAAAAATAATTTTCCGCCGGGTTGGCGATTTACAATTTATCCGGTATGGTGCATAATGCGGGGATAACCTAACCTTAGGCACTTTACCGTGCGGTAGATACCGCATCGTATTACGTACTTGATGGCGGTAGGCAGATGGGTATTGGGGATGAACGATCATCCCCAGGGTTTGGATGTGCTTTTTATGCGGCGGCATAGTTAGGAATAGTAAATGCGGTTACATGAATTGGCCAAAAAATTCGGCTATAACCAACAGGATCTGCTCACGGCGGTCCAGAAGCAGGGTTTTGATGTCAAGGATACCCTTACGGTAGTCGACGGTGAGGTCGAGTCTTGGGTTGCCGGCAAGGTGGCCGAAGGCTGGACGCCGCCGCCTCCGGTAAAGAAAGCCGCGAAGAAGAAGAAGGTGGTGATGGTGATGCCGCCAAACGCGGAAAAATCGGCTGAAAGCGAGGAAGATTCGGCAAAGGCGGCCGAAGCCGAGTTTGAAGCTGAAGGGGAACCGGAGACGGAAACTCCTGAAACCGCTAAGCCGGTGGTGTTGCCGATTCCCAAGAAAATCCCGGTCAAGAGTGAAACCAAACCCATTCCGAAGCCGGAAGTCAAAATTGTTCCTGCCGCGGCCGAATCTGTCACTCAGCTTCCGGAAATCCCGGCAGCTCCGCTTAAACCGGCGCTTTCCGCCGCTGCGCATTCCGCTCCCGTTGCCGCCGCGACGGGTGCCGGTGCGCCAGTCGTGTCACCGGCGGCGGGCGTAGCCAAACCGGCGGCATCCACCGGGTCGAATGTGGCGTCCGAGGCGGTGCAGGCCGGAGCCGCTACGGTCCCGGTCGGCAGGATTGCCGTAAAGACGCATGGCCGAGGCGAAGGCAAAACCGAACACAAGCCGGGAAGAACAGGCGAAGGCAAACCGGAAGGGAAGGGGGAGAAGGTGGTCTCCGCGCCTCACCCGGTGCCTGATAGGAGGGTGGAGTCGCCCAAGACTCCGGTGGTGATTAAACGGGTCAGCACCCCGATCAAGGGCAGTGCCGCGGTTGGCCAGGCTTCCCCGGAAATGATTGCGGCGATCAAGCGTTCGGCGGCGGGGGCTTCCGGCGGCGGACGCGGCGGACACGCAGCCGGCGGCGGCCATGGACCCGGGGGCGGCGCCTCCGGTGCGGGTACCGGGCATGACGATGAACGGCGCGGAGCCGCCCGCAGTGGCGGTCCCGGCGGTGGCAGACCGCCTCCGCGTTCTTCCGCTCCGGGCCGTGCCGGAGTGAAATTGGAACCGGTTATTCCGGAAGTGGATTTGTCCAGCGGCAAATTGGTGACTAAGCAGCGCACCAAGAACAAATCGCGCCCGACCCAGGACGAGGAACGCGAAGTCGCCGAGAAGAAGGCTAAACTCAGCAAACGTTCCAAAAGCGTCGACGAGGATTGGGGCATAGACGACGACAGCGATTACAGCGAAGTGGAAGAAACACCTGTTCGCGGGGAAACAGCCGAGGAACAGATTGACTCCACGCTTTTGGCTTCCGCCGGTGAGAGCGACCGCTCCGGCGCCAGTTTCAAGCATAAGCGGGCCGACTTCAAGTCGAAGCATATCCAGCACGAGCTGCCCGCCAGCTTTGCGGAAATCGACAACGAGTTCACCCGTTCCATCGCCGGCGGCGGTCGGCGGCGCGGCAGCCGCAAGACGCAGCGCCGGGTGGTGGGCCGGCGTTCCCGCACCCGCCGCTTCACCGGCCCCCAGCAACGATCGCCCGACCAGGAGGCGGTGGTGCGCCTGGGTATGACTTTGCGCGACCTTTCCGTCGCGTTGGGTGTGAAGCTGCAGGACATCCTCGGCTGGCTGCTTGGCCAGGGCGAGATGCTGCAGGTCAACGACATTCTCACCGCGGAAAACATCACCAAGATTGCCGAACATTATAACATTCCCATCGCCTGGGAATCGGACGAGGACCTCGAGGAGGAACTGGCGCAGGAAGCCCAGCAGCAGGAAGAGGGCGGCGACGAGGAAGACATTGTCGAGCGCCCGCCGGTGGTGACTTTCATGGGTCACGTCGACCACGGCAAGACCAGCCTCCTGGACGCCATCCGCAATACCCGGGTGGTGGCGGGGGAACACGGCGGCATCACCCAGCATATCGGCGCCTATTCGGTGGAACGCGACGGCAAGCGGGTGTCGTTCCTGGACACGCCCGGCCACGAGGCGTTTTCGGCCATGCGGGCCCGTGGGGCGAATTTGACCGATATCGCGGTGCTGGTGGTGGCGGCGGACGACGGAGTCATGCCCCAGACCGAGGAAGCGGCCGCGCACGCGAAGAACGCCGGCGTGCCGATTGTGGTGGCGATCAACAAATGCGATTTGGCGGCGGCGAATCCGGACCGGGTCAGGCAGGAATTGGCGAACCGCCTCGGCATTTTGCCGGAAGAATGGGGCGGGCAGGTGGGTATGGTCGAGGTGTCGGCGCATACCAAGAAGGGAATCGACGACCTGGTTGAGCGTATTCTCCTGGAAGCGGAAGTTCTGGAGCTACGCGCGAACCCGAGCCGTCCGGCCACCGGGTTTGTCGTGGAAGCGAAGATGTCGGAAGGGCAGGGTGTGGTGGCGACCTTGCTGGTGTCGGACGGCACGCTCCATAACGGGGACGTGATTCTTTGCTCGAACGGCTACGGCAAGATTCGCTTCATGTTTGACGAGTTCGGCCGGCCGATTGAGTCGGCGGGTCCGGGGTCGCCGGTGCGGGTGTCGGGTCTGTCGGCGGTGCCGGAGGTGGGGGACAAGTTCTTTATCCTCTCGGACCTCCTCAAAGCCCGCGCCATTGCCGAGCAGCGCGAACGCGAATCGCGCCAGGCCGCGATGGCCAAGCGGCAGCATGTCACGCTGGAGAATTTGACCAGCCACCTGGCCGGTTCCGGCAAGCGCGAGCTGTCGGTGATTGTCAAGGCGGACGTGGTGGGGTCCCTGGAAGTTATCGACAAGACCTTGTCCGAACTGGCGACGAGCGAAGTCGGCATCAATATCATTCACCAGGCGGTGGGCGGGATAAACCACGCGGACGTGATTTTGGCCGATGCGTCGGACGCGGTTATTCTCGGCTTCCATGTCGGGGTCGAGTCGCAGGCCAGGAGCGCCGCCTTGAGCCTGGGAGTGCAGATAAAGACCTATCATATCATCTACCGGATGATCGAGGACATGCGCGCCGCCCTGGAAGGGTTGCTCCCGCCGGAAGAGAAGGAAGTGGTGCAGGGGCACGTGGATATCCGCCAGGTATTCAGGTCGTCGAAGGTGGGGGCGATTGCCGGGTGCTATGTCACCGACGGCGCCATCCACCGCACCGACCGGGTGAGGGTGTACCGGAGCAATTTGGTGGTGTACGACGGCACTATCCAGAGCCTCAGGCGGGTCAAGGACGATGCGCGGGAAATCAAGGCCGGTTTCGAATGCGGCATCAAGATTGCCGGCTACGACGGGATAGAAGAAGGCGATATGCTTGAGGCCTACGCGATTGAGGAAATCGCCAGGAAGCTCTAAGTGGCCGCTTTGCTGTGTGGTCAGCGGTAATAATGATTTTTTACTCGCGGCCGGCTTGTGGATTAGCCGGCCGTTTTTTATGGGGTAGGATATGGAGTGGAGTATGCGTCTCGGGTTCATGAAAATCACCTTGCTGGTTCCGATGTCCCACAGTCTAAAGGAAAAGCGCCGTCCGGTGCGGGGGTTTATTGAAAAACTACGCAATCGGTTTCATGTTTCCGTCGCCGAAGTCGGGGCGCAGGATTTGCACCAGCGGGCGGAAATAGGGGTGGCGCTGGTGGCGTCGGACGGAACGGTATTGGCGAGGGAGCTGGCGGCTGTGCGCGAATACGCCTATGGCAATCCGGATTGCGAAGTCTTGGAGATACAGGAAGAGAGTTTATCCTGGAGGGAATGAAGATGCCTACACGTAGACAAGAGCGTATCGGAAAGCGAATCATGCAGGAATTGGTCGAAGCTTTCCGCGACCTGAAGAATGTTAACTTGGGCTTTATTACCATCACCAAATGCGAGGTGTCGCCAGACCTGCACCACGCGAAGGTGTTTGTGTCGGTGTATGGCGAGGAGGAGGTGAAGGAGAAGACGCTGAACACCCTGCGGCATAACGCCTCCCGCTTGCGGGGGATGATTTCCCGGCCTCTCGGCACCAAGGTGGTGCCCGGGTTGTCGTTCGAGGAAGACGAGACGATAGCGAAAGCGGACGAGATGAGCCGGCTGATTCGCCAGGCCCGCGGCACCGACGCGAATCCGACCCCCCTCACCGACGCCGAGGCGGAGGCCCTTAGGAAAGCCGGGCAGAAGGCGAGCCGGGCAGTCGCAGGGGCGGAAGAGGGCGAGTTTGCGGAAGAGGACGCTTTCGCGCAGGCGCGGGGCGAGGTCGAGGAAGAGCTGTGGGGCGAAGCCGCAGGCGGGGACGACGAGGAAGAGGAATTCCGCGCCGCTGCGGAGGAGGAAGAGGAGGAAGAGTCGGAAGAGGACAAGGCTTGGAAGCCGATTGATTTGGACGCCTTGCCGGAATGACGTGTGGGGAGGTGTCAGGCGTAACAAGTCGCGGAGACAGGAAGTTTCCCGAAAACAAAAGTGGTTCCGGTATAATTGCCCGGCGGTTTGGGCAATTAAATATCGTGTCCCGAATGCCGCTGAAATAAGGATAACCCATAAAGATTCAACGAGTAAAAACGCGAGGAATTCGGGGACATGACCCTATTATTCGGCGGTTTGAATAATAGGGATCGTGTCCCCGAACTTCTGCAGCGCCAGGAGTGCACCAATGGCAGAAGTGGTATATGTACTTCGCCACGCGGCGCCGGTGAAGTCCAGGCAGAAGCGCTATTGGGGCCGGGGCGACCCCGGCGTTGACCCCGAGAGCCTGGCGGAGGTGGCGGGATTGGTTGCCTTGTTTCCGGGCGAGGCGGCGCCGGAGCGGATTTTATCGAGCCCTCTGAGTCGTTGCATTAAGACTGCGGAAGAGTTGTTGAGCGGATTGCCGGGGAGGAAGCTGGAGTTGTGGCCCGAACTGGCGGAAGTGGATTTCGGCCTTTTTGACGGCTTGATTTTTGCCGAGGTGGAAGCGGCCTATCCTGCCGAGGCGGCGGACTGGGCGCGGTTGGGGGACGAATTCGCCTTTCCCGGGGGGGAAAGTATCGCCGGCTTTCTGGAGCGCGCCCACGCGGCCTGGGAGCGAACGGCGGCCTTGCCGGAGCGGACGCTGCTGGTGGTTTCGCACGGGGGGGTGTTGTCGGCCTGGGATTGTTTTTTCCGCGGCGTGGCATTGGCGGAACGTTTTTCCTTCAAGGCGGAATATGCCGCGCTGTCGGCATATGAGAGGGAAGGGGAGGGTTGGCGGAGGCGGTGCCATAATCGGAAGGCCTTGCCGATGGGTAAAAATTCGCTAAGGGTATCTCCCACGATACCCAAATAGGTATCTCCCACGATACTCAAAAGGGTGTCTCCCACGATACCCATAAGGAACGTCCATGCCATCATCACAGCTGGTCCTGGTTACCGGCGGCTGCCGGAGCGGCAAGAGCGCTTTCGCTTTGCGGTATGTCGAGGAATACGCCAGCGAGCGAATTTTCCTGGCCACTTGTCCCGTCCTGGACGGGGAAATGTCCCGCCGCATCGATCGTCACCAGAAGGAACGTTACGGCCGCAACTGGCAAACCCGCGAGGAAGAGGCGGAGATTGCCGAGGCTCTCGGGACCATGCCGAAAAACGCGGGAGTGCTGGTGGATTGCCTGACCTTGTGGGTCAACAACCTCATGTACCGGGCCGAACGAAAAGGCGCGGATTGGCCGAGTGAAGACGAAGTCGAAAACGCAACCAACGCCTTCATCGCCGCCGCCCGGGCTCGGGACGGCCTCACTTTGGCGGTCACAAACGAAGTCGGTTTGGGAGTGGTTCCGGATAATCCATCGGCGCGGCGGTTCCGCGATTTGGTCGGAAGAGCGAACCAGACTCTTGCCGGACGTGCTGACGCGGTGTATTTTTTAGTTTCCGGAATTCCTTTGCGTATCAAATGAAACTTCAGGTAGAGAGGGATCATATGCGGATATTGGAACAGACTCTTACAGATCTCAAACCGCTCGATGCCGCCGCCATGACCAAA
>JAVBQR010000065.1:0-5233 GCA_031548865.1 Planctomycetota bacterium
GCACTTTGTCATTCCGAGCGGTAGCGAGGAATCCGGGGGTTCTGCGGCGCCGAGTATGAACCGCCCCCATTTGGCTCGTTGATACTACCCCCAACCAGCCGAATTCAGAGCGTTTGGGGAAAGGCCAACGAGCCGAATGCAGGCGTGCATTCCCCAGCGTACCGAGACCCCTGGATTCCTCACTACCGTTCGGAATGACAATCGCGGCGTTCTTCACGGAAAATGCAGCCCGCTCTTTATCGCTCTGAATTGTAACGAGTTGTCCTTATTTCAGCGCCATTCGGGGTTGTTCCCGCAAATCTGGCGTTGATATGTTATCCCGGTAGAAACGCACCATCTCCTCGGGCCGCCCCTGGGCGATGATTTGTCCATGCGCCAAAACGATTACCCGGGAGCAATACGTGGTGATGGAAGCCAGATCGTGCGCCGCCAGGACCAGGATTCGCGAGGCTTCGCATAGGGTCCGAATGCGTTCCAGGGCTTTTTTTTGAAAGGCCAGATCCCCGGCGCCGAGGACCTCGTCCATGACCAGGATGTCCGGGACGAAGTGGGTGGATATGGCGAAGGCCAGCCGCAGGAACATGCCGGTCGAGTAGGTTCGGACCGGCAGGCCGATATAGTCCCCCAATTCGGAAAAGTCGACGATGGCCTCGACCGCCTCCCGCGCCTCCTTGAAGGAATAGCCCATGAAAACCAGCCGGAAGATGATGTTCTTAAAACCGCTGGCGTTGGGGTCCATGCCCAGGGTGATGTCGGTGAGGGCGCTGACTCTCCCCTCCACTCCGACGCGGCCGGAACTGGGAGGATAGACGCCGGAAATCAGCCGCAGCAGCGAGGTTTTTCCCGCGCCGTTATGGCCAATCACGCCGAGGCGTTCCCCTTCCCGCGCGCCCAGATTGACCCCGCGCAGCGCATCGACGTATTCGATCATCCCCCCGCCTTTCCCGAACCCCAGCATGCCGCCGACGCGATGGTACAGCGTCCGTTGCAGCGAATGCGAAAGGTGCCCCCGGATTGGGTAGCGGAGTGACGCGTTGTCGATGGTTATCATGGCAGTTCCAAGCGATCGGCTCAAATCCAGAATATGAGTTTCCGTCCGAAAATCCGCTGCATCACCCCGCCCGCCAGCCCAGCCGCGACCGTCCACGCCCCCAGCGAATACCAGGCGAGGGGGGATACCGGGAGTCCGATGAGGGGGTTGCGGAACAGCTCGACCAGCGCGGCCAGGGGATTCACATAGACATAGCCGCGTATTTCCGGAGCCAACACGGTGCTCTCCCACATAATCGGGGTGAGAATGAACAGGTTGGTCCCGACAATCCCGACGATTTGGCCCAGATCGCGGTAGCGGGTGCACAGGACCGACACGACATAGGCGGCGAAGGTGATGAATAGTAGCGCCAATGGCGCGGCCGGGAGCATCGACCATGTCGGGGTGAAACGGGCCGCCTCCGACCAAATGATCAGGCCTACCACGATGGGTATGTTGTGAAGGATAACCAGAAAATTCCGGTAAATATGGGCCAGGACCGAGACCATGAAAGGCAGCTTGTCGTTCACATAATAGCGGGCGTCGCCGGCGATTACCCCGGCGCTTTCGAAAATGGAACTGGAAACGAAGGAATAAATGCTGAATCCGACGCCGTAATAGGCGATAAAAAAGTCGATCGGCTGGCGCCAAATTTTCGCCCATACCACGCCGATGACCACGATCTGCGCCAAGGCGCAAACAGTCAGCCAAAATTGCCCCAAATAAGATCGGGCGTACCGCGCGCGCAGTGCGGATACGCCCAATAAATGCACCACCCGCCATTTTTTCAATGCCGCGATAAGCACGCTCAACAAACCAGTCCCTCGCCCATGGCCACGTCCGGCATGACGCAGTATAAACTTGTAGCGGTTAATTTGGGCAAGCCCTAATTCTCCGCCGAAAACCGGACCTACATCCAGGACGCCTTTTCCTCGAGAATCACCCCGTCCTGCATGGTCGCCTGCTTGAGGCTGCCCTGGGTGGCCTGGATGCAAATGTGGATGAGATCCTCGTCAGCCTTGATGGCCCGCGCCCCCTTGGGGGCGACCCGAATCATGCTCCCCTCGCGAATGGGAAACTCCTCGCCGTCGACATAAAATTTGCCCTTCCCCTTGACGATGATGTAAACTTCCTCGTTCAACTTGTGGGAGTGGACAAAGGGGGTGAATTTGCCGGCGGGCGTACTGTTGATGGAAACTTCGCTGCCGGTTAAGGCCAATGCTTCCCCCAACATGAATCTGCCTTTCATCCCGTTCGTTTCCGTGTTCATTAAATCCGCCAAACTCCCCATTTCCACCATCGAGTAGTTTTTACCGTTCGTGGCCATGACCGTCTCCTTGTAAGCACAAGCGCAACAATTCCGCCTCGTCAATCACCTTCACCCCGTACTCCCCCGCTTTCGCGAGTTTGCCGCCGGCCGCTTCGCCGGCGACCAGGTAATCCGTCTTGCGGCTTACCGAACCGGCCACCAAGCCGCCGGCCGCCTCAATAATCCGTTTCGCTTCCACGCGGCCAAGGTTGGGCAGGGTGCCGGTCAGGACAAACACCTTGTCCGCGACCGCGCCGCCGGAACCGGCGGACGCGCTCGTCGCCACGCCACAATTTTCCAGACGTTCCAGGAGCTCTTTCGCCTCCGGCTTGGCGAGATAGTCGCGGAGCGAATGCGCCGCCACCGGCCCCAAGGTGCGCTCGACCTGCGAAGCGCCCATTTTCACCATGGCGATCTCGGCCGGCGTCGCCTTGAGGAGCGCCTCCACGTTGCCGAAATGCGCGGCGGTGGCCTTGACCCGCGCCTGCTTGAAACCTTCGACCTTGAGGCTGTCCAGGAAAAGCTCCAATGCCGCCGGATCCTTTCCGTAAGGCTTCGTGTCGCCGGGCAGGTTCCGTAAAGCCTCCGCCAGCCGGTTCGCCGAAGTGGTCCCGAGCGTACGGTAGGCCGTGGACTCGCCCATTTCCGCCGCCGCCAGGGTGGCGGCGTCGGCCTGCCTTAGCGCCTCCAGACTGCCGAAGCGCCGGGCCAGGAGCTGCGCGGCGGTGCTCCCGATGTTAGGTATCGCCAAGGCGAACAGCAACTTCGCCAAGCCCCGCGTTTTGGATGCCTCAATCGCCGCGAGAAGGTTGTCGACGCTCTTCGCCGCATCGCCCTTGCCGCCATCCTTGCCGGGGCCTCTGCCGGCGTGGTTCCGGTCGAGAAGTTCGCGGCCGGATTTGGTCATCGGAAGCAGCTGCTCCCGCCGCAAGGTGTAAAGGTCGGCGACGTCCTTCACCAGGTGATGGTCCAGGAGCCACTCCACCACCGCCGGGCCCATCCCATCGATGTCCATGGCGTCCCGCGACGCGAAGTGGACGATGGCGGCGAAACGGCGGGCGGGGCAGTCGGGGTTGAGGCAGAAGCGGAGGACAATTTTCCGCTTGCCGTCGGCGCTTTCGCTGGTGCTGGACGGTTTGCCGCAGGAGGGGCAGGCTTCCGGCATGACGAACGGCTGCGCGCCGGGCGGCCGCTTCCCGGCCACGACTTCATAAACCTGGGGAATGATTTCGCCGGCCTTTTCGACCAGCACCCGGTCGCCGATGCGCACGTCCAATTCGCCCAGCACGCTTTCGTTGTGGAGGCTGGCGTGGGTGATGGTCGACCCGGCCAGGAGCACCGGTTGCAGATCCGCGACCGGAGTGAGGCGGCCGAGTTTCCCGACCTGGACGCGAATGTTCTCGACCGTCGTTTCCGCGCGTTCGGGGGTGAATTTGTAGGCGACGGCCCAATTCGGCGCCTTGGTGCCGAGGCCGAGAATATCCTGCTGGCGGAAGGAATCGAGCTTGATGACCAGGCCGTCGGTGCCGTAGGGAAGGCGGTGCCGCTCCGTATCCAGGCGGTCGCGGAAGACGAGGATTTCCTCCGGCGTCGCGAAGACGCCCCGGGTCGGGTTCACCGGGAGGCCCCACTTTTCCAGGGTGGCCAGAGCCTCCGACTGTGCGGCCAGGCCGTGTTCGGCCGGGTCGACGACTTGATAAAAGAAGCAGGCGAGGTTGCGTTCCCGCACCATTTCCGGATCCAGGAGCTTCAAGGTCCCCGCCGTGGCGTTCCGGGGATTCGCGAAAATCCGTTCCGCCCCTTCCTCTTCCTGCGCCTCCACCAGCTTCGCGAAAACTGCGTTCGACAGGTAAATTTCCCCGCGCACCTCGAGGTCGCCTTTGGGAAAGGGGGCCTTCAAGGTTTTCGGAAGGGCGTCGACGGCCTGGAGATTGGCGGTGATGTCGTCGCCGATATTTCCGTCCCCCCGCGTCGCACCGCTTTGGAAAGCACCGTCCCGATAGAACGCGGTGAAGGCGACGCCGTCGATTTTCAATTCCACGACGTATCGGGGAGGGGCGCTGTCGCCGCTGTCCGCGAGGGCTCCGCCGACCCGGCCGACGAATTTGCGGATCTCGTCCGCCGAATACGTGTTCGCGATGGAAAGCATGGGGACGGCGTGGCGGTGGGGGGGGAAGGCGGTTTTCTTGTCGCGTTTCGGCCGGGGGGCGCCGGGTTTTTGGCTGGGGCTGTCGGGGGCGGCCGCATCGGGGTATTTCGCTTCCAGGGTCTTCAGTTCGTCGACGAGGGCGTCGTAATGGTCGTCGGCGATTTCGGGCTGGGCCTGATTGTGGTAGAGGTCGTCGTGGCGGCGGATTTCTGCGCGGAGCTGGGCGATACGGTCCTGGTCGGTTGGCGGGAAGGGGAGTTGTTTGCCCATTTATTTATCCTGTGCAAAGACAATTCCTAACGATTGACAAGATTCACTGAAGTTTTGCTATACCGAACGCATATCGTACGAAAAATATTTATCACCACAGAGGCACAGAGAGCACAGAGGTTCACAGAGTACCTGAAAAGAAACGTCGGGGATGGTTTATTAACTGAACTTTTGCAAAGTGGCGATTTAACCGACAATCGCCGCTTTGCAAAAGTTCAGTTATATTTTCGGGTTCTCTGTTTATCCCGATTCTAAAGGACTCTGTGAACCTCTGTGTCCTCTGTGCCTCTGTGGTGAAAATTCTTTTAATCATGCCTAACCTCCATTCCTCTCCAAAGAAAAGAATGGAAATCCCGGCGGATCCTTACCTGGGCCCAAAGGGCGATTTTTTTGGGGTAAGGTGGTCAGTCAAACCCCGGCGTGCTCTAGGATGGCCTAACTACCCGCCTTCTTCTCCTCCGCGACCCGTTAAATC
>JAVBQR010000059.1:0-12840 GCA_031548865.1 Planctomycetota bacterium
GATGAGCTGGGCGTCGAGCAGATGCCGGACGACATCAAGGCTGAGTTGGAAGTCAAAGTGAACAAACAGTATGACATAGGCAGGAAGTACGGTGAGCAGGGCCGCCACGCGGAAATAAACAACCTGCTTCTCCCTATCGAAAGGAAGTTTGACGCCGATCTCGATGCCGCTGTACGTCGGGGCGAGGCGCTTTCCCGCAGGGAATACTACCGGAAGATGCTTGAGCTGACAGATCTGATCACCGAAACGTTCGAGAAAAATCTATAAAATACTGTTTTCCATTGGCTGTATCATTGCCGCATTTGCGCCGGGTAATCCGTAAAATGCGGTTTTACCCGGCGCCCGTCTTCTTTTGTTTAGCGCGTGCGAGCCTCGGCTTTGGAAAAGTCAACGATTTGCCCCTGGTGCAAATGGATTCCAGATGCGCGGCGCGAGCCTGTTTCTCCCGCACATTCTGATAATACTCCGTCGCCTCGTTCCGCTCCGCCATCAGGTCGACGAGACGCTGTTCATACGGCACGGTGGCCAGCCGGTCATCGTTTCCATTGTACATCGCCCACGCCTGTTCCACTCTGGCCACCGCCCGGATGGCCATGCGAGCCGCATGTGCGAGCAGTATTTCGTCGGCCGCCTCCGGCAATTCCCCAGGGGCGCATCGGTCCATTATCGTTTCGCTTCTGCTGCCGGCGCCGCGACCCAGTATGCCGAATCCTACCCGTAAATTGCTTATCCGGCCCTCCTCGAACCGTTCGGCCAAGCTCTTGGGCCGCGGCGGCAATTGAATCACGTCTTCGGATTCGCCATGCTCTGAAGACTGGGAAGCCCGCGGCTTCTGTGTCGGGGAATCGGCATTGCCGCCCATGTTTTCCTCCCTCCGCCAAACGGATTGCTCGCACTGGCAGATCCGTGGTTCACCGGTCATCAAATTGCCGCATCCGCCATTTTGTCAGGCTCATCGGGAACCATGGCGATGGCGACATCGATTTCCTCTCGGGTATACGACTCGCGCTTAAAACTCGTGGCGACGTTTCCCCCGCGAGTGGCGATTATCATCGGTAGCTCGGCGAAGAGGCGGCACTGTGCCTCAAGAAAGTCCTCGGGCCGGTCCCTGCCCAACGTCTCCAACCAGTCAAGGTACAGCAGCACTTCCTGGATGGCAAACCGTATTGCCTCGGATGCCGCAGATGGTTCACCACGACGCCAACGAGAATATTCCTCGTACTTCAGCCCATAAGCCATAGTCATGGAATACCAGTTGTATCCGCCCCGGCTCTCCATGCGCCTGCTGTTTTCCAGAAGCAGGCGGCACAGCGCCTTTGGTTCATCCAACAAGTATCTGACATCGAAAAACAGCTTTTCGTATATGACCTGCGCCAGCGGTGGGAATCCAGTCACGCCCGGCACGAGCTCACCGAGGGGACGCCCGGCAAGCACCCCAGCTTCGAGATCCAGTATATGGTTGCTGGCAACGCTCGACTTGTCCTGTGACACGAGCACCGCCAGCTGGGTAGCATCCATTCGGCTTCGAGGTGTCTCGGGCATCGACCCCGGGCAATGCAATTGCTTGAGGTAAGGGAAAAGGAATTCAACCATGGTCTTGTCCGAAAGCAGCATCTCTTCACCCGGACCGGCATAGTATTCTTCCGGAGTAGTGGCCGCTTTCAGACCCGACAACCGCTTCATTCCCTGGCGCCACCGCCAGTCGATATAAGTGCCAAACCCAAGAATTTTATAGTTATCCATTTGCATTCTTTGGAGTTCCGTTAAAAGTGCATCTTTTTTATAAATAAGTGCGAACCCATTCCATGTCTTCTGACCCATGCGCCGGCATCCGCTTGCGGGGGCGTCCCATGGGGCGCGGCTTGGCTAGCCAGGGCTTGTGTGCGAGATAATCGAACAACGTCGCCGGACCGAGGCGGATGGCCACATCCAGCGCCAACGCCACCCGCCTTCTGATGACCCTGCCGCGGGGACAAACCGCCAGAAGCCGCTTCCGCAATACCGACTCCCACTCGTCCGCGTCCTTTGCCGGAGTCGGCTCTACCGCCTTTGCCGCTTTACAAACATTCCTGTGATCGTGGATTATCGCTTCCATATCGGCGATCAGGTTGTTGTCCATCGGGAGTTCGATTGACTTTCGTGATGCTTTGCCCGCTTTGGGATCGGCAACCATGTACCTGAGCCGTCGGCGATTGCCGGTGCGCTCGATACTCACACTGGCGCCCGGAGTGGCGACGAGTTGTTTGACGAACGCGGTGAGCGGCGACAGGTGGCTCAGGTTCGTCAATGTGGTGTCGGTATTCATCGTGTCCTGCTTCATTCAAGGCCATCCGTTTTCATCAGTCACATATAAAAACAACCGCATGTGGCAAAAAATGACCACAGTCCATTTCAAAAAAAGGTGGAACTTTTTACCAGTTTCAGGCGTCGGCGGAGGCATTGCTTCGCCATAACTACTTTACCATAAATGCATTGAGAAAAAATATTCCATTTTACCACTCCCGAGCCGGAAGGGGCGGAATACCCGTTTCCGCCAGCTGGAATCCGGTCATAAGCGGGCTTTCCCGCCCCCTGCGGATGCCCGGACGGCTCTTGGCAGGAGATTACCTTCCCGATTTTCCCGCCAACGCCGCCACCCCGGAGAGGGCCATATTGGCCGAACGCATCCCATCTTCGCGTGCACCGGGGGCTTTGCCGCAGCCTCCGGCGGCGTATCACCACTTGAGAAAACGCTCGTAGGGCGAAAATCTCTGCTGATAGTTGTGCTTCCATCCCCGTGGCAGATTGTCCCGCGCCTTTTCCCGAACCTCCCGGTCGGCGAAATACAGAATCCGGCCGGGAAATCCCTTGTCCTTGGGCAGGGCGAACCGAACCCGCCACTTGTCGCCGCGCCTCTCGACATAGGCTTGATCCACCATTCCGGCCCTGTGGGCGGCGAGGAACTTGTCGAGTTCCGGCATCTGGAGCGGCTCCTTCCGCCTCTTGGCGTTGAGAAGCGCGGCCAGATCGGCATCCCCGTGAAGATGGGCGTACTCATTGCCGGGCCAGAAGGGATTCACTATTTCGGGCCTCATCTCGAATTCCATGTTCTTTTCCTCCCATACAGGCTTGCGGAGATGCCGCAGGCGGAATGAACCCCGGCATTCACCGGCCGCATCCCCGAATGCGTTATGGTCATTTTCGATGAACGACACGTTGTTCATGAAAAATGACCATAAAAAGATCAAATATGATAGGCGCATAGAATTACTGATCCCTCCAATCCCTCACAAGGCGGCAGCCTCGTGGACGTTTTCATCGCCACACAGGGACAAGCGGGAATGGGAATCGGGCCGCCGAATGAAGGTGACGCCCTGCCATTTTTTACGGAGTTCCTCTTCCTGAAGCTCGGCCCTGTACGCCGGGCGCTCCTTGCGGGCCTCGGCGAGATACTCGCGCACCCAGTCGGCGATGAGGGCGTTTTCAATGACAATACTTTTTCTCGTAATCCCGCCCTTACCGTTACGGAGGGAGAACCGCAGCCGCCAGCAGCCCCAGACGCCGGTTCCGTAGACTTCCAGGTTAGCATGCCGTTCTGTGCCCATGCGTAGCGTCTCGACGAGCTTCCGCACTTGGGCGAACCGTATGGGGCGGCTCCGCCGGCGGGGCTTGAGTATCTCAGCTATTTCGGGGTCGTTCAGCAGGACGGCGTCATCCGCGCTCTTCACCGTGTCGAGATTCATGGTTTTCTCCCAAAAAAAAGTAACGGCGGTATCCTACCGCAGCACATCAATACTCTTGCCCACCACGACGGAAAGCAGCTTCGGCACCGGGCGCAACGGCGTCGGTCATGGGACCGTCCTCGGGAACGGCGGCCCCGCCGTTACGCCGAATGAGCGAAGCCAGTCGGGAGGCGATCCGTTTGGTGGATCTGGCGTCCAGCCGTTTCCGGTGTTCCTGTTCCCGAAGCTCGGCCCTAAACGCCGGACGCTCCTTCCGCGCCTGATCAAGATAGTCGCGTACCCATTCGGCGGCGTGGGCGTCGTGGAGGACGACGCTTTTCCTGGTCGCTCTGCCCTTGCCGTCGCGCAGGGAGAACCGCAATCGCCAGCCGTTCCGGTAGGCTTCAAGGTTGGCGCCCCGTGCCCGCCCCAGGTCCAGCGCGGAAACAAGCCTTGTCAGCGATATGAAGCCGATACGGCGGATTCGTCTCCCCGGTTCGAAAACCAGCGCTATGTCCGGGTTCTCTAGCAGGGAAGCGTTATTCAGTCCTTCAATCGCGCCGGGGTTCATAATCGTTTTTCTCCCTGCGGCGGCGCCTTGTGGGCTATTCCGGGGCAACCGCCGCCATACATAAAGTTTCGTAAATATGTGACCAACTTCAACAATATTGGGAAAAAAGTGTAAGCTCAAAAAAAACGCCGTCGGGCCTTGCGGGACAGCGTGATCTAGCACAAGCCATGACATCGTCCCAAAAAAACTCCCACATTGCCGCAGGCATGACATCGGCGGCACATCGTCCGTTTATCCCCGCCACAACGGTGTTTCCGGGCAATAGTCACACTTCGCCACTCGGGAAGTCGTTTCTGACGGCGTTATGGGCGTCATGTATATGCCGCCGTGATTGCGGACTGTCGACACGCGTGGATACAGCTGGAATTGCGTATTCTATGGCCGTATTTTTCCCCACCGCTGAATCCGGTCCATTGCGCATTCAAGCGCTGCACCTTTGCTCTCTCCGCTTCGGCGCGATGGAGTGCGTCACAGTGGTCGTTGACGGTATCAAGGCCGGCTAGCGAGCCTTTGGCCACGGCACCGGCAAGGGAAGGCCAACAGACGCCCTGCAAGGCTTCAGGAAGGACACTGGAGGCAACAGCGGTACACAAGGCATATCCGCCGCTGATCGCCGCCAAATCGCCTGTAAGCGGGGATATCGGTCATCCGTAGCAGATAAGCCTGCCCCGCAGCCGATAGCACGGATGCGGAAGCCCAAATACGGCGCCATTGACCATAACGGCGGCAATCAACCGACCACAGCATATATACCCGTGTCGGCAGCAATAACTCCAGTGGCCCCATGCGGAAAATCGTCATCAATCCCCGCGCCATGTGGAGTGAAATACACGGCGAGATAGGCAGAGAGTTCAGGGTAACGACCTATGGGCATGTCGTCTGACCCTGGGAGACAGGGGAAAACAGCTACTTTACCATTACGCATCCATTATGGGAAAACCGGACAAGGCCCTCAAAAAAAAACATCGAGAATTGTTGAGATAAGATATTCTACGGATAAGATCGGGAATATTGGTCGGAACAGGGTCATGACCACAACGTTGACAATTATCGCCGGTATCGGGACGCGGCCCGGCAGAAAGGAAAAGCCACAGCCATTACGTCAAGGCGGAGACTGCGTCGCCAAGTCTGCACGGCGTCGCATCACCAAGGCTATGCGGGAGTGTGCAAGCCGGCGACGGCGCCATTCGCCAGCCCCGTCCCACGGCCTATCCGCCACGACGCCCTGAATGCCGCAAGGCCAGGGTACGCAGCACAAGGAGCCATTGACGCGAACTCGACCGGGACCGGCGGTGTCAGCAACCGCCTTTCCCGCCTCCCGGTCCTCGTTCTTGTCGGCCTCCCGGTCTTCCTCGCACCCCACGGCTGCTCTCGCCACACACGGCAGGCCCAAAGGGGACACGGAAACGGCCCACCCCGGCGCTTTCCCTCCAGGGAACGGGGGCAGGCCCATCCCGATGCGGCGTACGGGATACCCGGCAGGGAAATACCGGAGGACCACGGCAGACGGGACTCGCGCCCCATAAGGATTGTTATTCGAAGGCTCCGCCCCTCGAACGGAAATTTGTCATATTTCCAACAAGACGACCCAATGTACTGACCAATAACAGTGTATAGCTTTTATTTGAGTAAGTAGGTCTCTTTATGAGTATGGATCATATGTCTAATCAAGTTGCCAATAATGATTGGTGGTATTTCAATTATAGGAGACGGAAACGGAAGCTGGAACGCCGGAAGGAACGGAGTCCCTTCGATCACCACCTCGGTCCCCTGTGGGAGTATATCGGCCGGTTGAATGCCGAGGCGAGGAGGTTCGGGTCCGTCCGGCCTATCGAGCACTGGGGCGTCCAAGAGTATTCGGTGAAGATGTTCGACAGCATCGCCGACGAGCGGACGCTGTATTACGCGCTGGAAAGCCTGAAGGGCGAAGCGCCAGGGGACGACGGCGTCAGGCCCGGGGATATTCGCCGCTACGCCGTTTACAAGGCCTGGTGCGCGGCATGCGGGTACCACGGCAAAAAGGCTCCACCGTATCGCAGCACCGTTTTTCCGCTCTTGACCGACGGCGAGCTTTTCATCATCTCGCTCCTGTGCGATCCGCACCCGAAGTTTGAGGCGAAATGCGTGGACTTCGAGGCAAGGCGCTGGAGCCGGACCGATCTGCCGTCCAATAGCGACCTGCGGCAGAAATACAAGCATTACCGCCGCGAACTCGACATTGCCGGCTTTCGGAACGGTTCGGCACTCTCCCGGCCACCTGATGATGACGAGATCGACAGCGCCCGCCGGAAACTGTTTTTTGAACTGCGGCAGCTTCCGGGGAACTATCTGCTGGACCATGACGATGCGGAGTGCAACCTTCTGCTCGATAGGGCGAAGCAATGCGGCATGGCGCCGGGCATAATCGACACCCCGCTGCTTATCAGCTACGACAAGGCGGCGCTTGCCGAAGCGCTGCCCAGAGCGGGTGCCGACAGGAAGCGGATCGCCGACCTCGCTGGCATACTGACGAAAGCCGTCGCGCGGGAAATAGAGCAGTGGCATTCCCACAACGCGAAGTCCTTTGTCCTGTTCATTCCGAATATGGAGCTGGCCGTACGCTATCGGGAGTACCCAAGGGAACTTCTGGACTGGTACGCCATGCGGCGGATTCGCGATCTGCTCGGGCAAATCCCGAAAAACGGCAAGGGGTTCCGTCCCGGGAAAATGAGGAAGGTGCCGATACCCAAGGCCGACGGCGGTACCCGCGATCTGTCGTTGCCGACCGCGACGGAGCGCATCGCCGCCAAGGCCACGCTTGTCGTTCTGCAGCCAGTTATGGAGAAGGTGTTTCTCCCCTCCAACGTCGGCTGTCGCTTCGACAAGGACCGCTTCGACGCCCTGGCGACAATTGCCGTCAACTATCCGGTCAGTCCGGGCAAGATAATCCTTCTCGCCGACATTAAAAAGGCGTTCGACAACGTGCCGCACGACAGGGTCATGGAAGTGGTGGAGGCCTATGTGCCCAACGGGCATGCCCGGACGCTCCTGGAGCGCATCATACGCCGCCCCGGCTTCGAGGACAGTATCGGGCTGGCGCAGGGCGATCCGTTGAGTCCGCTGTTTTTGAACATGTTGCTCCATGTGCATCTTGATGTCCCAATTGACGGGTTCATGAGGGAAAACGGGCTTGTGTACTTCAGGTACGTTGACGACATTTCCGTGTTCGGCCTGACCTCGCACAAACAAGGCAAAGAGGTTCTCCAACTAATCGGCGAGCACCTCGATCACGTCGGCCTGTCGCTGCACACAGAACCCCCAAAGACCCAGATTGTCGATCTCGCCCATGCGTCAGCCGAGAGCCATGTGGAAACAACGGAACGGGGCGATTTCGAAGTTGACCGCTACCTTGGGATCGGCCTCCGCGGCGGCAGCGACGGAGAGCTGGAGTTCTTCTTGCCATCGTCGTGGGAGGAACGGATTCGCGACATGTATACCAGGGCCGAGCGGAAGATAAAGTTGGGCGGGTATGAGAACACGCCCGGTGCGGACAAGCATATCCTCCACGCGAGCGAAAGCTGGATACGGGCGTTCGCGCCGGCGCTGCAATACGAGGACAAGGACATGATCACCGCAAGGATTGTTCAAATATGTCAAGGCGCATCCCGTCATCCCATGGATGGCCCCGAAGAACTCTATGATGTCTGGGATCGTGCCCAGGGCTGGTGGAAGCGCAAATGCAGCGAAGTGTAACCGCAGTTATGCGAAGGATATTTCAGTCTCTGGCATTGGGAGTCATCATGACTATTTTACGAATCGGGCGAACGATGTTCTTTGCGGTTGTTTCCATCACCGCGTTCGTGGCGCTGTTTCTTCCGGTCCTCCTCTGCCGGTGTTTGGGTTCGCCCTCTCCATATTTGGCGGGGAACGGCGACGAGCCGATGAATCGCTGAAGGGCGGCCTCCCATGAAGCCGCCCTCCGGCAAAAGGCATGATGATCGGGAGCGGGCATCTCGCGTGACGATGCGCCCGGATAGAGTTGAACCAGATGCGCTGGCCTGGCCATGGAATGGTGGATACGTAAATACAGCGCATCACTGACGGGTATTCACGAGAAAAAGTAGTCGGATTCGAGGACTTCATTGATGTCGAAATCCCCAATCGTCAATTCGACCTTTTTCCTTGGCTTTTTCTTCGTGCCCTGTTTTTCTGTGGGCGACAATGCTTGCCGTAGTTTTTTCAATGGATGATCCGGATTGTCCTCGGCGTACATTTTTACGAACTCTTCGCGGAGAATCCTGCTCAGATTCTCCATATCGGCCGCGTGGGTTGCGTAGCTGTCATGGATTGTCAGGAATGAATTGATGCCAGCCGCCTTCGCGGCATTCACGATTTTCATCATATGTGCCGCGTCGCACGAGTGGACGAAATTCGGCGATATGCCCTGTTTGTGCTTGCGGCAGTTGGCGATTTTCCCGGCGCCAAATCTGTACAACTTGATACTCATGCCGGAATACTCAAGAGTGGTCATGTTGCTCGCGTCCTGATTCGCGTAGTGTTGGTTGACTCTTAAACCTGTTGGTGAAAACCAGGAAATCTCCGTTTTTTTCGGATCGTCAGGTAAAAGGTTTTTCAGGTAATCCATAATGAGGATCGCATCCTTGACGGTCTCGCGGATTACCGCCCTTGTATTCCTGACAATGGCATGCGCAAGCACATGATCCAGCTGATAAATCCCTTGCGGAGCGAGATACGCCAGATATGGTTGATACGCGTTATCGCTTAGTCGCTCAATAATGCCTTTGACGTTTCCCTTGTGCGTCGCCGAATAGGGGAACGTCATGACGATGGATTTGACCAATTTCCTGTTGAACACTATTGCTTTCACGGTATCGGGGGCAGAATCGGGGATCTCTGCCATGAGCATGCACTCCGCCAGTTGACGTCTGCATTCCTGCAGGCATTCCATTCGCTTATTTGGAGAAAGACTGTCCCATTGATTGCTCATGACATATTTCAATTCCATGTTTTCAGGTTTCTTGACTGTATCCTCATCGTCTTTTGTCTTCTTTGGCTCGTCTCCGGTTTCATCGAGGTCCTCCTCGGCTGAGCGCATGGCCAAGTCATCGGGTTCATCTTCGCCCACGTCGGCTACGGGTTCTATGCTTTTACGTACTTCACTGGCCTGTTGTGTAAATCCGAATTGTCTTTCTTCTTTCCGTATTTCGCTCAGTTGATGAAGCTGCCACGAGTAGTCATTGTATTTTCTCGATATCTCATCCAACGTGAGCGAGGAATACCACGTCATGGCTTTGCGGCGCTCACGAAGCCTCCTCTCGGTTCTTTCCGCAACCACCTTGTAAATATCGCCGGGACGCTTCATTCTGGCCAGATTCACCTGCTCAGCCAGTTCACGTGAACGCATCAGGGCAGCGAAGTGCTGAATGCCGTTGCAGGAACCATCCACGGCGACAGGAAGCCTGGACTCGTATCCATACCCTTTCTCACAGAATCCCGCCCATTCATGGCACCACGCCAGGAATGCCCAGGGCTTGTCTGCGCTTTTCAAAAAGTTCCGATTTTTATCAGATATTGGATTCCGGGCCAAGGCCCGTATCTTGTCTATGTTCGCCTTCTCCTTGGCCCATTTCACACGATCCGCAAAGGTTTCCCTGTCAAGATCGTTTCCAAAGCAGCATACGCCGTGATTGATAAGCCAACGTTCCGCTTTTTCGTCGCGAATCGGTTTGGCTTCGGCAAATTCGACAAGGCCGCGGCACAGGTCGGAGCCTTGCGGATTGAGATGGGTGGCCTTGCAGTAATAGCGTCCTCGAAAGTCGAGAAAGCACGTGAAGAAAATTTTGGGATAATTTCTGATCCTGTTGGCATCGTCCATTATCCGCCTGCTGGAGACCAAAAGCCAGGTGCGGACATCAAGTGGCAATGTCTGCGATATGCCGAACAGTTTTTCGCGGGTTTCATCGGTACGGTCTGTGGAAAAGATGTGGGTGGCCGCGTCTAGGACCTTCTGATTTATATGAAATGCCGTGCCCTGCAGCGTATTGACGGCGGAGAACACCTCCGGCATTTTCTCTTCGCAAAAATCGTAACGTGCCCCTTTCAATAGCGTGTGCTTGCCCTTGAGATCATAATGGTATCCACCGTCCCAGTTTTTCTTCCACGGGCGAGGCGGCATGACCAGCGGCCCCCAAAAAGGTTTCTGCTCAGCGAACTTGTCAAGATTTTCAGCAAGCAATTCCAGCACATCATCCGCAAGTCGAACAGTTTTCTTCTTGCCGTCACGCCGACCTTCCACCAAGATCTTCTCGTCGAGCATCATTTTGTACAACACCTGTCCGATCCTGGCCTTGTCCAGCTCGTCGGTGAGGTCCACATTAACCAGTCTTTCCAATAAATTCCTTCTTTGACGCTTGAGTTTTTTCTTTTTTACAACATTTCCTTCACGTTTGATTGCTTCGTCCAGGTCAACGACAGCAGACGGAGAATCTGCGCCGATTTTTTCTTTGCGTGTTGCCAGTTCCATCGCAACATTTCGACCAATGGCATTTATAATCAAGTCGTACCGGAACAACTTGGACTCTTTGGATTTGATGTTTCGACATCCCCTGTCGACCACCTCCTTGAGCGCCAGGTAGACAACGGCTTCCAGCGAAGACGCATAGAGGAAGGAAATGATATTGCTGCTCCCTGTGCCGCCTTCGCCGGCTTGGATTGCTTCCCACTCCTTTTCTATGCGTTTGACGATGCATCCCACTTTTTCCCTGATGAACCGCGCTCCCGGTGCCGCCATGCTCGCCATTTGGTGTTTACGGGATTTGACCCCGGCCTCTTTCTCGGTATCGTCGAGCCGTCCTTCCATCCGTTCCCAGAATTTCCTTGCCGCCTCAGCCAGGTTCATCGACTCCAGTTCCTTCTGCACCACTGACATCGGATCGTTTTGGGTGGTCATTTTCATCGTAATATCCTATTTTAACATGGATTGCAGCGAGGTGGACGACCTGTGTCGCGGGCAAGTTGAAAGGCGGCTCTCCGGACATTCCTTGAAACGTTTCAGGGTATTTACCATTCTGCGTTGTCATGCGCCATGACGATGCGCTGCATCATTTCGATGAGGGGTATATCGTGTAGTTCCAATCGCCGGCGAGAACGGCTGGCCGTTTACTCTTCCTTTTTGCCGTTTTCGTTTTCTCGGCATCTTTCTTGCTCTGACCCAACCATTTATCAATGCATACCATGTCCGGAAGTTCCTTGCAGGTGGCTGTGTGGGAGATCAGGTACATGATTGTTTCATAACCCATCTTTTCATAATCCGTCACCGGATTATCGCGCCATTTGATGCTGGCGAAGGAAAACAAACGATGCCCGACATTGTTCCACTTGCTTGTGCCCGGCAAAAAATGGCTGACCGAAATAGGGATCCCTAGCTTATTTGCCAGAACACGCAACTTTCCTTTCCATACGTGGAGCCGCGCTTTGTATGATCCGCTGCCAGCGGCTGTTATCAACAATCGTTTCGCTGACGGGTAAGCCAGACTGCCTCCCTGATCCCACCATCGGAGAATGGAGAAGACGGCGAATGCCGCGGCGTCGTGATGATCCAGCACCCCCAGTTCCCAGGAAGGGTTGCCTGCATTAGTGGAGGGGGCGCGGCACATGCCGGGGGCGGGAAAATCGTGGAGATTGGCTTCCCCGGCACATCCTTGGAAATGTGGATTATGCTTCTTGTTTTCGCCCACTCCGGCCAGCTTCTTCCTCCTGGTATCAACCGCGATGACCGGATCGCCAGACGCCATGAACTCTTTGACTATATTGTTGATATACTGGAATTGCGCATCCCGGCCTGAATGATCCTTGCTCTCCAGCGTCTCCTGGTTGCCATGCAGGCTGTATCCTAAATCACGCAGAATGTCGCCCACGACTCTGTGACTGACTTTGTGCCCATTTTCCCGAAGCGCATCCGAGATTTGCCGCAGGCTTTTTGTCGTCCACCGCAACGGTGAATCCAAGTCGCCCTGGGACACCGGCATGAGCAGCGCCTCCATGTCTTCCGCCAAGGAAGGCATTCGATCCCGCTTTCGCTTCCTGCCCCCGCCGGGGTTGCGAATATGGGTCGGCGAGATCACTCTGCCGGGATCCGCATTCGCCGTGATGGAGGCAATATTGCTCTGTGGCACCTTTGGTATCGTAGCCAGAACTGCCCCCTGTATACACGCTCCTTGGCCTCCGCAGCCGACACTTGAGCGTTATCCAAGCGTCGAGGCAAGAAGTTGCGCATGCCATCCCACCATTCAATAACCGACATCCAAAGCAAAACAGGGTGACGCAATTATTTCGTAACAGAGGCTATTTAAATCAACTCAAACCGTATGTTAAAGCCATTTATTTACATCATGTTTCATAAAACAGAACACCCTAACCTCTGCAGTAAAATGAAAGGCGGAAAACCAAGGCGTCGCAGGTTATCCGCTGGGCAAACCTTGAAACGTTTCAGGGTCCCTGTCCGTTTGTTCTGTTTTTTGGAGGTAATATCATGATGAGCAATGGTAACAGCGACCAAGAAATACCGCA